>NZ_JBQOIF010000002.1:0-310810 GCF_052665395.1 Stenotrophomonas sp. 3(2025) | reverse complement strand
GCAGCCGGGCATGGCCTGGCTCTACTGCCGGTTGGTAGTGCCGGCCGCTGGCCGGCAACCCCGGCGAACCTGCAGCCAGGCACGGCCTGGCTCTACTGCCGGTTGGTAGTGCCGGCCGCTGGCCGGCAACCCCGCGAACCTGCAGCCAGGCATGGCCTGGCTCTGCTGGCGGTTGGTAGTGCCGGCCGCTGGCCGGCAACCCCGGCGAACCTGCAGCCGGGCACGGCCTGGCTCTACTGGCGGTTGGTAGTGCCGGCCGCTGGCCGGCAACCCCGGCGAACCTGCAGCCAGGCATGGCCTGGCTCTGCTGGCGGTTGGTAGTGCCGGCCGCTGACCGGCAACCCCGGCGAACCTGCAGCCGGGCATGGCCTGGCTCTACTGCCGGTTGGTAGTGCCGGCCGCTGGCCGGCAACCCCGGCGAACCTGCAGCCGGGCACGGCCTGGCTCTACTGGCGGCCCCGGCCGGGGTATGCTGGCCACATGCAGACCAGCACCCAGCTTGCGCGTCCGATCGACCGCTATTTCGCCAGCTACTCCGACGACCACCGCAATGTCGTCAACCAGCGCATCCACGTGGTGGCGGTGCCGGCGATCCTGTGGTCGGTGGTGGCCCTGCTGTGGTGCGTGCCGCCGCTGATCACCTGGTTCCAGTACGGCATCTGGTCGGCGTTCGCGATGTTCAGCGCGTGGTGCTTCTACAACAAGCTGTCGCGTCCGCTGGGCATCGGCATGCTCATCCAGTTCTTCGTCTTCGGCTGCCTGTGCCGGCTGCTGGAAGCGGAAATCGGCCTGCACAACCTGCGCTCGCTGGCCATCGGCGTATTCGTCGTCGCCTGGATCGCGCAGTTCATCGGCCACAAGTTCGAAGGCCGCAAGCCCAGCTTCCTGACCGACCTGACCTACCTGCTGATCGGCCCGGCGTGGGTGATGGCCAAGGCCTATCGCAAGCTCGACTGGCGCTACTGACCAGCGTCGCCGCGTCGACGCCTTCGTTTCCTGAACGGGCAGATCCCGTCACCGACACTGAACGGCGCGCCTGCCAGCCTGCCGCGGTGGCCTCCTCACCTTGCCCCGCCCGGCGGCGGCGGTCCCTGTGCGACAGGGGCTGCGCTGTCCCTGCGTGGGCGTAGGGTGGACCTGCCCAGCGGGTCCTGATGGGTCATCCGCGCGGCATGCTGCATCGCAGAAAAAATGAATCAGCGCACGTTACCTGCAATTGATCGCTGTTCAATGGGTTTCGGCGACATTTGGCAGCCTGTTATGCTCCCTGACCTGCTCGTGAATCATGGATTCCCTGCATGCTCCCCAGCCTGCCCCTGCTGCTGGCCCTGCCGTTCCTGATGGCAGTGGCTGTCGCAGCCTTCCCCCGTAGTTCGCGCTCGACTGCTGCCTGGCTGGCGGCGCTTGCGCCGTTGGGCGGGCTGGCGATCCTCGCCTGGCTGACCCCATCGGTGCTCGATGGCCAGGTGGTGCGCACGATGGTGCCGTGGCTGCCGCAGATCGGCCTGGACGTCACCCTGCGCCTGGATGGCCTGGCCTGGATGTTCGCCGGACTGGTGCTGGGCATCGGCGCACTGGTGGTGCTGTATGCGCGCTACTACCTCAGCAGCCAGGACAACGCGCACCGCTTCTATACCTACCTGTTGCTGTTCATGGGCGCCATGCTGGGCATGGTGCTGTCGGGCAACCTGTTGCTGCTGATGGTCTTCTGGGAAATGACCAGCATCAGCTCGTTCCTGCTGATCGGTTTCTGGTCGCACCGCCAGGACGCGCGCGAGGGCGCGCGGATGGCGCTGGTGATCACCGGCGGCGGCGGCCTGGCGCTGCTGGCCGGCGTGCTGCTGATCGGCCGCATCGTCGGCAGCTTCGATCTGGACGTGGTGCTGGCCGCCGGTGAGCAGATCCGCGCCAGCACGCTGTACCCCTATGCCCTGTTGCTGGTGCTGGCGGGCATCTTCACCAAGAGCGCGCAGTTCCCGTTCCACTTCTGGCTGCCGCACGCGATGGCCGCACCCACCCCGGTGTCGGCCTACCTGCACTCGGCCACCATGGTGAAGGCGGGGGTGTTCCTGCTGGCGCGCCTGCATCCGGCATTGGCCGGCAGCGATCTGTTCTTCTACACGGTCAGCGGCATCGGTGCGATCACCCTGCTGATCGGTGCCTGGAACGCGATCTTCCAGCATGACCTGAAGGGCCTGCTTGCCTATTCGACGATCTCGCACCTGGGCCTGATCACCCTGCTGTTCGGCCTGTCCACGCCGATGGCGGTGGTCGCCGGCGTGTTCCACATCCTCAACCACGCCACCTTCAAGGCCTCGCTGTTCATGGCCGCCGGCATCATCGACCACGAGACCGGCACCCGTGACATGCGCAAGCTGGGTGGCCTGCGCAGGCTGATGCCGTTCACCAGCGCGCTGGCGATCATCGCCTCGCTGGCGATGGCCGGCATCCCGCTGCTCAACGGCTTCCTGTCCAAGGAAATGCTGTTCGCCGAAGCGCTGTCGGCGGGCGGCACCGACACCATGCGCACGGCGGTCTCGATCGCCGCGCTGCTGGCCGGTGTGTTCGGCGTGGCCTACAGCCTGCGCTTCGTGCACGACACGTTCTTCGGCAAGGGCCCGCATGGACTGGACCGCGTGCCGCACGAGCCGCCGCGCTGGATGAAGGTGCCGGTGGAGATCCTGGTGGTGATCTGCGTGGCGGTGGGTATCGCCCCGGCACTGACGGTGGCGCCGGTGCTGCACGCGGCAGCCTCCTCGATCCTCGGCAGCGCGATGCCCGAATACAACCTGTCGATCTGGCATGGCTTCAACCTGCCGCTGGCGATGAGCGCCGCTGGCGTGGTCGGTGGCGTGCTCCTCTACTTCGGCCTGCGCAAGCTGATCGATCTGCACGCGGTAACCAACACCACCCCGGGACGCAACGTCTTCCACCACCAGCTGGACCTGCTGTCGGCCGGTGCGCAGCGGTTGACCGCCGGCATCGCCAACGGCAGCCTGCAGCGCATGCTGCTGGGCCTGGTGCTGGTGGCGATCGTGGTCGCCGCCGCGCCCTACATCGCCAACCCGGCCTCGCCGGAATGGACCAGACCGCAGCCGATACCGCTGCTGGGCTGGGCGTTGTGGCTGGTGATGATGTCCTGCGCGGTAGCGACCCTGCGCATGTACAAGCAGCGCCTGCTGGCCGTGCTGCTGGTCGGCGGCGTCGGCCTGATGGTGGCGCTGACCTTCGTGTTCCTGTCCGCACCGGACCTGGCGCTGACCCAGCTGCTGGTGGAGATGGTGACCCTGGTGCTGATGCTGCTGGGCATGAACTACCTGCCGGCACAGTCCGGCCCGGAGCGGCCACGCTGGCGCAAGCGCCGTGATGCGCTGATCGCGATCGTGGCCGGTGCCGGCCTGGGCGCGCTGGCCTACAGCGCGATGACCCTGCCGCCGAACACCATGGCCGGCGAGCTGCTTGCCCGCGCCCTGCCCGAGGCGTACGGCCAGAACGTGGTCAACGTGATCCTGGTCGACTTCCGCGGCTTCGATACCTTCGGCGAGATCACCGTGTTCGGCATTGCCGCACTGGTCGTGCACGCGCTGCTGCGTCGCACGCGGATGGCGCCGGAGCAGATAATGCCCGGTCCGCCGATCAAGCTGCCGGTGCCGGCCGATCTGGCCCAGATCATGTTCCCGCTGACCCTGACGGTCTCCATCTTCCTGTTCCTGCGCGGCCACAACGCGCCGGGGGGTGGCTTCATCGCCGGCCTGGTGCTGGCGGTGCCGCTGCTGATCCAGTACGTGATCCAGGGCACCGCCTCGGTGGAGTCACGCTTCGGCTTCGACTACATCCGCTGCATCGGCATCGGCCTGCTGATCGCCATCCTCAGTGGCGCCGCGTCGATGCTGTTCGGCGTGCCGTTCCTGACCAGCGGCCACCTGGACCTGCATCTGCCGTTGATCGGCGATGTACCGCTGGCCAGCGCGATCGGTTTTGATATCGGCGTGTACCTGGTGGTGTTCGGTGGCGCGATGCTGATGCTGTCGATGATGGCCACCGTCAAACCCTCGCGGACGCGCACCGCGCGCAAGGGCGAGATCGACCTGCAACGCCGCTCGGCACGAACGGGGGAGATGCACTGATGGAACTGGCCCTGGCCTCTGCGATCGGCGTGCTGACCGCCATCGGCATCTACCTGCTGCTGCGCGCGCGCAGCTTCGATGTGATCCTCGGCATGACCTTCCTGTCCTACGCCACCAACCTGCTGATCTTCGCCGGTGGCCGCGTGGTGCAGGGCAAGGCGCCGGTGCTGCAGGAGGGCGTGGAGAGCCACCTGGGCAACTACACCGATCCGCTGCCACAGGCGCTGGTGCTGACCGCCATCGTCATTGCCTTTGCGATGACCGCCGTCAGCATCGTGCTGGCCATGCGCAGCCGCAGCGACAACCACAGTGACCACGTGGACGCGCACGAGCCGGATGACGATGCACCGCCGCGCCGGGGCGAGGACCGCGCATGAATCATCTGGTGATCCTGCCGATCCTGGTACCGCTGCTCGGCGCTGCGCTGTCGCTGTTCGTCGAACACCGCCGCTATGGGCCGAAGGTGCAGCGCGCCGTGGCGTGGGCCGCGCTGGGCGCGCTGGCGGTGGTGGTCGGGCTGTTGTTCGCCGACACCGCTGGCGGCGACATCCGCGTGTACCTGCTGGGTGACTGGCCGTCACGCCTGGGCATCGCACTGGTGGCCGACCGGCTGTCGGCGTGGATGCTGCTGACCACCCTGCTGCTGGCCATCCCCTGCCTGCTGCATGCGTGTTCGGGGTGGGACCGCCGCGCGCCGCACTTCCATGCGCTGTTCCAGTTCCAGCTGGTCGGCCTCAACGGCGCCTTCCTGACCGGCGACATCTTCAACCTGTTCGTGTTCTTCGAGGTGATGCTGATCGCCTCCTACGGCCTGCTGCTCAGTGGCGGTCGTGGCCTGCGCATGCGCATCGGCCTGCACTACGTGGTGTTCAACGTCACCGCCTCGACCCTGTTCCTGATCGCACTGGGCCTGCTGTACGCCTCGCTGGGTTCATTGAACATGGCCGAGCTGTCGCAGCGCATCGCCGAAGTGCCGCCTGCGCAGCTGACCTTGGTGAAGGCGACGATGGGCCTGTTGCTGCTGGTGTTCTGTGCCAAGGCCGCGCTGATGCCGCTGTACCTGTGGCTGCCCGAATCGTATGCGCGTGCTCCGGCGGCGGTGGCGGCGCTGTTTGCGATCATGACCAAGGTGGGCCTGTATGCCGTGCTGCGCATCCAGATGCTGTGGTTCGGCGAGGATGCGGGGGCGATGGCCGGCTACGGCCGCGACTGGCTGCTGTGGGCCGGCGTAGCGACGCTGGTGCTGGGTGGCCTGGGTGCGTTGGCCGCCGCGCGCCTGCGCGTGCTGATTTCGTATCTGGTAATCGTCTCGGCGGCGACGCTGTTCATCGCCTTCTCGGTGGGCACGCCTGAGGTGCTGTCGGCCGGCCTGTACTACCTGCCGCACAGCAGCTTCGTCGCCGCCGCACTGTTCCTGGTCGCCGACCTGATCCGACGCCGTCGTGGCGGCGCCAGCGACCGCAAGGAAGTGATCGCACCGATGCCCGGCAAGCAGACCCCGGCCGTGCTGTTCCTGATTGCGGCGGTGTCGGTGGCCGGCCTGCCGCCGCTGTCCGGCTTCCTGGCCAAGGCCGCGCTGTTGGCCGGCATGCCCGCGCAGTACACCGGCGCGGTGTGGACCGCAGTGCTGGTCAGCAGCCTGCTGGTCATCATGGGCCTGACCCGCGGCGGCATCCGCCTGTTCTGGCGCGTGCCGCTGCCCGATCCCGATGCACCGCCACCGCGCAAGGCACCGCTGCGCCGTGTGGAGCTGTTTGCCGCCTGCATCCTGCTGGCCTACGGCATCGGCATGACGTTGTTCGCTGCCCCGCTGATGCAGCACACCGACGCCATCGCCACCCAGCTGCTGCAGCCGGGCGACTACGTGCAGCAGCTGCGCGCGACCACGCCGGAGATCCGCCAGCCATGACCGCCAAGCGTTCCCCGATCCGCCGCCTGCTGCCCTCTACCGCGCTGAGCGTGATGGTGGTGGTGTTCTGGCTGTTGATGTCCGACAGCTTCACGCTCGGCCAGTTCCTGCTGGGCCTGCTGCTGGGCGTGGTCATTCCGCTGTTCGCCGCGCGCCTTGACCGCGAGTTCGCCCGCATCGGCACCCTGCGGCCGCTGCCGAAGCTGCTGTTGGTGACCCTGTGGGACATCCTGATGTCCAACATCCGCGTGGCCATCCAGGTGCTGGGCCCGGAAAAGAACATCCACCCCGGTTTCATCTGGCTGCCGCTGGACATCGCCAACATCCACGGCATCGCCGCGCTGACCAGCATGATCACCCTGACCCCCGGCACGGTGTCGGCCGCCCTCAGCGATGACCGCAGATTCCTGCTGGTGCACGTGCTGCACCTGGAAGACCCGCAGGAGCTGATCGACACGATCAAGCGCCGTTATGAAGCCCCGTTGATGGAGATCTTCCCATGACTGGATTCCAGATCATCCAGACCACCCTGGTGGTGTGCATGCACGTGGTCGGCCTGGCCATGCTGCTGGCCACTTGGCGCCTGCTGCGCGGGCCGACCGTGCCCGACCGCATCCTTGCACTGGATACGCTGTCGGTGACCGCCATCGCCGAGCTGATGCTGTTCGGCATGTACCTCAATTCGGCGATCTACTTCGAGGCGGCCCTGATCATCGCCATGCTCGGCTTCGGCAGCACCGTGGTGCTGAGCAAGTTCGTGCTGCGCCGGGACATCGTCGAATGATCACCTTCATCCAGATCGCGCTGTCGATCCTGCTGCTGTTCGGCTGCTTCTTCATCCTGGTCGGCGCGCTGGGCCTGGTGAAGCTGTCCACCTTCTTCAAGCGCCTGCACGCACCGACCAAGGCCAGCACGCTGGGCGTGGGCTGCGTGCTGGTGTGCTCGGTCTGCTACCACATCTTCCTGGGCCAGGACCCGCAGCCGCGCGAGCTGCTGATCACCGTGTTCCTGTTCATCACCGCACCGATCAGCGCGCACCTGATGGCCAAGGCCGCACTGTCGCTGCTGATGGAAACGCGCCCCAGCCTGCCGGGCAACGAGCGTGCCGAAGACGAACAGCTGCCCCCGCCGGAACCGGAGCGGGAAGAGGAAACCACCGCGCGTTGACTGGTGGGTGCCGACCGTCGATCGGCACGACCCCGGATAACCACCAGTAGAGCCAGGCCATGCCTGGCTGCGAGTTCGCCGAGGTTGCCTGCCAGCGGCCGGCACTACCTCAGACCGGTGTGACCAGCGCGATTTCCAGTCCCAGCCAGGCCACGAACGCGCCCAGCAGTACCGCACCTTCGATGCGGCTGATGCGCAGGTCGCCGCGCAACATCGGGTACAGCACCAGTGCGAAGGCCAGCAGCGCCGGCAGTTCCAGGCGCACGAACGAGGCTGGCAACGCCAGCGGCTGCAGCAGCCCCATCGCACCGATCACCAGCATCAGGTTGACCACGCTGGAGCCGAGCACGTGGCCCAGCACCATGTCGCCGTGACCACGGCGTGCTGCCGCGACCGCGGCCGCCACCTCCGGCAACGCAGTGCCGATCGCCACCGGCAGCAGACCCACCAGCAGCGGCGTCCAGCCCAGCGCGGCGCCGAAATCAGCGGCGGCACCGACCACCAGGCGCGCGCCCCAATACAACGCCAGTGCGGCAACCAGCAGGCGCAGCACGTTCAACGGCAGGCTGGTGCGGCTCAGCGCCGACTCGGCGATGATCGCCTGTACTTCGGCGCCCTCATGGCGTCCGCGACGCAGCAGCAGCAACTGCACCACCACGAACCCGGCCACCAGCACGCAGGCCTCCCAGCGCAGCAGCCGGCCATCGAGTCCGAATACGATCAGCAGCAGGCCCGCGGCCAGCAGCCCCCACCACAGCACAGCCTGCAGGCGCGCGCGCAGCAGCAACGGCGCCACCATCGCGGCCACCGCCAGGGTCAGGCCGAGGTTGACCACGCTGCTGCCGACGGCATTGCCCAAGGCCAGCTCCGGCTGGCCCACCACCAGCGCGCGGGCGTTGACCGCCAGCTCCGGCAGCGAGGTGGCGATTCCCAGCAACAGCAGGCCTGCGGTGAATGCACTGGCGCCGAAACGCTGCGCCAGGCCGGACACGGCTTTGACGATGGAGTCCCCACCCAGGGCCAGCAACAGCAGGCCGAGCAGGAACCAGGCAATGGCAATAGCGATCATCGGGCGCTCCCCAGCGGTCGTGGCGCGATTCTACGCTCGGCCCACCCGCGGCGGGTGAGCCGAGGACGGCCGATCAGCCGCAGCCTTCGGCGTAGTCCACCTGCGGGGTCCTGCCGACCCGCCAGGCGCTGACCTTGCCGTCAGCGCCGAGGGCGAAATCGATGATCGCCGCTCCGTCCTGCGCCGGGCGCACGCGCAGGTGCTGGGCCTTGTCGTCGTACTTGTCCGGACCGACGTCGGCGCGCTCGGGATAGAGCACCTGCAGCTCGCCCAGGGTCATGCCGACCCGGCCGCCACCGGGGGCGACGATGGACGGGCTGCGTACGTCGTAGCGGACCAGCTTGCGCGCTTCGAACATCAGGCGCGGGTTTTCGGCCCCCTGCGGGCGCAGGAAGTAGCAGCCTTCATTGGCATCGTCGGCAGGCAGCGGCTTGCCAGCCGCATCGGTGCCCAGGCCCTGCAAAGGGGTGCCGAAGCCACTGCGGACCTCGGCGATGCCTGCGCCCAGCGTGGCGCCACCGAAGCCATCCAGGCGTGCCGGGCTGTCGCTGCGCGGATCCACCGGCGAAGCGGTGGCCAGATCGGCGTCGGCGGGGACGGAGGCATCCTTCGCCGGTGCGGTGGCCGCAGGCGGCGCTGCCGGTGCGGCGGTGTCGGGACTACGGTTGCAGGCGGCCAGCGACAACAGCAGCAGGCCGGCCATCGGGAGATGCTTCATCGGTGCGGATCCTTGGCACAGGGTGGGTGCACGCTACCGCAGCCGGCGTGCAGGCGCTGCATTGTCATCGCGGTTTCATCGCCCTCATTCAGGCTGGGCGAGCACCGACTTGGCTGTCCTCCCCATGCAACCGCGCAAGACCGACCTCGCCCGAACCGCGCTGCAGGCCCACCGCGCACCGCTGGACATGCGCCAGCGACGCCTGCTGATCCTGTGTGATGGCCAGCGCAGCATCGCCGAGCTGACCGCACTGCTTGGGCAGGATGCGGCAGCGATGGTGATCCAGCTGATCCAGGGCGGCTACCTGGTGACCGCTGCGGACGCACCCGCCTCCTCGCCACCTGCACCGGTTGCGATGACGGCTCCACTGGCGCCGTCAGTCACTGCCGCTTCTGCGCCGGTCGAGCGCCGTCGCTCGCTGGTCGCCGCGCGCATCTATGTGCTGGGAATCCTGGAGATGCAGCGGCATCCCAACGCAGCGGCGCTGTTCCGCGACCTGCAGCAGGCGCGTGCCGAAGGCGAGGTGCTGCGGGTGATGCAATCGGCGCTGCAGGTGCTGCCGGCACTGACCTCGGAAGGGTACTGCCAGCGCGTGCGGCAGCGGCTGATGGAGGCGCTGCCGGTGGAGCATTGCAGCGCGTTCGCGGCCATTGCCTGAACCGGTGAACAGCATCCACGCATGGCGTGGATCTACTACATCACGTGCCCGGATGGATCCACGCCATGCGTGGACGCGGCATCGCGCTTCCCGGTAGATCCACGCCATGCGTGGATACGGTATCGCGATTCCCGGTAGATCCACGCCATGCGTGGATACGGTATCGCGATTCCCGGTAGATCCACGCCATGCGTGGACGCGGTATCGCGATTCCCGGTAGATCCACGCCATGCGTGGACGCGGTATCGCGCTTCCCGGTAGATCCACGCCATGCGTGGACGCGGTATCGCGCTTCCCGATAGATCCACGCCATGCGTGGATGCGGACGATCAACGGAAATTGTTGCGCAGGCCGTTCCAGCACTGCTGGTAATCGCCCTGCCGGTGGCTTGCTGCCAGCGCCTGCGCGGTCGGGCGGATCACCCCACGGGTCTCGAACATGAAGGCCATGGTGTCCTTGATCACATCCGGCTTGGACAGGTCCGCATTGGAGGCCTTGTCGAAGGTCGGGGCATCCGGACCGTGGCCGCTCATGCAGTTGTGCAGCGACGCACCGCCCGGCACGAAGCCTTCGGCCTTGGCGTCGTAGGCACCATGCACCAGGCCCATGAATTCGCTGGCGATGTTGCGGTGGAACCACGGCGGGCGGAACGTGTTCTGCGCCACCAGCCAGCGCGGCGGGAAGATCGCAAAGTCCATGTTGCTGGTGCCCGGGGTGTCGCTGGGCGAGTGCAGCACCAGGAAGATCGACGGATCCGGGTGGTCGTGGCTGATCGAGCCGATGGTGTTGAAGCGGCGCAGATCATAGCGGTACGGCGCGTAGTTGCCATGCCAGGCGACCACGTCCAGCGGCGAATGATTGATCGGCGCACGCCACAGGCGGCCGTCGAACTTGGCAATCAGTTCGAAATCGCCGTCGATATCTTCGAACGCGGCATGCGGGGTCTCGAAATCGCGCGGATTGGCCAGGCCGTTGGAACCGATCGGGCCCAGGTCGGGCAGCTTCAGCAGTGCGCCGAAGTTCTCGCAGATGTAGCCACGGCTAGGGCCATCCGGCAGTTCAACGCGGAAGCGCACGCCGCGCGGAATCACCGCGATCTGCTGCGGCTCGATCTCGATCACGCCCAGCTCGGTCAGCAGGCGCAGGCTGCCCAGCTGCGGCACGATCAGCAGTTCGCCGTCGGCGTCGTAGAAGTAGCGGCCGACCATGTCACGGTTGGCTGCATACAGATGGATGCCGACACCGGCATGCGCGTCGGGCGAACCGTTGCCGCCCATCGTGTACAGGCCTTCGACGAAATCGGTGGGCAGTTCCGGCAGCGGCAGCGGGCTCCAGCGCAGCTGGTTCGGCGAAGCCGGCTGTGCACTGAAATCGCACTGCAGCTGCGATTGCGCGAAGGGAGTGAACTCACCGTGGGTAACCGCCGGACGGATCCGGTACAGCCAGCTGCGGCGATTGCTGCCGCGCGGTGCGGTGAATGCGGTACCGGTCAGCTGCTCGGCATACAGGCCATGGGCCACCTTCTGCGGCGAGTTCTGGCCGACGGGCAGCGCACCGGGCACGGCCTCGCTGGCGAACTCGTTGCCGAAACCGGACTGGTAGCCGCGGGCGGTGATGGAGGGAGACATGGGGGTTCCTGGAAGCCTGGGGAAAGCCGCCGGGCATGGCCCGGCGCTACCGGTGGAGAAGGTGCCGTTGTGGAAACCTTACAGCACGCCGCGGCGGATCTGGTCGCGTTCGATGCTCTCGAACAGCGCGGTGAAGTTGCCTTCGCCGAAGCCTTCGTTGCCCTTGCGCTGGATGATCTCGAAGAAGATCGGGCCGATGCAGTTCTGGGTGAAGATCTGCAGCAGCTTGCGCTGGTGGGTTTCCGGGTCGGCGTCGATCAGGATCTTGTTCTTCGCCAGGCGGGCGACGTCCTCACCGTGGTTGGGCACGCGCTGGTCGATCACATCGAAGTAGGTCTCCGGCGTGTCGAGGAAATCCACGCCCTGCGCGCGCATGGCTTCGACCGTTTCGTAGATGTTCTCGGTGAAGCAGGCGATGTGCTGGATGCCCTCGCCCTTGTACGCGTCCAGGTACTCGTTGATCTGGCTCTTGGGGTCGGACGATTCGTTCAGCGGAATGCGCACGATGCCATCCGGCGCGGTCATCGCCTTGGACACCAGGCCGGTCTTCAGGCCCTTGATGTCGAAGTAGCGGATCTCGCGGAAGTTGAACAGGCGCTCGTAATAGTCCGACCACTGCTGCATGTTGCCGAAGTACAGGTTGTGGGTCAGGTGGTCGATGAAGGTCAGGCCGAAGCCCTTCGGGCGCAGCTCGGCGCCGGCGATCAGCTCGTAGTCGCCATCGAAGATGCTGCCGGCATCGCCGTAGCGGTCCACCAGGTACAGCATGCAGTCACCGATGCCCTTGATGACCGGGGCGTTGACCGCCTTGCTCTCCGGCTTGAAGGCGATGGCTTCGGCGCCATTGCCCAGCGCGGTCTGGTAGACCTCCGCGCCCGGCTTCTTGAAGCGGATGGCGAAGCCGCAGGCGCACGGGCCGTGCTTTTCAGCGAAGTCGGCGGCGAACGAATCGGGGTCTTCATTGACCAGGAAGTTGACGTCGCCCTGGCGATAGACGGTAATCGGACGCTGCTTGTGCTTGAGCACCGCGCTGAAGCCCAACTTGCGGAAGTACTCGTGCAGCTCGGCACCACGGCCGGCCGGTGCGGCGAATTCGACGAACTCGAAGCCGTCGATGCCCATCGGGTTTTCGAAGGTGGTGACCTGCATGCCGGGGTTGGGATGCGAGGCGGACGGGACTGCGGTATTCATGGCGTGGCTCCGAATCGGTGCCGCATCGGCACAAACCAGGTGCGGGCGGGGTTGGACCCGGCGAGAATGCAGGGTACGGACCCAACACTTATAGTTACACTTGAAACCACCAGCAAGGTGCACCGCAACATGAGCCCCGCCGATCCCGTTTCCACCCGCCTGCGTGCCTCCCACGTCCTGCTCGACCTGGAACAGTTCCTGCCGTACCGGCTGAGCGTGCTGTCCAACCGGGTCAGCGGCAACATCGCCAAGCTGTACGGCGACCGCTATGGCCTGGCCATTCCGGAGTGGCGGGTGATCACCATCCTGGCGCTGTACCCCGGGTCGTCGGCCAGCGAGGTCTCCGACCGCACGGCAATGGACAAGGTCGCGGTCAGCCGCGCGGTGGCCCGCCTGCTGGAGCGCGGTTTCATCAAGCGTGAGACGCATGGCGATGACCGCCGCCGTTCGGTGCTGGCGCTGTCGGCGGCGGGGTTCGAGGTGTACGAGACGATCGCGCCGATGGTGATCGAGATCACCCGCAAGTTGATGTCGGTGCTGAGCGAGGAAGAGGAGCAGGTGCTGGAGAAGCTGATCCTGCGCCTGGCCGGCGATGGCCTGGAGCGGATGGGCGAAGGGGTTTGACCCCTTCGGGGCGGCGCCCCTTGGCAGGTGTCGACCTTGGTCGGCACATGGATCCACGCCACGCGTGGATGATGTCGCGGGCTGCGCTGTGAGGGATCCGGCGCAGGCCATTGATGACGTGCAACGCGCGGTGTTCATGGCCCGCCGACGAACGGTCTTTCGGCCGGGTTCGACTCGACGTGTCGCGTTTACCACCTGATGTTTCGGCATCGGGCCGGTAGAGTCCTGACCGACAGAGCGGCTGTATCGACATTCGCGCATCGAGTGGCATTGCCTATTGGACGGCGGGCTGCACAGGCCTGAGGGTGGGAACGCAGCGGCGCTCCGCTGCCGGGGTTGAAAGCCCGATGATCCGAAGGAAACCACGCCGCACCCGTCGCCGCCCATCGCGAGCGGCGGCGACTCGCGCTGCCCTGCTTTGGCGGGCGGTGCGTGGGGCCGCATGGCCGCCGTTCTTCCTTCGGATCACGGTCTTTCAACCACGCATCGCCTGCCGCCTTTCCGGCGGCCTCTCCTCGGAGCTTCGCCATGACCCATCCCCATCCTCCAACTACCGGGCCCATCGACCGCGATGCCGACCTGCAGCGCATCGATGAGGCCTTGGCCACATTGGAAACCGTCACCGAGGCGTGGCTTGAGCATCATCGCCTGAAGGCCTGCCCGCCAGGGCTGCTGCTGTCGTTGAACCGGTTGCTTGACCTGACCAGTCTCGCCAAGGGCTATGCCAGCGCGTTGCGGGTGATTGCCGAACCCTGAACCTGCTGGAAAGCACCTCATGGATGACACACCGCGCCCCACCCTGCCGCATACCAACGACCTGCTGGCTGATATCCGGACACTGATATCCACGGCCCGCGCCGGGATGGTCAGGACCGTCAATGCCGAACTGACGCTGCTTTACTGGCGTATAGGACGTCGCATCCATGTCGATCAGATGGGTGGACATCGGGCACGCTATGGGGAGGTCCTGTTCAAGCGCATCGCCAGGACGCTGTCTGCCGAGTTCGGCGGCTCGTTCGGTGAAAAGAGCCTGCGCAGGATGGTGCAGTTCTCCATCGCATTTGCCGACGAGCAGATTGTCGTATCACTGCTACGACAATTGAGCTGGACCCATTTCATCGCGCTGATTCCGCTGTCTGATCCACTCAAACGCGACTTCTACGCCCAGATGGCCAGCACGGAAGGCTGGAGTGTCCGCATGTTGCGCCAGCGCATCGATTCGATGCTGTACGAACGCACAGCACTCTCCAGCCAGCCCGAACAGACAATCGCCAATGAGCTGTCGGCGTTGCGCAGGAACCAGCAGCTCTCCCCAGGCCTGGTCCTGCGCGACCCGTACGTACTGGATTTTCTCGGGTTGAAGGACTGCTGGGACGAACAGGAACTGGAAGGCGCCATCCTGCGTGAAATGCAGGGGTTCCTGCTCGAACTCGGGGCAGGCTTCAGTTTCGTCGCCCGCCAGAAACGCATCCAGATCGACGACGATGACTTCCATCTCGACCTGTTGTTCTACAACCGCCGCCTGCGCAGGCTGGTGGCCGTCGAATTGAAGATCGGTGACTTCAAGCCAGCGTACAAGGGCCAGATGGAGCTCTATCTGCGTTGGCTGGATCGTTATGAACGAGAGGAAGGGGAAGAGGCGCCGCTGGGCATCATCCTTTGCACAGGCAAGAAGGCAGGCCAGATCGAGTTGCTGGAGCTGGACCGCTCAGGCATCCATGTGGCGGAGTACCTGACCTCCCTTCCCTCCCGGGACGTCCTCAAGCAACGACTGCAGGCCGCCACCGAGCGTGCCCGGCAACGCATGGAACTCACTGCTGAAGACATCGATCCCTAGCCTCCACTCAGCAAGGATCGACAGATCCACGCCATGCGTGGATGACCCGCTCGATCAGCTCAGATGCTTGCGCCGCGCATGGATCCACGGCACCGCAAGCGCGCCGATGGCGCCACCGGCAAAGCCCAGCGAGGCGGCAACAGTGGCCGCTTCGACCGCCCCGGGCAACGCCAGTGCGGCAGTGACCAGCAGCAGCGACGGCAGGCCGACGAAGGTGCCCAGGAAGAACGGCCAGCGCGGCGACCAGGTGTTGAGCTGCAGCAGGCTGACCGGCTGCCACGCTTCGGACGAGGCATCTTCGGCGATCTTCGCTACCACTCTGCCCAGATCCACCTCCGGCAGCAGCTTGCCTGGACGCGCGGCGGCAATCGCCTCGGCCACGGCCTCGACGGGCGGGAAGCTGCCCGGCCACGCCACCGGTGCCGGCACGCCGTAGGCGGTCAGCAGCGGCACGCTCAGCCATGGCGCCACCAGCGGACGCAGCCTGCGCCGCCCATGCACACACCAGATCTGCGGCTGGCCGTGTGCGGTCACGCTGTACAACGCCAGTTCGCTCGGCGGCGGGTAGCCCAGCATGGTCACCCGGGCCGCCAGGCTGTCCTGGTCCATCGCACGCAGGAAGCCGGGACGGCTGCGCCCTTCCTGCATCCAGGCCAGGCCAAGCGCGCCGACCAGATAGGCCTCGGCGACATCCTTGCTGCCCGCGTTGGCGCGGTCATCGCTGGCCAGGTACCAGGCCAGTGACTTCGGTTCGGGCACATCGGCCAGGCCCCAGCGGCTGTCGTCGCCCAGCACATGGCGCACCGGCAGGCGGGCTGGTGCGGTTTCACCGCGCTCAGCGGGCTGCAGGAACGGCAGCACGCCCTGCACGAAACTGGACAGGTCGATCGCACGCACGCCGTTGCCGTGCCATTCCGGCGGCAGCAGGCCGGCCAGCTGTCCTTCGGCGGCGAGTCGATCCAGCCGCGCCTTCTGTTCCACCAGCTTCTGCACCGCGCCTTTCAGCACCACGTTGTCGGGCAGGGCAATCTGCGGCAGCCGATGCCGCGGCGGTGCCAACTCCAGCGTATCGTCGCCGGTGCCGGCGTCATCCAGCAGGGCTTCCTGCGCAGGCAGGCTCACGCCATCGGGCGCCTCTCCTTCGGCCAACGGGCTGGCAGGTTCGGGCAGGCGTTCGGCGTGGTCGCTGTGCATGGGCGCTCCGGTCGCGCCGGGTGGCGCAGTGAGGTCCTTGCCATTAACGGCCGAAGGGTAATGATCTGTAGATCCACGCCACGCGTGGATGGCCGGGCAGCGGGCGGGAGGCGCCGGGCGCTACCGGTCAGGCGCCCACTGCTTGAGGAACGCCATCACGCGTGCGGTCTGCACGGTCTTGCCCTTGCGCATCGCTTCGCTGGGCTGCGGCGCCAGCAGGGTGCCGTCGGCATCAATCACCAGCAGACGCGGGTACTCGCCTTCGAACGGCGGGAACTGGCCCAGGAAGGCCGCGTTCGGGTTCTCGGTGCTGTTGTTGACCTTCACCCACACGTAGTGGGCATCACGGAAGCGGCGCAGATCACCATTGCCTTCCACGGCTTCATCCAGCGCATGGCAGGGCTCGCACGCGGCGTTGCCCACTTCCAGGAGGATGCGCTTGTTGCCGCGCTGGGCTTCGACCTTGGCGGTTTCCAGGTCGGCAGCGGGGTCGCGGGCCGGGTCGAACTGTGCGCCGAGCCCGGCAATGGCGGCGATGTCGGCCGCCGCCGGGGTGTTGCCCGAGGCCACCGGTTCGCTGGGGTCAGCGACCGGTGGCTCGGTGGGGCGGGTGTCGAGGGGCTGCGTGGGCTCGGGGGCCGCGGGAGGTTGAGGCTGCGAACAGGCGCCGATCAGCACCGCACACACCACTGCCACCACTGCACCACCGAACGTTGTACGCATGCCCACTACCCTCTCATTACTTCACACCATGCATCAGCTTGTTGATCAGCGGCGCGACCAGGAACAGGACCACACCCGAACCGATCAAGGCCCAGAAACCGAAGGTATACCCCTTCAGGGCCGATTCGACCGTCATGCCGCCTTCACCACTGACCGCACCGGCGAAGATGCCCGACAGGTTGTTGCCGATGCCGGTGGACAGGAACCAGCCACCCATGCCGAAGCCGACCAGGCGCACCGGAGCCAGCTTGGTCACCATCGACAGGCCGATCGGCGACAGGCACAGCTCACCGACCGACTGGATGACGTAGACCATGAACAGGGTCCAGAACGGGATCTTGCCGTCCACGACCATGGTCGACAGGGCGAACATCAGCAGGGCGAAGGCCGCGCCGTTGAACAGCAGGCCGAGGCCGAACTTGCGCGGAATGGACGGATTGGCGCGGCCCAGGGCCACCCAGATCCAGGCGATGATCGGCGCCAGGGTGATGATCGCCACCGAGTTGACCGACTGGAACCACGCGGTCGGGAAGGTCCAATCACCCAACTGGCGGTTGACGATGTTCTCGGCCAGGAAGGTGAAGGAGCTGCCGGCCTGTTCGAAGAACATCCAGAACATGACGTTGAAGGCGAAGATGATCAGCATGGCGATCACGCGGTCGCGCTGCACCTTGCCCTCGCGGATGCCTTCCACCAGCAGCAGCACGGCCAGGGCGGCAAACATCACGCCGAGGATCCAGGCCAGCGCGGTGGCGCCGGTGGCGAGCAGGAAGTAGGCCACCGGAATGGCCAGCAGCGAACCGACCAGCACCATGACGATGCGGCCGAAGCCTTCGGCACCGGCCGGCGGTGCGCCGATGCCCTTCAGGCCGGCACGACCGATGTAGAACCACACCAGCGAGATCAGCATGCCCACGCCGGAAGCGATGAACACGACCTTGTAGGACGGCATTTCCGAGGTGCCGAAGACCTTGCGGGCCAGGTACTCGGTCAGCACCGGAGCGATCATCGCGCCGATGTTGATGCCCATGTAGAAGATGGTGAAGCCCGAGTCGCGGCGTTCGTCCTTCAGGCCATACAGCTTGCCGACCATGGTCGAGATGTTGGGCTTGAACAGACCGTTGCCGACGATGATCGTGGCCAGGCCGAGCTTGAAGATGTGCTCCTGCGGCAGCGAGATCATGAACAGGCCGACGGCCATGATGATCGCGCCGGTCAGGATCGAGCGCTGGTACCCCAGTACCCGGTCGGCGACGTAACCGCCGAAGATCGCCGCGGCATACACCAGCGCCAGGTAGGCGCCGTAGATGCGGCTGGCGTCGCCTTCACCGGCGGCGTTGCCGTTGTAGAACTGGGCAACGATGTACAGCACCAACGCCCAGCGGATGCCGTAGAACGCAAAGCGCTCCCAGAACTCGGTCATGAACAGCATCCACAACGGGCGCGGGTGGCCCATCGTGGTGTTGAAGTCCGGCAGCGCCGGCTCTGGGGTGTTCGCAGTGGCGTTTACGCTCATGCGGAATTCCTGGTTCGGTGGATGGAGGCACGTCCGATGTGCGGTGAAGCAACGCGCGAGGATCACCGACTTCTGGCGTTCACGTCAAATACACGCCGTTTGAGGCAGGTCGCAGCCTGCTCGCTGAACTTGCATCTGAAACGATCCAGCCAGCCGCGGGCGGCCAAGCTGAATGGGGATCAGGCCAGATCCGGCGGGGGCGCGGCCTGCAGGGTGGTGCGTACCTGGAACAGTTCAGGGAAGAAGGTCAGTTCCAGCGCCTTGGCCAGGAAGCCCACGCCGGACGAGCCGCCGGTGCCGCGCTTGAAGCCGATCACCCGCATCACCGTGCGCATGTGGCGGAACCGCCACAGCTGGAAAGCCGTTTCCAAGTCCACCAGGTCCTCGCACAGCGCGTACTCGCGCCAGTAGCGGTCGGTGTCCTGGTAGATGCGTTCGAAGACCGGCTGCAGGCTGTCGTCGGCCACGTGTGGCTGGGTCCAGTCGTGCGCCTCGTACACCGCCGGCACGGCATGCCCGAAGCGGGCCAGGTACTTCAGGAATTCCTCATACAGGCTCGGCGCCTCCAGCACGGTGCGCAGCTGCGCCTGCCCGGCCGTGTCGTGCTCGAACACCTGCAGCATCTGCGCGTTCTTGTTGCCCAGCAGGAACTCGATGTAGCGGTACTGCAGCGACTGGAAGCCCGAGGACGGACCCAGCACGTCGCGGAAGCCCATGTACTCGGACGGGGTGAGCGTTTCCAGCACCGACCACTGCTCGGTCAGCTGGCGCAGCACCTGCTTGCTGCGCGCCAGCACCTTGCGGCACTGCCAGACCTCATCGCGCTGCAGGAAGCCGATCGCCGCACCCAGCTCGTGGCCCAGCAGCTTCAACCACAGCTCGGAGGTCTGGTGCTGGATGATGAAGAGCATCTCGTCGTGATGCGGCGGGTTGGACAGCGGCTGCTGCGCGCTGAGCAGCTGGTCCAGCCGCAGGTAGCCGCCGTAGGTCAGCCGCCCCTGCAGATCGGTGTGGATACCGGCTTCGAGATCGCGTTGGTTGTTGTCGACGGACATGGGCGGGACCAGATCGGGGGCGGCAAGGGTAGCGCGTTGCCGCCGCGCTGGCAGCCGCGATGACCGTACCGGTGCGTGCGGTGGGGCTGTGGAACGGTGGTTGCGCGTGGAACCGTTTGCGCCGTTCTACTGGCGCTCAGCCCAGCGTCGTTTGTGATGCTTTGCAGCAATGGCTGAATACGTTGAAGTTATTGGCATCATGCACCCGGGAGGGGGTACAAAGGCCGGTGGGCCGTGCTGCGCCGCAGGACGGCTTTTTCGTACGCATTCCTTAACATGGCGATTCATATCATTTGTAACTTCTCTGTCGAAGGTGCAGTACGCAATGACGGTTGCCGCTGAGTTCAAGATCGAATACCTGCAGTATCTGGACACGGACGGCACGCTCGTCCGCGATGACCTGCCCGAAGCCCTGCGCGACCCACGCGCGTTGCTGCCGATGTTCAAGCAGATGCTGTTCGTGCGCGTGTTCGACGGCAAGTCGATCGCGCTGCAGCGCACCGGCAAGCTGGGCACCTACGCGGCCTGCCTCGGCCACGAAGCCGCACATGTGGGCATCGGCGCCTCGATGCAGAAGGACGACGTGTTCGCACCGTCCTACCGCGAGTACGGCGCGATGTTCATGCGTGGCGTGCGCCCGCACGACGTGCTGATGTACTGGGGCGGCGACGAGCGCGGCAACGACTACGGCGGCAACGCCGCCAAGGACTTCCCGTTCTGCGTGCCGATTTCCACCCAGTGCCTGCACGCCGCCGGCGCTGCGCTGAAGTTCAAGCTCAACAAGGAACCGCAGATCGCAGTGGCCGTATGCGGCGACGGCGGCAGTTCCAAGACCGACTTCTACGCGGCACTGAATTCGGCCGGTGCCTACAAGCTGCCGCTGATCCTGTGCATCGTCAACAACGGCTGGGCCATCTCGGTCCCGCGCTCGGCCCAGACCGGTGCCGAGACGCTGGCACAGAAGGGCCTGGCCGGCGGCCTGCACTGCCTGCAGGTGGACGGCAACGACCTGATCGCGGTGATGGCGGCCATGCTGCAGGCGCGCGAGCGTGCGCTGGCCGGCGACGGCGGCACCGTGCTGGAGCTGATGACCTACCGCCTGTCCGACCACACCACCGCCGATGACGCGCGTCGCTACCGCGACGACGCCGAAGTGAAGGATGCCTGGCAGCGCGAGCCGATGCTGCGCCTGCGCAAGTACCTGACCAACGCCGGTGTCTGGAGCGAGGAAGAAGAAGCTGCCTGGACCGCCGAGTGCGGCAAGCGCGTGGACGAGGAAGTGAACCTGTACCTCAACACGCCGGTGCAGCCGGTCGAGGCGATGTTCGATTTCCTCTATGCCGACCCGCCGCAGGACCTGCTGGCCCAGCGTGCCCAGGCCATCGCCCTGGAGCAGCGCCATGGATGAGATCAAGAACGGCGCGTCCAGCGCGCACACCAACGCCGCCGACAGCGCTGCCGTCGCGCGCGGAGAACAGAACATGACCGACACCCCGATCACCCTCATCGAAGCCATCACCCAGGCGCTGGCCTGGGAGCTGGAGCACGACAAGTCGGTGCTGGTGCTGGGCGAAGACGTGGGCGTCAACGGCGGCGTGTTCCGCGCCACCGCCGGCCTGCAGCAGCGCTTCGGCGCCGACCGCATCCTCGACACCCCGCTGGATGAAACCACCATCGCCGGCCTCACCATCGGCCTGGCCGCACAGGGCATGAAGCCGGTGGCCGAAGCGCAGTTCGATGGCTTCATGTACCCGATGGTCGACCACATCATCTGCCACGCCGCGCGCCTGCGTTACCGAACCCGTGGCCGCCTGCACTGCCCGATGGTGCTGCGCGTGCCGTGGGGTGGCGGCATCCGTGCGCCGGAGCACCACAGCGAGGCCAACGAAGCGATCTTCACCAACGTGCCGGGCCTGCGCGTGGTGCTGCCGTCCTCGCCGCAGCGCGCCTATGGCCTGCTGCTGGCCGCGATCCGCGAGCCGGATCCGGTGATCTACATGGAGCCCAAGCGCATCTACCGCCAGTACAAGGAAGTGGTCGTCAACGACGGCGAAGCCCTGCCGCTGGACGTGTGCTTCGTTCTGCGCGATGGCACCGACGTGACCCTGGTGACCTGGGGTGCGCAGGTGAAGGAAGCGCTTGAAGCGGCCGACAAGCTGGCCGGCGAAGGCATCAGTGCCGAAGTCATCGACGTAGCCACGCTGCGTCCGCTGGACTTTGCCACCATCGCCGAGTCGGTGGCCAAGACCGGCCGCTGCGTGATCGTGCAGGAGGCCCCGAAGACTGCGGGCTTCGGCGCGGAAATCGCCGCACGCCTGGCCGAGGAATCGATCTACGACCTGCTGGCTCCGGTCGAGCGCGTCACCGGTTACGACACCCACATTCCGCTGTTCCGCCTGGAGATGAAGTATCTGCCGAGCGTGGAGCGGATCGTGGCGGCGGCCAAGCGCGCGGTGGCGGCAGGCTGACATGCGGGCCCGCCTTCTCGGGGCTTACCGCAGCCAGTATCCCAACCCGCTCCGGTTCCGCACCGGCCAGATCGTCGAAGTAGGTGTACGTGACGAGGAATGGCCGGCGTTTGCCTGGGTGCGCACCAGCGATGGGCGCGCCGGATGGGCACCGGTAGCGTGGTTGCAGCTGTTGGACGATGGTCGCGCCGAAGCCCTGCGCGACTACGACGCCCGCGAGCTGGATGTGGAGAACGGCGAGATGGTCAAGCTTCATCACGAACACGGCGGGTGGTGGTGGTCCGAGCGCGCCAATGGCGCGACGGGCTGGTTGCCTGCCCGCGAACTGGAACTGCTGGAAGAGAACTGCAAATGAGCCAGACCAAGAACTTCAACCTGCCCGACCTGGGCGAAGGCCTGCCGGACGCGACCATCGTCGAGTGGTTCGTCAAGGAAGGCGATGTGATCAAGCTGGACGAGCCGCTGGTCTCGATGGAGACCGCCAAGGCCGTCGTCGAAGTGCCCTCGCCGTTCTCCGGCACGGTGCTGAAGCTGTCCGGCGCTGCCGGCGACATCATCCCGACCGGCGCGGTGCTGGCCAGCTTCGCGCTGGACCCGAACCTGCCGCAGCGTGCTGACGGCCAGGACACCGGCCACAGCCACGGCCATGCCGCTCCGGCGGCCGCGGCAGCTCCGACGCCGCCGCCGCTGCCCACCGCAGCCGCCCCGGTAGCTGCAGAAGAAGCCAAGCCGGCCGCCGCCGAGCGTGATGACGCCGGCACCGTGGTCGGCGCGATGCAGAGCTCCAACGCGGTGCATGCCGAACAGGCGCTGGCCGTGGGCGGCGTCAAGGCCGTGCCGGCGGTGCGTGCCACCGCGCGCAAGCTGGGCGTGGACCTGAGCCGCGTACGTGCCACCGGCGCCGATGGCGCGGTGACCATGGCCGACGTCAAACAGGCCGCCGCCGACGGCAGCGCGAAGATCGGCGCGGCTCCGGCGGCGGTTGCTGCACCGGCTGCCGCCGCACCGGCGCCGGCCCAGGTGGCCGCACCGATACAGTCCGACGCACGCACCCCGCTGTCTGCTGCCGGCAAGCCGATGCGCACCCAGCCGCCGGGCGTGGTCGCCAAGGGCCAGCCGGAACCGCTGAAGGGCGTGCGCCGCAACATGGCCCGCGTCATGGCCGATGCGCACAGCAAGGTCGTGCCGACCACGCTGAACGACGACGCCGACATCCACGCCTGGCTGCCGGGCAACGACGTCACCGCGCGCCTGGTGCGCTCGATCGTGGTCGCCGCGCAGAAGGTGCCGGCGATGAACGCCTGGTTCGACGGTGAAGCGCTGACCCGCACCCTGCACGCGCAGGTGGACATCGGCATCGCCGTGGATACCGACGACGGACTGTTCGTGCCGGCCCTGCGCAACGCCGACATGCTCGACGCGCGTGGCATCCGTGAAGGCGTGAACCGCCTGCGCGAGCAGGTGGAAGCGCGTTCGATCGCGGCCTCGGAACTGAGCGGCTACACCATCTCGCTGTCCAACTTCGGCATGTTCGCCGGCCGCTACGCGACCCCGGTCGTGGTGCCGCCGTGCGTGGCCATCGTCGGTGCCGGCCGTGCCCGCCACCAGATGACCCCGGTGATGGGCGGCGTGGAAGCGCACAAGGTCATTCCCCTGTCGGTGACCTTCGACCACCGCGCCGCCACCGGCGGTGAAGCGGCCCGCTTCCTGCGCGCGATGATGGACGACCTGGCGCTGGCCAGCTGATTGGTGGGTGCCAACCTTGGTTGGTACATGAGTTGAAAAAGCGCCGGGCATTGCCCGGCGTTTTTTTGTGGCTGCTGGATCGCGCGCCATCCACGCACGGCGTGGATCTACTGAACGACCTGTCGCTGCGTGGGCTCGCCGTTGTTCTGCGTCAGGGGAGGATCAATCGCGCGCGACCATACCCTCGGCGCGGCTGTAGACACGCAGCCGGTGGCCATCAGGATCGATGCCGACGAAGGTGTGACCGAATTCAAGGGTCACCGGCGCCTGGGCGATCTGCACACCGAGTGCGCGCCAGGCATCGTGCAACTGCCGCACTTCATCAGGATTGGCCACCACCATCGCCAGTTCAGCGGCACCGGCCTGCGCATCCACCGGCGGCTGCACGTCATCGCGCTGCCACAGGCCGAGCGCGGCGCCATCGCCGAGCAGGAACAGGGCAAAGCCGGGCGACTGTTCGACCGGTGCCGTGCCGAGGATGCCGCTGTAGAAGGTGGCACTGGTGGCAACGTCGCGCACGTACTGCAGCAGGGTGCTTGGCTTGAACATGGGAAAGCTCCGTGGTTGGGAGCGGTCATGGTGGCCCTGCCCTGCTGACAGATCCTGTCAGCAGCGTCGAGCAAGCTCGACATCTACCAAAGCCAGAGCAACGACCGGAAGCGGTCGAGCAAGCTCGACCTCGTCACGAACGGTCCAGCCAATCCGGGGCGATGCCCTGCGCCTTCTGCCAGCGCCGCAACAAGGTCGCGCGTGGCACCAGGTAGTGCTCTTCCAACGCACGCGCATGGCGAATGCGATCCAGGCGGAAATGACGGAAGTCCTCGCGGCCCTCGCACCACGCCGCCAGCATCGGCACTTCATCGAAGTACCCCAGTGCGAACGGCCAGACCACGCGCTCGGTACGCCGGCCCTGCGCATCTTCATAGGCAAACTGCAGCCGCTGCTGCGTGCCCACCGCTTCGCGTACGACCTGCAGCCGCGCCGGGGGTACCTTGGCCGTCGTACGCGATGGCCCCACCCGCAGGCCGCTGTCACGCAGCGCATCGCGTCGCGCCGCCGGCAGCACGTGCGCGATCCGCGCCAGGGCATCACGCGCGGCCTCGGCCAGGGCCGGCTCGGTGCGTGCCGCCACCCAGCGCAGGCCCAGCACCAGCGCGTCGATCTCGGCCGGTGGCAAGGTCAGCGGCGGCAGCACATCGCCCGGTTCCAGCTGGTAGCCGACACCGGCTTCCCCGCGCAGGTCGGCGCCCTGCTCGCGCAGCGTTTCAATATCGCGGTACAGCGTACGCAGGCTGATGCCCAGTTCCTCGGCCAGCGCCTGCCCGGCCACCGGCCGGCGATGGCGGCGCAGCACCTGCAGCAGCTGGTTCAGGCGCAGCGCGCGCGACATCAGCCGACCAGATCGCGCGACGGCACCACGTGCTCGCCCGGCTTTGCCGCCAGCGCCGCATCCACCAGCGCGTGGGCAATCACCGGTGCCGGATTGATCCGCCAAGCACGTGGCAACACCGGCCCCAGCACACCCAGCACCTGCAGCGCGAAGTGTTCGCCACGGCGGACCTCCTGCCGCTCACCGCCGATCAGCCCCGGCCGCACCAGCGTCAGCGACGGGAAACCCAACGCGCGCAGGTCGCGCTCCAGCTCGCCCTTGACTCGGCTGTAGAAGATTGACGAACGCGGGTTGGCGCCTGCGGCCGAGTTCAGCGCGAAGGCTTGGGCACCCTGCGCAAGGGCCAGGCGGGCGAAGGCCAGCGGGTAATCGTGGTCGATGCGATGGAACGCCTCGCGGCTGCCGGCCTGGGCGATGGTGCTGCCCAGGGCGCAGATCACCGCGTCCACCCGGGCCCAGTCCGGCGCATCGGGCAGCCGTGCAAAGTCGAGCACCGGGTTGTGCAGTTTCCCGTGCGGCGCAGCCAGCGGGCGACGGCTGGGCGCGACCACGGTGCTGCAGCGGGGGTCGGCCAGCAGCTGCGACAGGGCGTGGCCTCCGACCAGTCCCGTCGCCCCCAGCAACATCACACGCATACCCACCTCCACTGCGGCATCCTGTCGCCCATCCTATCGGTTCAAGCCACCGCCGGTTGCGCCGATATGCTGTGACCAGCCCCCCTGCCATCCCAGGATGCGTTCCATGACGGACCAGCCCGACCCCCGCCCTGCCCCCGGTACCGCCATCGGGCCGCCTGCGCGCGTGCGCGCGGTGGTCGATGACGGGCGCGGCGATCGGGTGGTGCTGCAGGGTGGTGGCAGCGTGGCGTTGCAGCAGTTGTTTGCCGGGGCCGATGCCCCCGAGCCGCTGCTGGCCGCCTTCGCCAATGGCATGGCCACTCTGCCGGGTGAGCTGGGCGACATGGGTGATCGCCTGCAATCGGCGCAGGCCAGTGCCGACTGGCCGCGCTATGGCCGGGCGATGCGGCAGCTGATCGATAAGTACATCCGCACCATCGACCAGCACTCTCCCGATGGGCAGCCCGACAGCCTGCGCCTGTCCGAGCAGCTGCGGTTGCTGCTGGGCGGCGCGGTGGTCGCGCTGCTGCAGCACGATCCCGACCTGCGCGAGCAGGCGCAGGCCCTGGCCGTACGCCTGCGCCAATGGCAACCGGGCGCGGCACTGGAACCGATCGAACAAGGTGCGCGCGAGCTGGGCCACCAGATCGGCGTGCGCGCCGAAAGCTGGCAGGAACAGCAGGCGTTATTGCTTGAGTTGTTCGCCCTGCTGCTGGAGAACGTCAGCGAGCTGCTGGATGACCGCAGCTGGCTGCAGGGCCAGATCGCAGCCGTGCGCCAGTTGCTGGCCGGGCCGCTGGAAGCCGAATCGGTCGAGCGCACCCGCGCCGAGCTGCGCGAGGTGATCTACAAGCAGGGCCTGCTGCGGCAGGGAATCGACGATTCGAAAGCGGCCATGCGCAGCTTGATGGGCGAGTTCATCGAGCGCATGGATGGGATGGCTGCCAGCACCGGCGAGTACCACGACCGCATCGGCAGCTACGCGCTGCAGTTGCGCGAGGCGCGCAGCATCGCCGACCTCAACCACCTGCTGCAGGAAGTGATGCAGGACACCGGAAAAGTGCAGCAGCAGGCGGCGCAGGCGCGCGATCACCTGGCCAGCGCGCGGCAGGAAGTGGAACGCGCCGAACAGCGCATCAACCAGCTGGAACAGGATCTGCGCGCGGCCGGCGATCTGGCTCGTATCGACCCGTTGACCCAGGCCCTGAACCGGCGTGGCCTGGATGAACTGCTGCAGCGCGAGCTGGCGCGCGCCGCACGTAACCACTCGCCGCTCGGATTGGCGGTGATCGACCTGGATGATTTCCACCGGACCAACGACGAACACGGCCATGCCGGCGGCGACGCGCTGCTGCAGCACCTGGTGGCGGTGTGCCGCCTGCTGCTGCGTGCCACCGATGGCATCGCCCGGCTGGGCGGCGACGAGTTCGTGCTGGTGCTTCCCGAAACCCCCGGCGCGGACAGCATGGCCACGGTGCAGCGGCTGCAGCGCTCACTGGCCCATCGCGTGCTGACCCTGCAGGAGCGACGCATCCCCGTGCATTTCAGCGCGGGGCTGGCGCAATGGCAGCCAGGAGACGATGCCGATACGCTGCTGCGGCGCGCCGATGACGCGCTGTACGCGGCCAAGCGCCAAGGCAAGAACCGGGTACACGCGGGCTAGCTCGCCGGTGGGTGCCAACCTTGGTTGGTGCTTGCGGGAATAAAACCGCCGCCCAAGGTCGGCCTCCACCGGGCAGCGGGCCGGCGCTTACTTGCCGCGCAGCTTCTGGAACCCGGTCACCGCCGCCAGCACGATGGCACCGGCGATGATGCCGACCACCATGTTCCCCAGCGCGTTGACCAGCCAGCCCCACTGGCCTTCGCCGCCCAGCGCCTGCACCGCGTGGTGCAGCGCCGGCACGTTGTGCACCAGGATGCCGCCACCAACCAGGAACATCGCCGCGGTACCGGCCACCGACAGGAACTTCATCAGCCACGGTGCCGACACCAGCAGGCCACGGCCGACTGCCGCCAGCGCCGCGCCCTTGCGCGACAGGTACAGGCCCAGGTCGTCCAGCTTGACGATACCGGCGACCAGCCCGTAGACGAACACGGTCATCGCCAGCGCGATCACCACCAGGGTGCTGACCTGGTTGATGAACGACGCCGTGGCAACCACGCCCAGCGACAGCACGATGATTTCGGCCGAGAGGATGAAGTCGGTGCGGATCGCGCCCTTCACCTTGTCCTTTTCCCACGCGACCATGTCCACCTGCGCATCGGCCAGCGCCTTGCGCCGCTCGGCCTGGTGCTCGGCGTCCTCATCGGCGGAATGCAGGAACCGGTGCGCCAGCTTCTCCACGCCCTCGAAGCACAGGAAGGCGCCGCCGATCATCATCAGCGGCACGATCAGCGGCACGTTCCAGCCGCGGCTGTGCAACCAGGCTTCCAGCGCGCTGATCGCCAGCGCCGCCGGCACCAGGATCACCTTGTTCACCAGCGAGCCCTTGGCCACCGCCCACACCACCGGCAGTTCACGGTTGGCGTTGACGCCGGTTACCTGCTGCGCGTTCAGCGCCAGGTCGTCGCCCAGCACGCCGGCGGTCTTCTTGGCGGCGACCTTGGTCAGCACCGAGACGTCGTCGAGCAGGGAGGCGATATCGTCAAGCAGGGCAAACAGGCTGGCACCGGCCATGGGGGATCCAGTAAAGGGAATGAGCGGATTCTGACCGATCCGGCGCCACCTGCGGTAGCGGGTTCACCGCGCGCCCACCGGGCGGCAGGGACACTGGAAGCGTAATCCGATCCCGCCGGCGGCGGGATCACGGACATCGGGTCGTCGTCTTCGAGGAGTGTCGTTTGAGCAATCCGTCCACCGCCACTGGCAATCCGCCGCTGATCAGGGGCATGAACCGGCGCAGCCAGATCCTGCGCCTGCTGATGCGCTACCGCCATTCCGGCGTGTTCTCCGGCATGAACCTGGACGCTGCCGGCAGCCACACCGACGTGCCCCCGGACGGCAATCCGGAGCAGTTCGTCAGTGACCTGGAAGCGCTGGGGCCCACCTTCGTCAAGCTCGGGCAGATGCTGTCGACCCGCCCGGACATGGTGCCGGTGGAGTTCGCCACCGCGCTGGAGCGCATGCAGGAGAAGGTGGCGCCGATTCCGGTCGAACGCATCCACGCCATCGTCGAGCAGGAACTGGGTGCACCGGTGAACAAGCTGTTCGCTGCATTTGACCCACAACCGCTGGGCTGCGCGTCGATCGCCCAGGTGCACCGCGCGGTGCTGCACGACGGCCGCGAGGTGGCGGTGAAAGTGCAGAAACCCGAGGTAGCCGCGCAGCTGCGCTCGGATCTGGAAGTGCTGCGCAGCTTCGCCCTGGCCGCCGACCATCTGACCCAGATCGGTCGCCGCGTGCGCCTGCGCGACTGGCTCAACGAATTCGCCAAGACGCTGATGCAGGAGCTGGACTACCACGCCGAGGCCGAGAACCTGTCGCGCTTCGGCCGGCACCTGAAGCCGTTCCGCCGCCTGTGGATTCCGCAGCCGCTGTGGGACTACAGCAGCCATCGCGTGCTGACCATGGAACTGGCCACCGGCGTGCGCGTGGATGCCATTCCCGATGTGCGCCGCACCGAACAGGCGATGGACCCGCTGGCGGCGGCGCTGATCCGCGGTTACCTGGACCAGATCTTCGTGCACGGCGAAATCCACGCCGACCCGCACCCCGGCAACCTGCGGGTGATGCCTGATGGGCGCTTGGCCATCTTCGACCTGGGCATGGTCGCGCACATGCCGCCGCGGCTGCGCGAGCGCCTGCTGAAGATCCTGTTTGCCGCCGTCGATGGCCGCGGCGAGGAAGTGGCCGACGACCTGATCAGCATCAGCACGCGGCTGGAGGCATTCGATGAGGAGCGCTACCTGCGCGAGACCGGCCAGCTGATCGCACGCTATGCCGCCAGCGCTAATTTCTCCGAAGGGCGCGTGGTGCTGGACATGGTGCGCATTGCCACCTCGTCCGGATTGCGCACGCCGCCGGAGCTGAGCCTGCTGGGCAAGGCGCTGCTCAACCTTGAAACCGTATGCCGCCTGCTGGCACCGGATCTGGACACGCGCCGCATCGTCGAACGCCAGCTGCAGCACGTGATGCGCGCGCGCCTGAAGAAGTCCCTGTCGGCCGCCAACCTCGCCAGCGAAGCAATGGAAATGCAGCAGCTGTTGCGCGACGGACCGCGCAAGCTGTCGGACATCATGGCGCTGCTGGCCGAGAACCGCCTGCAGATGAAGGTGACCGGGCTGGAAGAATCGCGGCTGATGGAGAACCTGCAGAAGATCGCCAACCGCGTGGCCGCCGGCATCATCAGCGCCGCGTTGATCATGGCGGCGGCGATGATGATGAAGATCGACACCGGCTGGCATGTGCTGGGCTATCCCGCCATCGCACTGGTGCTGCTGTTGATCGGCGTGGTGCTTGGGCTGGGCATCGTGACCAGCGCATTGTTGTTCGATCGCCGTGCGCGTTCGCGCGAGGAACGCGGGCATCGATAGTGTCGCATCCACGCTCGACGTGGATCAGCGAAAACAGTGCATTCATGCAGGTTTTTTAATGCAATCGAGCTTGAGTTTTCACGCTCGATTTACGTTCGCGGCGTGATATCGCGCGCACGATTTCAACAAACATTTCAGTCAGGTTCGTGCATGCACTATCGGGTCATCGGCCTGTCATGCAGATGTGCTTGCAGCAGCGCCGGTCGGATGGACACGCGTCGGTACGACGTCCATCGCCACCCCGTCACTGCCGAAGCTGCCTATGCTCTGGATTCTGCTGCTGTCGCTGTTGCTGCTGTCCTGGTTGTTCCTCGCGTCCGCAAAATGGGTGTGGTGGAAAGCAGGCTTGTTCTCGCTGTTGCTGCTGGCGCTCAGTGCCTGGTGGCTGATCGACAAGCTGTCCGGTGACGGCCTCAACGCCGCCACCCTGTACCACCTGGGTGCGGACATGGAAGGCGCCGGTGTCGCCGACTTCAAGGGCTATATCGCCGGCTTCATCGTGCTGGCCGCCGTGTCGCTGCTGCCGCTGTTCGCTACGCGGGTGAAGCGTTGGCGCCACCCCACGGCCGGTGGTGCGTGGTTTGCCGGTTTCGCCGTGCTGTGGGTGGCCACGATCATGATCAGTCCATTGGCACGTGACGGGCAGCGCCTCTATCAGCAGCTGCGCCCGGTGGATTTCGCCCGTATCGCCCCCGAATACCAGGTGCCCACGCAGGCCCTGCAGCGCCCACGCAACATCGTCTGGATCTACGGCGAGAGCCTGGAGCGCACCTATCTGGATGAGGCCGTGTTTCCCGGCCTGATGCCCAATCTCAACCGCTTGGCGGCCAGGTCGCTGGATGTACGCGGCCTGGCCTCGGCCGAAGGCGGTGGCTGGACCATCGCCGGCCTGGTGTCGTCGATGTGCGGCGTGCCGCTGACCACCTCGCAGGGTGATGAGAACAGCATGGACCGCATGGGCAGCTTCCTGCCCAAGGCCGTGTGCCTGGGCGATTACCTCAAGCAGCAGGGCTACACCAACCATTACCTGGGTGGTGCCAACGGCCAGTTCGCTGGCAAGGGCCAGTTCCTGGCCAGCCACGGCTTCGATGAAGTGCATGACCTGGCGTGGTTCAAGCAGCAGAAGAAGATCGGCCGCATCCACTACTCGGCGTGGGGCGTGCATGACGACGTGCTGCTGGACACCGCCTACCAGCGCTTCGAGCAGCTGTCGCGGCAGGATGCGCCGTTCATGCTGACCACGCTGACCATGGACACGCACCACCCCGCCGGGCACCTGCCGGTGGCGTGCAAGGGCGAGCACTACCAGAGCCAGTACGGCAACATCGGCATGCTCAATGCGCTCAAGTGCACCGACCGCCTGATCTCGCAGCTGGTCGAACGCATCCAGGCCAGCCCCTACGGCAAGGACACGTTGATCGTGATCGCCTCCGATCACCTGGCCATGCCCAATGACCTCAGCCATATCCTGACCAAGCAGAAGCGCGAGAACCTGCTGTTGTTCCTCGGTGATGGCGTGGCCCCGCGCCAGCTGGCCGCCGAAGACGGCTCGACCCTGGATTCCGGAGCCACCCTGCTCAGCCTGCTCGATCCGAACCTGCAGACGATGGGCTTTGGCCGTTCGCTGCTGGACGACAAGCGCGCGCCAAGTGCCAGCGCCGCGGCACGCCGCGATGGGGGCCGCGACTATCCTCAGTACCTGGCCTTCGCCCGCTCGCTGTGGCTGGGTGAGCCGACGCGGCAGCTGAAGATCGACGGCGACGACCAGGTGGTGGTGGGCCTGCAGCACGTGCAGCCGCCGGTGCTGCTGGAATACGACAAGGACTGGGACCTGAAATCGGTGTACCTGGAAAACACCTCGCGCCAGTTCGACGATGCCGACCCGGACAACACGCTCGCCTACGTTGATCGCTGCACCGCGTTCGAGGATGGCTCGGCCGACGGCGACTGGTGCGCGCTGCTGGTGAACCGCGACAACGGCATCAAGCTGTACCGCGATGGCCAGCTGCGCAACGGCATCGACGTGGATGCACCACTGGATGCCTTCCAGGGCCCCCGCCCCAGCGTGCGCCAGGCACACATGATCACGCAGAAGGGCCGCCGTACCCGCGCCGGCCAGTACATGCTGCAGCTGGTGGCGAGCACGCGCCCGGATCGCGGTTTCTGGATCGAAGCGGTGTCCTCGCAGCGCAAGGTGGTGCTGGCCCAGCAGTGGGTGCAGCCTGATGCCGATGGCAAGATCAACGTGTCATTCGGGCTCGACCACGAAGTGGATGATCTGGAAATCCGCGCGTGGTTGAACCATGCCGAGAAGCTGGCGGTGGATACCTTCGCACTGGTGCCCTCGCGCGGCCGGCCGCGGGGGTAAAGGGGTTCGGCAGGGCTGCGCCCTGCACCTGCTACGAGCCGAAGCGACAGCGACAGCAACAGCTGGTGTTCCGTGGGATGGCGGGGCGGTGTCGGATTGCGGGGACGCCGCAAGTACGTCCTTGTAGGCTTGGCAGCCGCATCCATGCGGCTGACACCCCGCAATCCGACACCGCCCCACCTCCGACGGATTTCCGCGATCTTCAGTAGATCCACGCCATGCGTGGATGAATCTCTGTCAGATATCGAATCAATCGTGGGGTCAGATCCGTGTCGACCAAGGTCGACACCCACCAACAGCAACACAGACGCCATTCCGACAGATCGCGAAAATCTGTCGAAGGCGGGGTGGGTCCGGTTGCGGGGGTGTCCGCGGCATGGATGCCGCGGCCAAGCCCCCAAGGACGGGTTTACGGCGTCCCCCGCAACCGGACCCACCCCGCCATCCCTCAGGAAACCCGCTTTTGCTTTTGCTTTTGCTGTTGCTGTTGCTCCTGAGGTTGCCGGCCAGCGGCCGGCACTACCGCTTCGGCGGGTGCAGGGCGCAGCCCTGCCGACCCACCCTCTTACTGCGGCGGATCGCGGGTGATGTGGATGTCGGTCGGCGTGGACAGCGGGATGTTCCGCTCGGCCAGGATCTGCAGCAGGCTGAAATACAGATCGCTGCGCGTGCCATACACCTGCCGCGGGCTGGCCACGTAGGCGAAGCTGTTGATGGTGATCTGGCCGCCAGCGATGCTGTCGATGTACACCGACGGCGCCGGCTGCTGCAGCACTGTGTTGTGGGCACCGTAGGCATCCAGCAGCGCCTGCCGCAGGCCCGCGACATCGGTGCTGGCCGGCACCGCGAACTGGATCTGGATGCGCCCCTGGTTGTTGCCCATCGTCATGTTGCGGATGGTCTTGGTGATCAACTCGGAATTGGGCACGATCAAGGTGGACTTGTCGCTCACCTGGATCTCGGTGGAACGCACGTTGATGCGGCGGATGTCGCCTTCCTGATCGCCCAGCTTCACCCAGTCACCGATCTTCACCGGCCGCTCGGTCAGCAGGATCAGGCCGGAGACGAAGTTCTGGATGATCGCCTGCAGGCCGAAGCCGATACCTACCGACAGCGCACTGACCAGCAACGCCAGGTTCTTCAGGTTCAGGCCCATGGCGGTCAGCGCCCACAGCGCCACCAGGATGATGCCCACGTAGCGGGTGATCGTGCTGATTGAATTGCGCGCGCCCAGGTCCAGTTCGGTCTTGGGCAGGTAGGTGTCGGTCAACCAGCGCTGCAGCAGCTGCGTCAGCCCCAACCCGACCAGCATCACCAGCAGCGCGATGGCGATACGCGCAGGCTTGAGCGTGATGTCGCCGATGGAAATGCCGTTGGCCAGCGAAGCGACGCGCTCAACCACCGAGCCGATGTTGCCGAACGGCGCCGCCAGCGCCAGCAGCGCGATCAGCACCACGAACGTGCGCAGCACGGCAGACAGCAGCACACCGGCCTGCTCCAGCCGCGACACGCTCAGGCCGGTGCTGAGCAGGATGGTCTGGCCGACTTTGCTGTCGGCGTTGAGCAGCCAGGTGGAGAAATCGTCGACGAACTTGAACAGCAGCGTCGCCGCCAGCACCACGATGCTGCCGCCGATCAGCTGCTGGTTGACGAACTTGGCGAAGTTCACATAGCCCATCAGGGTGGCGATGATCGCGGCCACCACGGCGACGTTGCCGGCCACCCGTGCCAGCACCAGCCAGCTGCTGCGCCGCACCGGAACGGCCGCGCCCTGGCCGTCGGCCTGCGCTTCCAGCTTCGCCTCGGCCTCGGCGGTCTGGCGCCGATGCAGGCGCGCCAGGGTCACCAGCATGGCCATGATCAGGCCCAGATAGGTCAGCGCGATCACGCCGTCCAGCGCCACTGTAGTGACCTCGCTGGTGCGGGTGGCGCGATCGATGGCCACCAGCACCGTGCTCAGCCAGGCCAGTGCCGCCGCACCCCAGGCATACTTGCGCAGTTTCAGCGCGGCGGTGTCATCCAGGTTCAGCAGCCGCCACGACGGCCGCTTGGGCACCAGCAGACAGGCGCTGAGCGCGGAAATGAAGGCCGCGGCAAACGTCGCCGCCTGTACGCCTTCGGCCACGCTCTGCAGGCGCGGTGGAATCGCGCCGATGGCATCCAGCGCAGCCACCAGCACCACCACGGCGTAGCCGGGCAGCAGGGTGCCCACCAGCAGCAGCCACATGGCCAGACCGGAGCGGCGCAGGCGGCCGTCGGGGGCGCGCTCGGACGCAGCGAACCGGCGCCCCAGCGCGCGCAGCCACAGGCGCAACGGGAACATCATCACCAGTGCCGCCGCCAGCCCCAGCAGCAACGTGCCCCAGCCATGGGTGGCAATGGCCGTGGTCAGTGCGGCCCGGCCCTGCTGGGCCAAAGGGGTGACCCGGGCGATATCGTTCGGCAACTGGTCGGCCACCTGCCGCCACAGCGTTGGCGACAGTGGCGAGGCGACCTTGCGCCCCAGTTCCTCGGTGCGCTGCGCGTTGCGCTGCTTGTCGATGTCCGCGCTCAACTGCTGCGCACGGACGGCACTGGACTTGGCCTGGGCAATCGATGCCGCCCGGGCATCGCGCTGGCGCGTCAGCGTGCGCCGCTGCGCCGCCAGCTCCGGTGGTTCAGTGGTGTCCTTGGGCGCCTCGCCCAGCTGCGTCAGCTGCTCGTTGAGCTGGTCCAGCTGCGGCTGCAGGGTCTTTTCCAGCGCCTCGGCATCGCGCTTGGCCTGTGACGCATTTTCCGAAAGCGTGCCCAGCGTTTCGATGGCTTCGGCGTCGTTGCGCTTGCGTTCCACCGCCTTCAACGCGTTGTCGATATCCGCCAGCTGCTGCTTGGGCGTGGGGTCGTCATCCTGGGCCAGCGCCGGCACAGCCAGCAGCAGCGTGCAGCACAACAGCAGGGCCAACCAGGGGCCACGCACCAGGATCGTTCGGAAGAAGGAAGACAAGCCAGCCATACCGTTTTGCGCGGACCACCACGCCTGCGCGCGACTATACGGCAGGTACCGTAAACGGCGGATGCGCGGGCGCTGGCCGCTGGCTGCGGCTCAGTACTTCAGGCGCAGCTCTTCCACCTGCGGCTGCTGCAGCGCGTACCAGTCCTGGAATTCTTCCTCGGTGATCTCATCCGGCGCATACACCGCGATCGGGTGCCAGGCGTGATCGGTCGGCAACGGCTGGCGCGGCCCGGCGCGCAGGCTGTAGGCCACGCCTTCGTAGTCCACCAGATCGTCCACCTGCGGCCACTGCTCGCGGGCGAACTGGGTTTCACTCTTCAACAGGATCACCTGGTACATCGGCACCTCCACTTCGGTTGGATCGGAAAAACGCGGCGCTGGCCGAAGCATACCGCTGCGCCGATGACGGTACGCGCTCCGACCGGGCGACGGAATGTTCTGGACATGGCCCTCGCCCCGGCTTCACCCGCCCGTGGCAGTGTCCTCGGCATCGTGGAGGTCCTCTCCTGCCACGCCTGACAATGACCGACCTGCCTCCCCTGAAGACCGTCACCGACCTCAAGCTGCCCCGCTACCTGGGCACCTGGTACGAGATCGCCCGCCTGCCGATGCGCCACGAGCCAGAGGGCTGCACCGACGTGTCGGCCCATTACCAGCTGCTCGACAACGGCAACGTGGGCGTCACCAACCGCTGCCGCATGGACGGCGAGATCGAGGAAGCCACCGGTGAGGCCTGCGCGATCGACAACGACAGCGCGCGGCTGGAAGTCAGCTTCCTGCCCAAGGGCCTGCGCTGGCTGCCCTTCGCCAAGGGTGACTACTGGGTGATACAGGTGGCGCCGGACTACAGCGTTGCCCTGGTCGGCAGCCCGGATCGCAAGTACCTGTGGCTGCTGGCACGTGAGCCCCGGCTCGATGCCACCGTGCAGGAACATTATCTGGCCAGCGCACGCCAGCAGGGCTTCGATCTGTCCGAACTGATCCAGACCCCGCATACCGGCCACCCCACCGCCTGAGCCTGACCTCGCATGGACCTGAAGAGTGGTTACCCGTGGTGGGCGGTGCGCAACGGCCTGATCCAGGCCTTTCCGCCGCTGGAACAGGATCTGCAGTGCGATGTGCTGGTGGTCGGTGGTGGCATCACCGGCGCGCTGATCGCCGATGAGCTGTCGGCCCATGGCCACGCCGTTGCGCTGATCGAGCAGCGTGACATCGGCTGGGGCAGCACCGCAGCCAGTACCGCGTTGCTGCAGTACGAGATCGATACCCATCTGCTGGAGCTGGCCTCGCAGTATGGCCAGGACGCTGCGGCGCTGGCCTACCAGGCCTGTGCGGACGCGATCCCTGCATTGGGCGAGGTCGCGCGCGGCCTGAAGGACGTCGACTTCAAGCAGATGGACAGCCTGTACCTGGCCAGCCGCCGCCGTGACGTACCGCGGCTGATGGCCGAAGGCGAGGCGCGCCGTGGCATCGGCCTGGATGCGCGCTGGCTGGACCGGGATGCGCTGCAGGAACGTTTCAGCGTCGATGCCGGAGGCGCCCTGCTGACCCGCCAGGCCGCACGGGTCGATCCCTACTGCTTCACTTACGGGCTGCTGCGGCGGTTGCAGCGGCGCGGCGGGGCGGTGCATGACCGCACCGTTCTGCATGCCCTCGCTCCCACTGCGCGCGGCGTAACCGCCCGCACCGAATCCGGCATGCAGATCCGCGCCCGCCAGGTGGTGCTGGCGATGGGCTATGCCAACCAGCAGTGGCTGGACCCGCGCGTGGCCCGCAACCGCAGCAGCTACGCCTTCATCACCGACCCGATCAACGCCGACGAGCTGGGCTGGCTGCAGCGCACGATGGTCTGGGAGAGCGCGCGCCCCTACCTGTACCTGCGTGCCACTGGCGACCGCAGGCTGTTGGTGGGCGGGCTGGACGATGCCATCGATATTCCCGCCCGCCGCGATGGCCGGGTGGACAGCAAGGCCCGCAAACTGATGAAGCAGCTGCTGCAATGGTTCCCGCACCTGCAGCCGACCCCGGCGTTTTCATGGGCGGGCACCTTTGCCGAGACCGCTGACGGCCTGCCGTTCTTCGGGCCGCATGCGCAATGGGGACCGCGGGTACAGTTGGCCATGGCCTACGGTGGCAACGGCATCACCTATTCGATGATCGGCGCCGGGCTGCTGCGGGCGCGGATCGAGCGGCGCCGGCACCCGTTGCAGGACCTGTTCGGGTTCGGACGGTTGTAGCGTGAAGCCAGGCATGGCCTGGCTCTACCGCAAGCGGGCGCCGACAGGCATCATTCAAGCAACGCCTGCTAGCGTCGGCCTGTACCGCCGCGTGCTGCGCGGCCCCTCTGCGCTGGAGTGCCGTCATGATCCGCCCCCTGACCCTGCTGCTGTGCCTGGCCGCCCTGCCCGGGACCGCGTTGGCGCAGTCCGCCGCCGGCGCCACCGCGCCGCAGGCGTCCGGCCTGGACCTGTCCGTACCACAGACGCCGATGCGCTATCTCAACGATCCGACGCTGCAACAGGATCCGCCCGGCACGTTCTACGGCGACAAGACCGGCCCGCGCGTGCACGGCGACGGCAGGATCGCCGACGTGCAGGACGACAAGGTCAAGGTCTCCGGCAGCTTCACCACCGGCATCGGCTATGCCAAGAATTACGGCAATACCCACTACAACGCCGCCACGCTGAATCTCAGCAAGAACTACACCAACGATGAAGGCAAGACCCGCGGGGTCAACGTCAACATCCACGTGAGCGAAGGCAAGGGCCCGGGCTTCTTCGGGCCGTACGGCGGTGGTGGGTATTACGGGGGTGGCCCGGGCTATTGGGATTATCCGCCGCCTTACGGCTGGTAACCCCCGCGTCGGGCCTGGGCCGACCAAGGTCGGCCTCTACTGGTAACAGCGGAAGGTAGCGCCGGGCCATGCCCGGAGGCCTGATGCGTCCGCTGCGCTCGCCGGGCATGGCCCGGCGCTACCAGCGACACGCCCCGTCCCCAAGCGGGCATCAATCCAGCCAGCCATCGCGCTCGCTGTGCAGGATGCGGCCGTCATGACCGCTCAGGCGCACTTCCACCTTCTGGTTGCGGGCATTGCGCGCTTCCAGCGACCACGTCGCACCATCGCGTTCCAGCGAATGGATCTCGCGCAGGCCCTGCGACTGCGCCTTGGCCAGCACCTGCTCGGTGCTCAGCTGCGCACGCCCATCGTGCTCGTCGAAGATCTCGCCGGTCTTCGGGTCCACATACACCTCGCTGAAGCGACCATCGGCACGGCTGACATCGGCTTCCCACAGGCCATCATCCCGTTCGATCTCATGGATCTGGGTGTAGCCGGCCTTGCGCAGGGTCTGTTCGACCTGGGCCATGCCCAGCGGTGCCGCCTGTACGGCGGGGGCCACGGCCAGGGCGACAACGGTGGCGAGGGTGAGCGACTTCAACATGGGGGTTCTCCTGTTCGGTGCCGGACCATCCCGGCAACGCCACGATGCACGGCGTGGTTAACAGCGGCTTAGCCGGCGCTGTTAGCCAACCGTTAGTCGGCCGCGGCACACTCGCGCCTGTCACTTGTTCCCATGTTCCCAGCCACTCACGTGCCGATCCTGCCCTCCCTGTCCCTGCTGCTGGCCCTGGCCAGCGCCCCGACCGCCGCCGGCCCTGCCCAGGACCCGGCGCAGCAGGTCGCGCGCCGCGCGGTGCAGCAGGGCCGCTACGTGCCGCTGGAAGGCGTGGTGCGCGATGCACTCAAGCGCCACCCCGGCCAGCTGCTGGAAGTGGAACTGGACGATGGCGTGTACGAAGTGGAGATCCTGCGCGCCGACGGCGTGGTGGTGGAGCTGGACTATGATGCGCGCAACGGCAGGCTGTTGAAGACGGAGCTGGACGACTGATGCGCATCCTGTTGGCCGAAGACGATGCCGCATTGGCCGAGCGCCTGCAGCCGCTGCTGGAACAGGCCGGTTACGTGGTCGAGGTGGTGGCCGATGGTCGCCAGGCCGAGGAGATCGGCCAGGTGGAAGACCTGCAGGCCGCCATCGTCGATCTGGGCCTGCCCGGGCTGGACGGCCTGAGCGTGATCGAACGCTGGCGCGGCAACGGCCGCGACTTTCCGGTGCTGGTGCTGACCGCACGCGGGCGCTGGCATGACAAGCTGGCCGGCTTCGACGCCGGCGCCGACGACTACCTGACCAAACCTTTCCAGGCCGACGAACTGGTGCTGCGCCTGCGCGCGCTGATCCGCCGCAGCCACGGCCATGCCAGTCCACGGTTGCAGTGCGGTCCACTGCAGCTGGACGTCAATGCCGGGCGCTTCGACCTGGAGGGACAGGCGTTGGCGCTGAGCCCGCAGGAATTCCGCCTGCTGAGCTACTTCATCCACCACAGCGGCCAGGTGATCGGCCGCGACCGCCTGGGCGAACATGTGTTCGATGGCGGTCATGACCCGGATTCGAATGCGCTGGACGTATTGCTGGGGCGGGTGCGCCGCAAGCTCGGCACCGACCTGATCCAGACCGTACGCGGCCAGGGCTGGCGGTTGGCCGCGCCGTGAGCCGGCAGCCGTCATTGCGACGCCGGCTGCTGTTGGCCGGTGGCATCGGCCTGCTGCTGGTCTCGGCACTGGCCAGTGCGCTGCTGGGCGAACTGTTCAAGCGCAGCGCGCGCGACCGCTTGGACAACGAACTGCAGCAGGACATGCTGACCCTGCTGGCGCAGGCCGAGATCGATGCCGATGGCCAGCTGCAGCTGCGCCAGGAGCCCAACGATGCGCGCTTCCAGCGCGTGTTCTCCGGCGCGTACTGGCAGATCGCCGATGGCAGCGGCAAGGTGCTGCTGCAGTCACGCTCGTTGTGGGACGAAACGCTGCCAGTGGCCGCCACTGGCCCGGCCGAACGCAATCTGCCGGGCCCGCTGCAGCAATCGCTGCGCGCGCGCGTGCAGCCGGTGCGCCTGCCCCGCGCCAACCAACCCTATGTCGCCGTGGTCGCCACCGACCGCAGTGCACTGGATGCGGACGTCGCCGCATTCCGCCAGCGCAGCGCAATGGCGTTGGCCGTGCTGGTGGCGGCGTGGCTGGCGGTACTGGCCAGCCAGGTACATTTCGGCCTGCGGCCCCTGCAGCGTCTCGGTGCGCAGCTGGAACGCGTGCGCCGCGGCGATGCACAGCGCATCGATACGGCCGGATTGGGCGCTGAAATCGCACCGCTCGGCGAGGAGCTCAATACCCTGCTCGACCACCAGCAACGGATGGTAGGCCGCGCCCGCACCAGCGCACAGGATCTGGCGCATGCGCTGAAAACACCGCTGAGCGTGCTCGCCGCCGAAGCCGATGGCGAGGGCCGCGCGTGGCGCGCGACGCTGCGCGAACAGGGCGCACGCATGCAGGCCAGCGTCGATCGCTACCTTGCCGCCGGGCTGACCGCCGACCATCGCGAGCGTACGCCGGTAGCCACGGTGGCGCAGGCGCTGTGCGGGTTGATGGCGCGCGTGCATGGCGACCGTGCGCTGCAGTTCCAGGCCGAGGGCATTGCCGACGACCTGCAGTTCGCCGGCGCCAGCGCCGACCTGGAAGAGATGCTTGGCAACCTGCTCGACAACGCCGGCAAGTGGGCACAGCGGGAGGTGACGGTCACTGCGCGCGTGGACGACGAACAGTTGCGCATTGATGTGCGCGACGACGGTCCGGGGCTGGCAGCCGAGGCGCTGGCGCAGGTGACCCAGCGTGGCGTGCGGCTGGATGAGCGCGAAAACAGCAGCGGCCTGGGCCTGGCCATCGTCGGTGATATCGCCGCCAGTTATGGTGGACGGCTGGCGCTGGAGAATGCACAACCGGGATTGCGCGCCACGTTGTGGTTGCCGATGGGGTGACGCGCCGCTGCGCTCGCCGGGCATGGCCCGGCGCTACCGGATCATGCGCCACCCGGAGCATCAACGGTGATGCATCCACCAGCAGTCGATGGCATCGAGCACGATGTGGATCATCAAACCGATGCCCACCAGTCGCGTTTTCTTCGGCACGCACAGCCCGGCATACACGGCAATCGCCGGTGCGGTATGCAGCGGGTGGAAGCCGATGCTGCAGCGGTTCGGGGCGTAGATCGGATCGGCCAGCAGATGGTCCAGATCGATGATCCAGCCCAGCAGCAGCAACAGCCACGCCGAGGCGAAGCGCTTGCGCCAGAACAGCCATGCCAGCAGGGCTGGCACGGCGGCATGCAGGAACAGATGGAAGATCGCGCGGGCGCTCATCAGCACCGGTAGCGCCGGGCCATGCCCGGCGTTCCCGTCACCCTCAGATCAACGGTTCATCGGACAGGTAGGTGTAACCGGTCAGGCCCGCTTCCAGCGCTTCGGACAGCTCCTGCGCGCGTTCCGGCGACAGGTCCGCCGATGCCACGCGCTCGGCGTAGGCCGCACGCAGGTCATCCAGCTTGTAGCCCACGTAGTCCAGCATCACGTCGGTGGTATCGCCGCGGCGCTGCTGGGTGATGGCGTAGCCATCGGCATCGGCCAGCACTTCCACCGCGTCGGTGTCGCCGAACAGGTTGTGGATGTCGCCGAGGATTTCCTGGTAGGCACCGACCATGAAGAAACCGATGCGGTAGCTCTCGCCGTGCTTGATCGCGTGCAGCGGCAGCGAGCTGTCCAGGCTTTCGTTCTCGACGTAGGTCTTGACCATGCCATCGGAATCGCAGGTCATGTCGGCGATGATGCCGCGGCGATCCGGCATCTCGTTCAAGCGCTCGATCGGCACGATCGGGAACACCTGGTCGATCGCCCACGCATCGGGAATCGATTCGAACACGCTGAAGTTGACGAAGTACTTGTCGACCAGGCGCTCGTTCAGTTCATCCAGCGCCGGGCGATGGCTCTTCTCGTCGTAGCTCAGGCGCGCACGCACGCCATGGGCGATGGCATAGAACAGATCGTCGATGCGCGCACGCTGCGGCAGGTCGATCTGGCCCAGCGCATAGCTGGACAGGCCTTCGGCGTGGAAGTGCTGTGCTTCCTGGAACAGCTCCACCGCCGGACGCACGTCCAGTTCTTCGTGGATCTCGCGCAGGTGGCGGATCGAGGCCGGCTCGTCGTCGTGCTGGTCCGGCACGCGGCCTTCCTGCGCCTGTTCCACTTCAGATACGTTGGCGATCAGCACCGCGTGGTGCGCGGTCATCGCACGGCCACACTCGGTGACGATGCGCGGCGGGGTCAGGCCGTGTTCTTCGCAGGCGTTGGCCAGCGGCTGCACGATGTTGCTGGCGTACGAATTGAGGCCGTAGTTGATCGAGCAGAAGCTGCGCGAACGGGTGCCTTCGTAGTCCACGCCCAGGCCACCGCCCACGTCGACGTGGGTGATCTTCGCACCCAGCTGTGACAGCTCGACGAAGTAGCGGGTGGCTTCGCGCATGCCGTTGGCGATGTCGCGCACGTTGGAGATCTGCGAGCCCATGTGGAAGTGCAGCAGGCTCAGGCAGTCGGCGTATTCGGTATCGCGCAGCGACTTCCACAGGTCCAGCAGCTGGCGCGGCGACAGCCCGAACTTGGCCTTGTCGCCACCGCTGTTCTGCCACTTGCCGGCGCCCAGCGAGGCCAGGCGCATGCGCACGCCCAGGCCCGGCTTCACGTCCAGCGCCTTGGACTCTTCCAGCACCAGCTTCAGCTCGGACGGCTTCTCGATGACGATGAAGGTCTGCAGGCCCAGCTTGCGGCCGATCAGGGCCAGGCGGATGTACTCGCGGTCCTTGTAGCCGTTGCAGACGATCAGGCCACCCGGGCGCGACAGCGCCAGCACGGCCATCAGTTCCGGCTTGCTGCCCGCTTCCAGGCCGAAGCCCTCACCGTGGTGGCTGGCCAGGGTGCCGGCCACGCCGCGGTGCTGGTTCACCTTGATCGGGTACACGGCGGTGTAGCCGCCCGGGTAGTCCCAATCCTGCTGGGCCTGGGCGAACGCCGCCTGCAGCTTGCCCAAGCGCTGGCCGAGGATGTCCGGGAAGCGCACCAGCAGCGGCAGCTTGGCACCGGCCGCGCGCGCGGCATCGACCACCTTGGGCAGCGACACCACCGGGCCATCCGCCCCGGTCGGTCTCACCACCATGTGCCCGGCCTGATCCACGTCGAAATAGCCATCCGCCCAGTGCGGGATCGAGTAGGTCTTGCGGGCTTGGTCGAGGGACCAATCGGTCATTGCAGTCGGCCTTGTGGCAAATAAAAGGGGGGGCATGATAACGCCTATATGCCCACAGGTTCGTTATCATGCGCGCCCGCGCCCGTGGCAGGTCTGAACCTGAACGGGCCGATCCGTCCGGATGCGTGGCACCCCGCCTTCAGCCCGGCTCCATCCCCTCCGAACAGGAATGCTTTCCCATGACTGACAACAGCAACTGGTACATCGAACACTTCGAGCGCACCGGCTCGGCCATCGGCTACCGCATCACCGGCAAGCTGGACGAAGTGCAGTCGCCGTTCCAGAAGATCGAGATCTTCCAGACCACCGACTGGGGCAACCTGATGACCATCGATGGGGCCATCATGCTGACCAGCAAGGACAACTTCTTCTACCACGAGATGATCAGCCACCCGGTGCTGTTCACCCACGCCGCGCCCAAGCGCGTGGTGATCATCGGCGGCGGCGACTGCGGCACCCTGCGTGAAGTGCTCAAGCACAAGGGCGTGGAGAGCGTGACCCAGTGCGACATCGACGAACAGGTGACGGTGATGGCGCGCAAGCACTTCCCGGAACTGTGCGATTCCAACGACGACCCGCGCGCCGAGCTGATGTTCGACGACGGCGTGGCCTACATGGCCAACTGCCCGGCCGGCAGTGTGGACGTGGTGATCGTCGATTCGACCGATCCGGTCGGCCCGGGTGAAGGCCTGTTCAACAAGGCGTTCTACGAGAGCTGCTTCAAGGCCCTGAAGGACGACGGCATCCTGGTGCAGCAGTCCGAGTCGCCACTGATGCAGCTGGAACTGATCAACGAAATGCGCACCGAGATGGGCAAAGCCGGCTTCGGCTCGTTCAAGACCCTGCCGTTCCCGCAGCCGTGCTATCCCACCGGCTGGTGGAGCGTGACCCTGGCGCGCAAGGGCGACAGCAGTTTCGACTTCCGCCAGGCCGATTCGGCCGCCAAGACCTTCGATACCCTGTACTACACCGCCGCGCTGCACACCGGCGTGCTGGTGACCCCGCCGTTCGTGAAGGCGGCGCTGAAGTAAGGCGTGCCGACCAACGGTCGGCACCCACCGGGGTTGGGATGTGCCAACCAAGGTTGGCACCTACCAAAGCAAAAACCCGCGCTGGCGACAGCGCGGGTTTTTTCGTTTTCCGGTAGCGCCGGGCCATGCCCGGCGGCGGTCCGCTTACAGCGCCCAGATACCGGCGATCACCGCCACCACCAGGCCCCACTTGATCACCTGATAGGCCACCACGCTGCGCTCGCGCAGGGCCTTGGCCTTCAGCCGCACCTTGTACACGCTGCCGAAGGCCTTGTTGACGCCACCGGTCGGGTCGCCCGGCAGGTTCGGCGAGGCGCCACCGGCCAGCAGCGTGGACGCCACCAGGCGGTTGAACAGGCCCGGCAGGCCGAAGCGCAGCGGGCGGGCGATATCGCAGAACAGGATCACCCGGTCATCGGGCGTCTCGTTGTGCGCATGGTGGATGTAGGTTTCGTCGAACATCATCCACTCACCGTCGCGCCAGCTCTTCTTGATGCCGTCCACTTCGATGTAGCAGGCATCGTTGTTGGGCGTGGCCAGGCCCAGGTGCAGGCGCAGCGAACCGGCGAACGGGTCGCGATGCGGGCGCAGCTCGCTGCCCGAGGGCAGCTGCGCGAACATCGCCGCGCGCACGTCCGGCAGCGATTCCAGCAGCGCGGTGGTCTTGGGGCACATCGCCTTGGCCGACGGGTGCGAGGGGCCGTACCACTTCAGGTAGAAGCGCTTCCAGCCGCGGCGGAAGAACGAATTGAAGCCGGCATCATTGAACGTGCTGGAGGCAGCGATCGCCTGCGCATCGCGCAGCGCCAGTGCCTCGTCGCGGATCATCTGCCAGTTCTGCCGCAGCGGCTCCAGCTGCGGGAATTCCTTGCCCGGGTCCAGGAACGGCGTGGTCGGCACCTTGGAGAACATGTACATGACCACGTTGATCGGAGCCATGAAGCTGGAGTGGTCCAGAAGCTGGCGCGACCAGCGCGCACGGACCTTGCCACGGAAGTGGATGTACAGCACGCAGGACACGAACAGCGCTGCAAGTACGATTTTGATGATCAAAGCACTTTCCTCCAGCACGCGCCGGACAGGGAAACAGGGCGATGCGGCCGCAGGGCCGGCATCAGTGGGGGAACGCGGCAGGAGACGGGGACGTGCCGGGTGGGTGCGGCCGTCGATGTCGCGTGTAACAGCTTATGGTCGGCAGGCCGTGCGCCGGGGTCAAGCCAGGCGTGAGTGGGCCGCAGCGCTGCGCCGCGAGCGCTGTCGGCAGCATTTGCAAGCTATTGAAATCAAATTGCTTTTCGGAAAGTGAGACAGAATTGTCCGAAAAAGCGCGACGAACTGTTCCAGCCACGACGCCGACATTTCTCCGACAAATCGTGGAATAGCGAACTTGCCGGTACTAAAATTGACTTAACGAAAGTTTAGCCAGTTCCCCCGTCGTACCGGTTCGCTTGACGCTTCAGCGCCGCCCACCGGGTCGCCCGAGACCCCACATGATCCCTTCCATCACTCCCTCCCCGTCCTGCGGCGATGACGCCGTGGCGCCGCTGCTGCTCAAGCGCGGCGAGCGCTTCCTCGCCCCCGATGTCTACCGCACCTGCCTGGACGGCCGTCCGGCGGTGGTGAAGGACTACTCCCGCTACCGTGGCACCCCGGTGTCGCCGATCGCCCGGCTGATGGTGCGCCGCGAGGCACGCATGCTGGAGCGGCTGGGCGGCTGGAAGCACGCCCCGGCCCTGCTCGGCACCCTCGGTGGCCTGGCCCTGGGCATGGAATTCATCCCCGGCCAGACATTGAGCACCGCGCAGGCCGTGGGCAATGAAGTGTTCGAACAGCTGCAGCACGCGCTGAGCCGCCTGCATGCCGCCGGCATCACCCACAACGACCTGCATGGCACCAACGTGGTGGTCAGCGCCGGCGTGCCGGTACTGCTGGATTTCACCTCGGCCTGGCGCGTACCGCGCTGGCTGCGCCGTAACCCGCTGAGCCGGCAGCTGAGCCGCAGCGACATGAAAAACCTGCTGAAGATGCGCCAGCGCGTGACCGGGCAGGCGCCGAGCCCTGCGCAGGCGGCGCTGGTGGCCGACCCCGGTTGGGTGGCGGCGGTGCGCCAAGGCTGGAAGCGGTTCTACAAGTGGGCCAAGCGCCGGTAGGCGCTTCGCTCTGGTGGGGGTCGAGCTTGCTCGACCGCTCTTCGTTCCGGCGACGCAAAACCCCGCCGGTCACATCCCTTCAGCGGTCTACAACGCGTCCGCGTCCAATTCACCGGTACGAATACGCACCACACTGCCCAGGTCGTACACGAACACCTTGCCGTCGCCGATCTTGCCGGTGCCCGCCGCCTTCACGATGGCTTCCACCACCACCTCCACCTGATCGTCGGTGACCGCCACTTCCAGCTTCACCTTCGGCAGGAAGTCGACCACGTACTCGGCGCCACGGTACAGCTCGGTATGGCCCTTCTGGCGACCGAAGCCCTTCACTTCCGTCACCGTGATCCCGGTAACCCCGCGCTCGGCCAGCGCTTCGCGCACGTCGTCGAGCTTGAACGGCTTGATCACCGCCATGACCATCTTCATCGTCTATCTCCTGTATTCCGGCGTGGAGGATAGCGCCTGAACGCGGCCGGTGCGAAACCCGCCGCGCCTGTCCGGCGGCCCGGGGCCGGCAGTATCCTTATCGCCGAACAGCCGTGGCCGCGCCGGATGCGCAGGCCCACCACCCCACGGAGCACCCCATGATCGACCTGAACCAAATCGATGACCTGGCCCGTCGCCTCAGCGACCTGGTGCCGCCGGGCCTGCGCGAATCGCGCGAAGAACTGCAGGCCACCTTCAAGAGCGCGCTGCAGGCCGGCCTGGCCAAGCTGGACCTGGTGACCCGCGAGGAGTTTGAGGTGCAGCGTGCAGTGTTGTTGAAAACCCGCGAGAAGCTGGATGCGCTGGAAACGGCGGTGCGTGAGCTGGAACAGGGCCGCAGCGACGCCGGCTGAGTGGACCGCCCCTGCAGCGGTGAACAACAAGGCCCGCGATTGCGGGCCTTTTCGTGTCATGCCCAACGAGCTCACTCCAGCATGGTCTACACGCAGTATCTGCCCGGGGCAGCGGCTTACTCATTGAACCGGAACGACCGGACCTCCTCAATGTCCAAGACAACGAGGCTCTCCGGCTGCAGCCGTACGCGCCCAGATACCTCCACGACGGCCGTGGTGTTGCACACCGCTGGAGCATCGCGCCTCAAGCAGATGCGCTTCTGTTCCGCGTAGAACCGCTTGACCGAATCGGACGACCCATGCCTGCCGATCACCAGGATGTGCCCACCCTCGCCGCAATGGGAATTGCGCAACATCTCGAAGTGCCGGTTATCCGTTATGTACGTTGCGGACAACACAACCTCTTCCCCATCGTGTCGGCTGGGGTTGCCCGCGATGGCGCACAGTAATTCGTCGCGGGGGTCTACCTCCACCGTGGTCGCGACACGATGCGCGCATGCAGGCAGCATCAGGGTCAGCACGAACGCGGCACACGCTGGCTTCATGGTCATCTGTCCTTCGCGGTCCTTTGCTGACGTGCTTCCCAGCACTTGACGGAACCCTCAACGCGTTTGGGCTGAGGCCCGAAACAGCGTGTACACGACACGCCCTTACGGCGGCGTTCTGCTGTACCCCGGCCCGGAGCATAGCGCTTGCACGCAGCCGGCGCGAAACCACCGGGTGCCGCCGAGCCTGCGCGAATCGCGCGAGGAGCTGCAGGCCATCTGGTCGGGCTGGCCAAGCTGGACCTGGTGACCCGCGAAGAGTTTGAAGTGCAGCGTGCGGTGCTGCTGAAGACCCGCGAGAAGCTGGATGCGCTGGAAACGGCGGTGCGTGAGCTTGAAGGCCGCGGCACGTCAGAATAAAAAAGGAGGCGCACCGCGCCTCCCACTTACAGATTATTTCCTTGATGGGGCCTTGCCGCAAGGCCCGCCCGGCGCCCTAGACTCGCCGGCCTGTCGATCCGGCAGGACAGGTTGAGGCAGTGCCGATGGCACAGGACACCGAATGGACACCCGTTTCGCATGACACCTGCGACCAGGTTGCCGGGCCGTTCTATCACGGCACCCGCGCTGACCTCGCGGTAGGCGAACTGCTGAGCGCGGGCTTCCGCTCCAACTATCGCGACAGCGTGGTGATGAACCACATCTACTTCACGACGATTGCCAAGGGCGCCGGGCTGGCTGCGGAGATGGCCCGGGGTGCGGGGCGACCGCGTGTGTATTTGGTGGAGCCGACCGGGCCGTTTGAGGACGATCCTAATGTGACCAACAAGAAGTTTCCCGGGAATCCGACGCGGTCGTATCGCAGTGCGGAGCCGTTGCGGGTTGTTGGGGAGATTGCGGAGTGGGAGGCCTACGACGCGGAGTTTGTTCGGCAGTTGAGGGCGTTTGTTGCTTCGGGGAGCGGGGAGATCATCAATTGATGAGGTGAAGACGCTCGCTTTGACTTACGAAAGAGCTACAGAGCAAGCTTTCGAGCTATGTCCGCTTTAGGCTAGGAGCGGACGTCCGCAACCACTGCGTCAAACTGCACGCCGAAACGTCGTCTACTTGAATGAAATGCTAGCTCTAGCTGGATTGATTCCAAACAGTCGGAGCACTGCTGCCAATCTCCGCGGCTGCTTCATAGTAAGAAATTCCCGCACTGACTGCTGCATTCCTTACATCCTTCCTGGTTGCACCTATTGCTCCATCAGGCGTCGAATTTTCCGAAAATTTTGCCCAGAATGTTGTCGTGAGCTTGAGGCGATTCCATTGTTCTTTGGCAAGATAGGCATAGAACTTTTGACGCGCATCATCCGAGACGCCGCGATTGAGATCCACGGTGAGCATTATATAGATCGTCATTGAAACCTCCCTGTGGCGTGGACCGAGAAAACACCTAGTAGCATGACCAATGGCACGGACATGCTCAACCATAACGCACCGCATGGCGTACTTTCCATTGATACGGTTCGATCTTAGAGTGCTGGGGGGGGGGGAGCGACTAACAACAGCCAGCCCTCCCCGCAGATTCAGCAATCAAACCAATGTTCGACTTGGGCCAAAAGAAGGCCCTGCCACGAATTTTTTTGCTAACCTTGCTGCACCGGATAAACCAGAAGCTGCCATCTGATCTGACCGCTGGCCGGATTATGCTGTCAATGATTCTGAGGTGGAAGTGTGTGACCACCAGCAATTGCAATCTCGTCTCCACAGGATGTGCAACGGTAGATTCCTGGATACGGGGCTTCCGTTCCTGGTGTGTGCGTTGCATCGAAGGCCGCATTCTGCGACTGGGCCAAACCGCCCCCGTACTCGTATAGCGCCATGTCACACCTCCTGTATTGATTGGAAGAGCCTAGAAAATCATGCATTGCCTCATGGGTACAGCGATGTGCTGCATTCAAAGCGCACCTTGTGGCAGGCTTGGTCCTTGATGCGAATCGATCTCAGGGCCGTAGTGTCCGGCTACCAAAGTCGGCAGACAACAGGATTCTAAGGGGGTTGGTCGGCGACTAAAGCTCTAGCTGGCAAAGCATCGGGATAAAAGATCCCCAACGAGGCGCCTTACGCAGCCTAAGTCCACTACCGGCCAGAAGCTGACGTTGATCAACGCCAAAGACCAGGACAGGTTTAAATGGCACGCCCACTTTAATTGACAACTAGACCACTACAACCTAAAGGAGATACACCCAAATGCTACCAGCAGGCAGGTGAGAAATGTTATGGCGTGCAGAGCCAACAACGCGGTTGGAACCCATATTTCTCTTGAGGTGAAAGAACGATAAACGTTCGGATCCTCGCCACGACCCAAGGCCTCCCATTCCGCCGCATAGATTGCTGATTTCAGGTGCCGCTCCATGGTGTTGATAACTTTGAACTTTCCCTTATTGAGTTGACCGAACGAGGTGATGAGGCTACGCCATGCGCCACAGAGTATCAGGCCGGCGACAGCGAGAACGGCAACGCCCCAAGCTCCAAGCTGCTCACTTTGTGCGCTTTGAACAATAAGCCCACCCGCCGTCAGGAGTGCACCATTAATAGTAAGAAAGAAGGTATTTACTGCCTGCCGCCGCTGCACGAGGCTCTCAGAACTACCAACCATGATCTTGTAAAGATCGAGAACTTCCTTGGACTGAGATTCGGTCTTGGGCAGACCAGAAGGAAAAAGAACTTCCATGAACTCTAGATGGCTAGGAAGACCATTTTTGGCTTCGAGTGCCGCGGCCCGTATCGCATCGGCAAATATTGCGTCCTCTGCCTTTACATGATCTGGGAGCACTTCGAACGGAACAAGTGATTCGTGCGACGGATCACGGCCACTCATCCACGCCGACCACGCATCATGCACGTCACTGCAGGTCACGTCAGTGCCCTTGGCTCTAGCAAGAACCGCGTAAATCTTTAACAGCTCCTTCGTGTCCTCATGCGGCATTCGACCCTCAGGGATTCTTGCGAGGATGGCCGATGCAAGTTCGTCTAGGTACATTGATCAGGTCCAAGTACTAAGCCATTGAATGATTTGGGCGAAGTCCCAGCGAATTACATTCTGAGGCGGCAAACCAGCTGGAATCTGGTGGGTGCGATCTCGATTAATTTGGATTCCGAACATGTAGTGATCTTGCCTAACGGTCTCTGCGATCTCCCACAAGACCGCTTCAGACTGCCAGGTCGTGGGACCGACGAGAACTATAGTTCCGCGCGTGAGACCCATGCGCCGTGCGCATTCAGTTTTCCACTTTGAGTCAAACGGATTTTGGACAGAGTAGTCTAAAAAGGAGATGTCGTTCCGCTTGTCCCTTGCCTGCTGGACAATGAAATCTCTCGCCCAGCGATCTTCCATCTGAAAGCTTATGAATGCACGAGGCGCTGCCATTGACCCTTATCCTTTCGAAATGAGAAATTTTATTCTAGCGACTAAAGCTTTATCCCGCCCAGCAGGGGGGTGGGGCCGGATTGATTGGATTGTTGGGGTCATCTTCTCGAAGCAGGGTCCAACATTCAATGAAAATATTTTTCTCGCCGGACCCTACTTGAACATGACCAGCAAGTCCTTGTCTTCATGCCGCTGTTCCCACGTTGAGAGAAAGCAGAAGCTCACCCCGCTTCGCATGGCAGCCTTCTGAAACCCGGCGAGCTCTTCCTTCGTGATCGGGTACTCAACAGGATCGAAGTGCAGGATCGCCCACGGCTTGACGAGGGAGAACCTAGGCATGAGTTCCGAGAAGATCGCCTTGAGCTGGGGCCGAAGATTCGAATAGCCCTTAATCGGACCCGCGCGATTGCCAAGTGCATGCACTGGCGACGAATGGCCCTGTCTCCACCCACCATGCGCGCAATGAAGTGGTCCTGGCGCACTTGAACGCAAATCAGCTGACGGCGAAAAATCTTCAGCCCCATCTCAATGCCACCTGCTCAACAGCCGTACGTGTAACTGCATGCCTGCCATCAATGCGCGGGCTGCGTTTGCAGCGCGCTTGAATCCCGGCGCAGCAGGTACAGCGCAACCAGGAATGGCCACAGCGAGTTGATCGATGAGAACAGGCGCTGGGTCAGCCCCCTGAACCCCTCCGGGTCCGCTCCCAGCAGGTTCAACCAGAGATAGAAGATGCCCGCGATGCTCACCACTGCGGTCACGGCGTACGCCCTTCGGTTGGCAGACCACGCGGTCAGTTCGATGTGCGACATCGCCGGTGCAATGATGTTTGCGATGCCGATGGTGTAGAAGCCGTGCATGGGATGGCCCATCGGCCAGAGCCCGTTGGTCAGCATCGAGACGCCAAAGACCATCCAGCAGATCGCACCTACGGCAATCCGGCGACCGGACTCCCGCCATACCCCGATGGAGAACGCCACGAAGCCCACGCCGGAGCCGATGGCCGCAATCCTGGCGGAGACGCTTGCGAGCGTTGGCACCTGCAGCAGCTCGCTGGCGTGCTGCGCAAGCGGGTTGTAGCCCGTCGCGAACACTGTGGCAACACTGGTCCAGAACAGGAACCACGGAAGCGGGACCAGACCCGCGGAGAGAAGAATTCGGCTGCGACGTAGCACGTACAGTGGTCCTTGTTTTGGCCTGCGCCAGTGGGTGGAATCCGTTCAAGTGCTGCAAAACCTTCCTGTTCTAAGCAGGACAGCTGAGCTGTGACTACATCGGTAGTCAGAATGTGTATGGCGCCTTGTGGGGGGTCAATAGGCAGAAAGTCATTCCCGCCCGGAAGCGATGCGGGCAACGGCCTCGTCGCAAGGCGCCCTTTCTGGTCCGCCCTGCGCTTCTAGCGGCCCACGCGGTAAAGTTGCGTATCCCATGCTCAGGTTTGCCATGCCTGCACTCGACCAAGATGACATTGCCGGCGCACAGCAAGAAGTACAACGACTCCTCGGCCGTTGCATTCTGCGATTGCAGCAGTGCGAGCAGTTGCTGAAGACCATGCTGGCCGTGAGCAGCTTCTCGGGTACCCCAGAAACACTGCCACTCGCCTTGGACAATCGCAGGGCTGAGATCAGCGGCAAGACAATGGGGACGCTGGTCGGCCGCCTGATGACCGAGTACGTGGTGAAGGAAGGCGGCGAATTCCCCGACGACGTCCCGGTTTCTCGGCCCGATTCATGCTTTCTCGCTTTCCGGATGCAGACCAGTCTTTCAGATGAAGCGCATGCGGCCCTCCAAGCCGATCTACGCGAATTGGTGGGAATGCGAAACGCGCTTGTCCACAGCTTCATCCAGCAGCACGACCTCCAGACTGTCGATGGATGCCTGCAGGCCCAAGATGCGCTCAGCAGCTCTTACACCAAGATCGACCATCTCCTCCAACAACTGCGCCCCCTCGCTGAGGATATGGACAGGACAAGAGGTGCGGTTGCGGAGTTGATGCAATCACCCGAGCTCCAAGAGCTTGTGCGTAATGGCATCGCGCCTGATGGACAGATCCACTGGCCCATCGCGGGTATTGTCAGTGCGCTGAGGCAAGCCTGCCGGGAACGATCCATCGAAGGCTGGGTGAATCTGGACACTGCGGCTCGTTGGGTTTCCGAACATCATCCGGAACAGACTCCGAAGAAATACGGCTGCGCCCGCTGGCGGCATGTCATTCACGAGTCCGGGCAGTTCGAATTGCGCCATTTCACTCACGATGGACAATTCGGGGCGTGGTTCCGCGAGCGCGTCAGTTCGACGGGTTGAAGAGGCACTTCCGCCAGCAATAGCCATAGCAGTAGTTCGCCATTGCCGATGGCGTGATGTCGCAACTGACGCACTCAGCGCTTTTGGCTGAAGGATCTGACGACTCGGTTCCAGAAGTGCCGGCACTCCCGCAACGCAAGGCTCTCGCGCCACTCCACGCTATGCCAAAATGCCAAAAACGTCTCGGGCTTTGGCGGCTTTGGCCCCAACCCCTTGGCATTCCAAACAACATCAGGCAACTCTGGTAGAGCCACCGACAACGGGTGGCCGGGCGTCGAAAACCCGAGCTATTAGGAAGTTGTTTACGCTTGTCAGCCGGCACCACCACGCGTGGTGCCGGCTGGCAATCCGTCTGCCGGCTATGGCGGGCGGTGCGTGGGGGCCTTGCGCCCGCCGGTTGTCCTAATAGCCCGGTTTTCGAGCCACGCATCGTCCGCCACCTTTATCGGTGGCGGCTTCTGCCTGCTTGCACGGAGCCTGCCATGACCACGCCGCACTCCCCTCCCCCGCGCCCCATCCAGGAAGCGCCCTCGCCCGCCCCTGCGCTGGATCCCAACAGCCTCATCGCCATCCTGCGCAGCATCGGCGCCGGCGCTGCGGCCGACGGTCAGCCGTGGCCCGAACGCCATCACCTGCGCAGCCGGCAGATGCAGTTGTCCGACGCCGACTGCGCACTGACGGGCCAGCGCATCGTGCAGGAGATCCTGCTGGCGGCCGAACGCACGCGCCAGAACGGTGAGCCCGACCAGTACGTGGGCGATCGTGTAATGGAGGGACTGGTAATGGCTGACATCGCACTCACGGCCTTCATCCACGAACGGGTGCGGCCACAGGACTGAGGGCTCGCTTGTGGGCGTGACGTTCTGTTCTTGTGCGGGGTGATGAATGAAGAAGCACGGCCTTGCCGCTGCGGCGGTGTGCATCGCGGTGATCGGCGCGGTATGGGCGGGCTGGCCGGAGCCAGCGGGCGATCAGGTGTGGGCCTACCAGAAGCTGCAGCCAGTCGACTACCGGCTGCTGCACAGTGATGCACTCGGCTTCGTTACCGCGAAAGCGGATGAGGGCTTTGAACTGCACACGCGCTATGCTGGGGTGACGTCCTTCGAGATCCGGTGCAAGGGCGTTCTGGTGATGGACGTGGAGAACGCCCCCTCACGCGTGCTGATCCGGGTGCCCGCCGATGCGCTTACGCGGGCACCGGATATCGAGCGCCTGCGCCTCAGTTTCGAGCGATGGTTGGACTACCACCAGAGCCAGGGCGCGTTGCTGGTGGAGAGTGCAGGAACATCGTGGATCGAAGCGCTGTTTGGGCGCTTCAGTGGGGCGGTCCCTGATGGGCAGCGGTGTCCAACTAGAGCTTGAACTCCAAATCGCCCTGCTACTCAAAATCGGGGGGACATCGGCCTGACTACGTTGAGGGAGTCCAAGTTCGGACGAAGAGGGTTGCCGTTCGTGATCGAACTTGAGCGCCCGGACATCGGTCTCAGAACTTTACTCTGCTGTAAACAAGGTCCAGTTCTTCATCATGCATGACCCAGCGACCAGCATTGCCATCCGGACACAGGTAGAACTTTCCGGCGTAATTTGACGCGCGCGACCAAGCGCTTCGGGCGAACTGGGGAAACCGCCGCATGACTCGCGCGTCCGGCATCTCCGGCCTGCTTGCCAGCGTGCAGTTTTCAGGCAAAGTAAGAATCCCGCTGGTTAAACGAAAGACCAACCACGACTCATTGGTGTCCATGTCGTGCGTCTCTTGTATGTTGACAGCATCCTCAGGCAACCACCCGGGCAACCACTTCGATTCACCGATTGCCTGTCTCGAAATGGCTTGGTTTCGGTCTGCATATTGAGTGCTTGCAACTTCCGAGCAGCCAGAAAGTGCGAGTGCCAGCGTGACCATCAGGAAGAGCTTGCGAGTGTTCATTGGAGGCGTGCAAGTCATCAGCATGGGAAATTTCCACCGGGACGATAGCTCCCGCACATCTGCGAGCAACTCCCAGCAGGGCTTACTCGCCCGGCCAGTTCTCCTTCGAGGCACATATCGCATGATTGTCGAGGGAGGTCACCGCCATATCAAGGCGTCGCTCATCGAGGTTGTCGATGATCTTCACCCTGAAGCTCTCCGAAGAAGGACGCGTAGCGGCTGTTGAGCATGAACTCTGCAATGCGACCAGCAGGATCAGCAGGCAGAAGCCGGAGAGCGTTCCCAGAGTGCCATTGAAGATCTGCCTGCGTGGCATAGCCGGACGCATATCTCCTCCTTGTAGATGCCTACGTTCCTGCGCAAGGCCCAGGCTTCGGCCCCCTCGCGCCATCATGCCACGGACGCGTGGGCTCCCCGATTCTGCCGGCGGGAATCTCTCCAGTCGCTTCACCCGCAGATCCAAATGGCGGTCCGCCAGTCGCCGCCGCCGCCTCAAGCGTCCCTTCGCGGCACCGTTCCGACGGAACTTGTGGCTGCGCTGCAGCCCCGCTAGCATCGGCTCGACTGCTTTCCCGTCCTGCCCCCGCATCCATGATGGAAGCCCCCGTGACCGAATCAACCCCCATTGAAGTTTCAGCCGAAGCCGCATCTCACAAGGGCGAATTCTTCCTGATCGACGCCGGCCTCCTGGGCAATGGCAGGGTTCCCGGTATAGAAATCGCCAACGAAGAGAAGCTGATCGACCCGGGGATGAATGTCGTCTCACGTCCTGACGGAACGCCAGACCAGTATCCGGAGCGTCCCCACCTGGTTCATGTACCGCAGAAGGGCGGCATGCCACGCGATCTGGAAGAGCTCGCTGGCATATGGATTGTGTCGGAGCCTTTGAAGCAGCTGTTTGAGCAGGTGGACCCCGAGGCGTTTGCATTCGTGGCATGCGACTTCAGCCTTGCTGATGGCAGCCCCGGCCCCCGGTACTACCTGGGCAATGTGCTGCGCAGACTCGATGCCCTGGATGAAGCCGCTTCGCGCGTGAGGATCAAGCTCGACCACAATTATCAGACCGGCGAGGACGAGAAGCTTTACAGCCTCGTCGGCGGAGCGAGCCTGGTGTTCAAACAGGATGTTGTGGGAGATGCCCATATCTTCCGCCAGGTTCGCATGGGCGCACCGCCCATCTGCGACCGCGCGATGTTTGATGCATTGAGTGCGGCCAACTTCTCCGGCGTACGGCTGCGCGATGTAGCCGATATTTAAGACGAGCTCTTTCAAACGGATTCTTGAATGAGGTGGTGCGCATGGCCGACACACCGGTTTTTCAGGGACACCATCTGATCGAACAGATTGCGTTCGAACAGAGCCCGCTGCTGAAATCGCTTGCCAGGAGTGGTCATTTCGCGCTCCACGGACCCGACAACATTCTCAACCTGCCCGCGAACCCCGCGCTGGCAACCAGGTTGGGTATTTCGCCACACTCAGGCGGCCCTCTGGGTGCGTATTCGGATCAGCTGAAGTTCGTTCTCGACGACCTCGCGGAAACGTACGACGGCCGAGCCCTGCTGTCGAAGGAGACTCCGCCGGATGTGCGGGCTGCCGCTGCCGAGCGTATGGGTGCCCGCATCCAGAACCTCGAACATACCCTTCGCGCCGGCATCCTCAACGGCGACCTGGTCACCAACACGCCCGAGAACATGACCCCGGCGGAAGCCAACGCCAAGGTCCGCACCTTCTTCGCCGATCTGGACGGCTACCAGCGTACCCACGCCACGCAGATTGCGGAACTGAAGACGCTCAATCCGTCCGAATTGCGCTGGCGCGGCGTCACCCAGTCCGAAGCCAACGTGAAGTTGGCACTGGATGCCATCGACGAACCCGGCAACTCCACCCTCAGCGAGCGCTGGGGCGGCCGCGCATCGTTGGGCACCGCAATTGAAGAGGCCAACCAGGGTGGCCGCCTGCCGCTGACCGAGCACACCGCCGTCCGCGTGCGCACTGCGTTCAACCCGGAAATGCCGCTGGCCATCGCGCGCCCTGGCCCAGCAACCACGGCTCCGGAACTGGCTGGCACTGCAGGGCGAGCGGGCGCTGCGGAAGGCGCCGCCGAAGCTGCTGTCGCCACACGCGGGCAGATTACCGGCGCACGCGTACTCGGGGCCGCTGGTGTCGCTGCACTGGCCGTGGATTTCGCCATCACCGGTCACCGCGTGGCCGAATTGCGCAGCGAGGGCAACGATGCCGGCGCAAAATCAGCTGCCACCCACTTCGTGGGGCGTACCGCGGGCGGCTTCGGCGGCGGTTTCCTGTTGGGCGCAGGTTACGGCGTGGTTACCGGCTCGTGGACCGGGCCAGGTGCACTGGCTACCGGGCTGCTGGGCGGCGTGGCCGGTGGCTTCGCCGGTGAGTACTGGGCCCAGTACCAGGACAAGAAAGCGGTCTACACCCAGGTGGACCGCAGCGGCAACGAATGGAGCCGCGACCCGGAAGATGCAAATGGCACCTGGAGCCGCAGCGTGCGCACGCCGCAGCCCGACGGAAGCTACCGCGATACCACGATGGTCGCCGGTGGCCGGCTGGTGGATGAACTGAACTACAAAGCTGCCAACGATTCCTATTCGCTGGGCATGGCCAACCTGCCCAAGCCGCAGAACCCGTTCAAGCTCGATGCCGGCGGCGATAACACGCCACCGCGCGAACCGTTTGAAACCAACCGCCACTACGTGCGCAACCCGCACAACGGCGAATGGAACCTCTCCATCCACTCAATGATTGATGGGCGCGTCCCTTTCGACCACAGCGTGTCAGTCAGCCCGGAAAAGGCCGGCCATCTGGAACTGGAATCGCAGCGCATCATTGCCCAGAACGCCGCCAACACGCCGGAGGCACTCGCCGCCCGTTACCAGGTGGCGTTCAACCAGTACAACTGGCACGAGTTCGCCACCATCGAGCCGGTACCGGAGGTGATCGCCAACGCACAGACCCAGACCCAGCCCTTGCGCGCTTCCAACGGCGAGAAGTACACACAGGACGCCAACGGGCAGTGGCACACCCCGGGTTGGGTGTATGGCACCAACCCGGCCGAGGGCAGCATCATCGAGGAGCTCAATCGCACGCGTCAGAGCCAGCAGGCCGGCGTGCAGGAGCTGACGTCCATGGCCGACATTGCCCGGGCCAATCCCACGCCAACCGAATACGGCCTGCGCAGCCAGGTGGTGGACGCCTACCGAAGCGCCGGCATTGTGCGAAACGCAGTTGAAATTGATGATGCTGTAGCCGCGGTTGCCCAGGATCATGCACGCACCGTGCCCAGCTTTGGCACCTTCATGCTGCAGGTACAGAAGGATGGCTCGCTGGCCACATTGGCTGGGAAAGATGACGAGCGCATGCAGATCGTTTCCGTCACCACGCCAGAGGAGATTGCTCAGGCACACGCGCAGCGCGCTACCGCAGGTCAGGAGCAGCAACCCGCGGGCACCCCGCCGCGCGCACCCACCACACCCGAGCCCGCGCCGAGTGCATCCCCGCCGCACAGCTCCAGGCCTGCCACGCAGCACGACGCTGACGTAGACCGACACCACAGCACAGGCCTGCGCCCGGATGGCAGCGGGCTGCTGGAGCAGTTGCGCTCATCGGTAACCATGCTGGATGAAAAGAACAACAAGCCGTGGGACCAGAGCAGTGATCGCCTGCTGGCCTCTGCCTACAGGCTTGCGGCAGAGGCCGGGTTCAAGCCCGGCGACAAAGTGGACATGGCATTGAATGAGGCCACCGAAACCCGTGCTGCGGGTACCACATTGTTCGTGACGCGCTCGGGGCCGGGCGCGTCATCAGACCCCGCCGCCAACCGGGTGCAAATGCCGACGCAGGACGCGCTGGCCGTCGCGCCGGAGCAGCAGTATGCAGCGGCCAACCGGAGCCTTGGTGCTCAGGACCAGGAGCGGTCGCAGCAGCTGGCGCAAGCGCAGACGCAGGAGCAGCAGCGTGAGGAGAGCCGGCAGGGGCCGCGGATGGGCTGAGGGCAGCGTGACGTAGGGATTCGGCCGCGGGTCTGGCTGAGTGGCGCTGATCCACTTGATATCGGGCGAGGTTGGACACCCAATTTGCAGAGACCACGTGCCGCAAAGGAAGAAGGCACGTTCCAACCACCTGTCGGAATCCTCCTAGCCACTTCGCCAGCAATCCCCGATGGTCGCCCGTAGAGCGCCTGCCGCACCATCAAGCGTCCCTCTGCAGGAAACCACACATGAGCCTGGCGCTGGTTCACAGCCGTGCCCGCGCCGGGGTCGACGCCCCGCTGGTACGAATCGAGGTGCATCTCTCCGGCGGTCTGCCGGTTACCCAGATCGTCGGCCTGGCCGAGACCAGCGTGCGCGAGTCGCGCGAGCGCGTGCGTGCCGCGATGCTCTGCGCGCGGTTCGACTTTCCGCAGCGGCGCATCACCTTGAACCTCGCGCCCGCCGACCTGCCCAAGGAGGGCGGTCGCTATGACCTGGCGATTGCCTTGGGCATCCTCGCTGCCAGTGGCCAGGTCGATCCGCAGTCGCTGCTGCAGTACGAGTTCCTCGGCGAGCTGGGCCTGACCGGCGAGCTGCGCCCGGTGTCCGGCGCACTGCCGGCCGCCATCGCCGCCGCGGAAGCCGGACGCATCCTGATCGTGCCCCCGGGCAACGCCGCTGAAGCCGCCCTCGCCCAGCACGCCGATGTGCGGGTGGCGCGCACCCTGCTGGAATGCTGCGCCGGGCTGGGCAATCCACGCCTGCTGCCACAGGTGGAACGCGTAGACACAACGCCGCTGCCGCTGCCGGATCTGGCCGATGTACGCGGGCAGGCGCTCGCACGCCGCGCGTTAGAGGTTGCCGCGGCCGGTGGTCACCATCTGTTGCTGATCGGCAGCCCCGGCTGCGGCAAGACGCTGCTCGCCTCGCGCCTGCCCAGCCTGCTGCCGGATTCCGAAGAGATCGATGCCCTGCAGTTGGCGGCCATCACCTCGGTCAGCGGCGAAGGGCTGGACCCGAAGCGCTGGCGGCAGCGGCCGTTCCGGGCGCCGCACCACAGTGCCAGCGCGGCGGCATTGGTGGGGGGCGGCAATCCACCTTGCCCCGGCGAGATCTCGCTGGCCCACCACGGCGTGCTGTTCCTGGATGAGCTGCCCGAGTGGAACCGCAGTGCGCTGGAAACCCTGCGTGAGCCGCTGGAGTCGGGTCACATCCGCATCTCCCGCGCGGCGCGCAGCGTGGTCTACCCGGCACGCTTCCAACTGGTGGCGGCGATGAACCCGTGCCCCTGCGGCTGGGCCGGCGACCGCAGCAACCGCTGCCTGTGCAGCGACGAGCGCGTCACCCGCTACCGCGCGCGGGTATCGGGCCCGTTGCTGGACCGCATCGACCTGCACATCAACGTGAGCCGCATGGATGCGGTGGAGTTGCGCGAGAGCACACCCTTGGGCGAACCCAGCGCCAGCGTGCGTTCGCGGGTGGAAGCGGCACATGCGCGGCAACAGGCGCGTGGTGGCCTCAACGCGCACCTGCCGCCTGCTGCCCTGCGCGCGTGCACGCGCTTGAGCGAAGCCGACCAGGATCTGCTGGAACAAGCCATCGAGCGCCTGCAGCTGTCGGCGCGGGCGATGCATCGCATCTTGCGCGTGGCACGCACCATTGCCGATCTTGCCGGAAGCGGGACCATCCAGACCGCGCACCTGGCCGAGGCCATCGGTTACCGGCAGCTGGACCGGGGCAAGCCGGGCACCTAGCACGCTGCTGCATGCACGAAGGAATCAGATTCATCTGATATCTGCCATGCCACCTGCGCCCTGACCATTTCCGCGAGCCCATACACAAGGAGACGCGGTTTGCTCAGGATGCTCATCATGGGCGGGCAGGAGGCCGCCCGTCAGCGGATATCACGGACGATAGGGCGGCGCGGCCTGATCCGCATGGAATCGATCTACAGCGTGGACAGCGGCCTGTCGGTGCTGGAATGGCGCAACTACGACCTGGTGGGAACGTTCCTGGCCGCTGGCCTCGGCACGCGCCTGCAGGAATCGTTCGTGCTGCGCGATGCGAAGGTGCAACTGGTGCTGTTCGGCATGGGGCTGGGCGAGGAAGTCGCCAGCATCCGCCTGCGTCTGCGCGCGCAGGGGCTACCGTCGCCGATTCTGGTCCGGACCGACTTTGACAGCTATGACGAGTCGCTGTTCTGGCGATCGCTGACGTCGCACATGATCCTGCCGTCGGTACTGGAGGGCACTGGCCCCCTCCCCGCCGTGGGCGACGCGTGCGACCATGCAGGACCCAGTCCCTAGCGGTGCCTGTCTTGCCAGGTGCCCGCCCAGCCATACATGAGCACTCCCCAGCCGCCGCACCTGCCGACCTCCGATGCGTCCACCCCGCTGACACCTGCGGCAACCGGCGGCGGCGGGCCTCTGGGTGAAACGAAGATGCGCGAAATCGCGGTGCGGATCTCGCAGTACTTCCGCGATTTCCTTGAATCGGATTTCAAGCGCGCGCAGGCACCGCGGCGCCGCATCGTGCTTACCAGCGATTCCGGCTTCCGCGCAGGCATGCGCACCGCGCCGTATCCGGCGTTGGACAAGGAGCTGTGGAAGCTGCTCAGCCGGCCCTCCGGTGAGGAGCTTTCGTTCACCATCGGACCGCGCAGCTACACCCGGCCGATCAGCGCGACGCTGCGCCGCATCGTCGAAGAGCAGGTCAACGCCATCACCGAGGCCGCCATCGCCACGGTGCGCGTGGCCGTGCTGGACAAGGCGCCCGCCAGCATGGCCGGTGCACTGGAAGACCCGGAAGCCTGGGTGGAATCGGTGCAGGGCACCCTGGTGGATGCGATGTGCGTGCAGGTGGTGCGGCCGCTGATCGCGCATCTGGCCGGCCCACTGCAGGGCCAGGCGTACTGGGTGATGGATTCGCTGCACGCGGCTGAATCGGACCTGGTCACCCGCTCCGTTGTGGATTTGTACCAGACCCTGCCGGAGGTGCTGGCGCGCCTGCTGGCCACCGGTGACGAGCTGCCGCTGCAGCAGGCCTGCGAGCATCAGCTGACCCGCGACGGCACGATCAGCGCGCTGATGGCCTTCTTCGAGAACTTCGTGGCGGCCGACGCCTTCCATGAGTTCCGCGACCTGGAAACCTATGTCGCCACCGGCGATGGCCTGCAGCTGTATCTCTACGTGGGCACGCTCAAGTACGCGGGCGTGCAGTACCCGGTGTTCTACCTGCCGCTGGACGTGGTGCGGGCCAAGGATGGTTCGGGTTACACCCTGACCCTCAGCAACCGCCTGTTCGCCAACCGCCGCGCGATCGATTTCGTGCTGCAGGAACTGGCCGTGGGCATGGCCCGCGAGTGGGTGTCGCCGATCCAGGAGCGCATCCAGTACCTCGACCCGGCACAGAGCCTGTTCGAAGTGGCTGCGTCGCTGTTCCGGCAGGTAGCCAACGCGATGGATCTGGGCGGCGACGTCTCGCTTTCCTCGTCTGCCAGCGAGGCTTCCACCGCCACCGTGGCGCTGTCGCCTGCCCTGCACCTGGCTGCGTTCGAGCGCGCCGACGAGGCGCTGCTGAATGATTTCGAGGAGATCATCGACCAGGCCCGCAATGGGGGGTCGAAACTGGTGGATCTTTTCCACGGCATGGTGGAAGGCGTGCTGATGCGCAACCCCGAGCCCATCGGGGAACGGGTGGAATCGGCCTGGGATGCGCTGCCGCTGGTGGAGCGCATGGTGTTCGATTCGCCCATTCCGTTGAACGAGGAGCAGCGCAAGATCCTGCTGGCCGTGCGCGAGCCACAGGGCCGCATCGTGGTGGTCGAAGGCCCGCCTGGCACCGGCAAGTCGCACACCATCACCGCCATCGCCGCCGACTGCGCCTTCAACAAGAAAAGCTGCCTGGTGCTGTCGGACAAGACCGAAGCGCTGGACGTGGTGTACGACAAGCTGTCCGATGCGATGAGCCGGGTTCGCCATGATCGCGATTTCCCCAACCCGATCCTGCGGCTGGGCCAGCAGGCGGCCAACTTCAAGCGCCTGACTTCCACCGGCACGATCAGCCAGATTTCGGCCTTCGCCAAGGCGATGAAGGCCAACCAGCCCGCCCTTGAGAGCGAGCGCCAGGACACGGCGCAGACACTGCGGCAGGCCATCTCCACTACCGTGCAGACGCTGGGGCGTGTATCGCTTGCCGCAGTGAAGACCATGCACGAGCAGGAAGCGGAACTGGGCGAGCGCGCCCCTGCAGTGCTGCAGCAGGTGCACGCGGTAATGGATCCCAACGTGCTGGCCGAGCTGGAAGCGGTGGCTGCGCAGGCGGACGTGCTTGAGGCCTATCTTGCCGACCTGTTCGGCAGCACCGACTACACGCCGGCCTCACTGGACGAACGTATCCGCCGCGATGCGGTGACCACCGCCTTCCTCGCCGACCGACCGGTTGACGGCTGGGCGCTGTTCGAGTCGTTGGATGCCGGGCAGATACGGCTGCTGGGTACGCTGTTGCTGCAGTACCAGCAGCTGAAGATGCCGCTGCTGGGCTATCTGCTGCGTGGCAATGCGGTGCGCGGGCTGGAGCTTCAGCTCAACCAGCTCGGCACCACCCGCCCGCTGCTGCTCAAGCAGGATGCAGCCGCCCTGCAGGACATCGTGCAGGGCGCAAACGCGCTGCGCATGAAGCTGGAGGCCGAAGGCCTGGGCACGCAGCTGCCGGCCAGCTATCGGCAGATCGCCCACGGCGCCGCGCCGGGCCCGGGTGCGGCGGTTGCACGGCAGGCGATGACCCTGCTGGCGCGGCTCAATCCGGCCATCGTCGAGGCCCTGCTGGCCGAGCCGAAGGACGATCCCGCACTGTGGGCACTGACCCTGCGCTTCCTGCAGGGCTGGATGGCCACGCGCAAGGCCTTCGTCGACGCGCCGCAGTACGACTATGTGGGCACCAAGACCAAGCTGGAGCGCCTGAACACCTCGGTGATGAACGCCCACGTGGATGGGCGCCTGATCAGCTTCATGGATCATCACCGCGCCGATGCGCGGGCATTGGCGGGCGTGATCGCCAACCGGCAGAAATTTCCGGTGGACAAGTTCGAGAGCGTGCGCGAGTCGTTCCCGGTGATGATCGCCAGCATCCGCGAGTTCGGCGAGTACATGCCGCTGGCGCCGGACCTGTTCGATGTGCTGGTGATCGACGAAGGCTCGCAGGTCTCGGTGGCGCAGGCGCTGCCGGCGCTGCTGCGCGCGCGCAAGGTGGTGGTACTGGGCGATTCCAAGCAGTTCTCCAACGTCAAGGCCGCCAACGCCAGCATCGCGCTGAACGACAAGTACCGGTCGGACCTGGTCAACTATTTCCGCACCAACGTCAGCCAGCAGGCCGACGTGCTGGAACGATTGGCCATGTTCGATGTGAAGCGCTCGGTGCTGGAGTTCTGCTCGCTCTCGGCCTCGTACTCGGTGATGCTGCGCAAGCATTTCCGCAGCTATGCGGAACTGATCGGCTTCTCGTCCTCCACCTTCTACAACCACCAGCTGCAGGCATTGAAGATCCGCAGCCGGCCGCTGCAGGAGGTGATCCGCTTCAGCCAGGTCGATGCCAGTGGGCACCGCACCAGCCGTAGTACCAACGACGCCGAAGCGGCCTTCATCGCCGAGCGCCTGGTGGAACTGCTGGCTACGGATGCGCCGCCCACGGTGGGCATCATCACCCCGTTCCGCGAGCAGCAGACGCTGTTGTCCAAGACACTGTTCAACCATCCGCGCGGCCGCGAGCTTGAAGAGCGGCTTCGCCTGAAGGTGATGACGGTCGACTCCTGCCAGGGTGAGGAACGCGGGCTGATCTTCTATTCGATGGTGGCGACTGCCGGCCAGGATGCGCTGAACTACATCTTCCCGGTCAGCCTGAGCGGCGCGGTGGATGCGGTGGAAGACAAGCTGAAGGTGCAGCGTCTGAATGTCGGCTTCTCCCGTGCGCAGGAGGCGATCTGGTTCGTCCATTCGATGCCGGTGGATGCGTTCCGCGGCGCAATCGGCAATGCGCTGCGTTACTACGCCAGCCAGCTGGACCGCCCCGCGCCCGACGCCGCGCAGACCGATGCGCGCAGCCCGATGGAATCGAAGGTGCTGCAGTGGCTGCAGCAGACGCCGTTCGTGCTTGCCCATGGTGATGCAGTCGAGATCATTCCGCAGTTCCCGGTGGGCGACTACCTGCGCCAGCTCGACCCGACCTATCAGCACCCGGCGTGGCGGGTGGACTTCCTGGTGACCGTGCAGACCGTGCGCGGCGCGCTGCAGATCGTGATCGAGTACGACGGCTTCGAATTCCATTTCCGCCGCGACAAGCCGGTGCATGTGGGCAACCACGAGCGCTATCTGGTGGAGGCCGACGTCGAGCGCCAGCTGACCCTGGAAAGCTACGGCTACCGCTTCCTGCGCATCAACCGGTTCAACCTCGGCAGCGACCCGGTGCAGACGCTGTCCGACCGGCTCTATCGCCTGATTGAAGTGGCCGGCACGGAGATCCGCTCGGCAGCGGTCGATCAGGTGATCGAGCAGGTGCAGGGGCTGGAATCGAAAGAGAAGAAAGTCTGCAGCCGCTGTGGGCAGATCCGCAGCCAGGAAGAGTTCTTCGACCCTGACCTGCGCGCCGGTGCCGGCGGGGTGGGACGGATCTGCATGCCCTGCAAGGCGGGCTAGGCGGTGCTGCCGGGTGCCAGCATGCGCACGGCCACCGCCGCCAGCCTGCGGCTGACCAGCCCGTAGAGTTCTTCCAGTTCGGCCGCGCGCGCATCGGTCATGTTGGTACCGAACAGTACCCGCGACAGCGCCGCCTTGTGGGTGTCGGCAGGATAGCGCGCCCGCGCCCGGTACACGGCCTGCAGCACCAGCCAGGCCAGGCGGAAGCCGCCCCCGGGCAGGGGGCGGACCACGCGGTCATAGACCTGCCAGAACTGGTATTCGGCCTCCAGGTCGACCGCCGGTGCTGCGAACGGCACCGGACGCGCACGTCCATGGGCGCGCCTGCGGACCGGAGGGAAACGGGGGTTGTGCTGTGCCATGCGTACAGGATGACCCAGCAACATTGTGGGAACCTTGCGTTGGTGCCGGAATATCAGTGCTGATTGTGCAAAGTGCGGCGGATGGCCCGTTTGGGTGGAGCGATTCCGCCGGGCATGGCCCGGCGCTACCGGATTGCGTGCGGCGAAGGGCCCCCGCTTGGGTAGATGCCAACCTTGGTTGGCAAGGCGCGTCGGCGCCGGAGGGATTTCGCCGGGCATGGCCCGGCGCTACCCAGCCTGCCGCGAAGTGCATCCACGCATGGCGTGGATCTACTTAGAAGGTTATCGAGGTGCTGAACATCACCTGCCGGGGGGCGCTGCGCTGCAGGGTCTGGTAGTCGCCCGAGAACGACGAGCCGGCGATGGTGGCGGTGCCGATGTTGTTGCGGTTGAACAGGTTGCTCACGTCCAGCCGCAGCTCCAGCCCCGGCAGCAGGCTGTCCGGGCCCAGGGTGTAGGCGGTGTACGCGTTGACCTGCCAGAACGTCGGCACGCGGATGTCGTTTTCATAGGTGAAGGGCTGGCGCAGGTATGAGGTGCTGGTGGCACCGAACCGCCAGCCGCCGAAGTGCGCGGACAGTTCGCTGACCAGCGACAGCTGCGGGTAGCCCGGCTGCGCGTTGCCCTTGATCGGGTACACGGTATCGCCCACCACGAAATCGCTGTCGTAGTACGAGCGCGCCAGCGCGATGCCCTGGTAGAACTGCAGGTGGTCGGTCAGGTCGGCGGTGATGCCGAGGTCGGCGCCGATCACGTGCATCTTCGGCATCAAGCGCACCGTGTTGATCTGCGCGAACTGGGTGCCGATGGCCGCCGACAGCAGGCGGTTGCGGATGTCGTTGTAGAACACATCACCGGTCACGGTCAGGCGGTCGAAGCGGTGGCTGGCGCCCACGGTCAGGTTCCAGTTCTTTTCCGGACGCAGGGTGCCGGCCACGCGGTCGAACTCTTTCTGGTCACTGATGGTCCAGGCCGACGCGGTATAGCCGATGTTGCCGCGCTGGGCCACGCGATAGCCGTTCATGGTGTTGACCAGGTCGATGAAGGCATCGGTGCGCTCGGTCGGGCTCCAGTACAGCGACACGTGTGGCAGGAAGTTGCTCTTTGCGCGCAGCGTGCCGGACACCGGGCGCTCCGCTGAGTCGCCGATGCCACCACCGGTGGTAGTGAAGTCCACGGCCTTGAAGCCCAGCCCCAGCACCAGCGTGTCGGTGACGGCGTAATTGTCATGCAGGTAGAACTGCCTCGAGCGGGTCACCCAGCTGGATGCGTTGTCGGTCTGGAACGCCGGCCCGTACACATCGAACGGCCCGGTCGCCTTGAGTGGTTTGCCCTGGCCCAGCAGCGGCTGCTGGTACCACTCGGTCTTCGCGGCCGCCTTGCTCTTCTCCTGCCAGAAACCGGTGGTGAGGGTGTGCGCACCGGTCTCGAACTGCAGGTTGAACATGCCACCGAGGCGATTGAGGTGCGGCGTCTGCACCTGTTCGGAGAAGGGCGCGCCGTTGGGCGAGGGCACGGTCGGGTCGGTCAACGTGGCCTGGGTGTGGCTGTTGGCGTTGTACAGCTGCACGTTGCCGCTGAGCGCGGGCGTGATCTGGAAGCGATGGTTGATCGAAGCGACACGGTCGCGGGTCACCTGGCCGGTGTCGTAGGGAATCAGCTCGGACAGCTCGCCGCAGGTGTAGGCGCCGCAGGACTTTTCGGCGTTCTCCGGCGAGGCCACGTAGTACGCCCACGCATAGTCCGGATAGAAGCTGTCGGCCTTCCAGCCCAGCTTGCGGATCATGTCGAAGGAGATGTTGTTGTAGCCCCACACTGCGGCCTTGCTGTCGGACAGGAACACGGTGAAGTCACCCCACGCCACATCCTGCTGCGCCTTCAGGTCACCGCGCAGGAACTTCTGGGTGCCGGCGCCCTGGTACTTGTCGGCCGACACGCGCTGCAGGTCGACCAGCAGCTTCGGGCCGTGTTCGCCCAGCTGGCCGCTCTGGCCCGAGACCGTGGTGACCCGCGTGTTGTTGCTGCCCACGCCCTGCTTGATGCGCAGGCTGGGGGTGTCCTGCAGGTCGCGCAGGCGGTACTCGAGGCTGCCGCCATTGACGCTGCTGGAGAACACACTGACCGGTGCACCGCCCGGGCTGACCGTGATCGAACCGATGCCATCGGGCACGCCGACGTTGACCACGCTGGTGCCGGTAAGCGAGAGGAAGCCGTTGTCGTTCAGCGGCACGCCCTCGAAGGTGATGCCCATTTCATTCATGCGGAAACCGCGCACGAACAGGCTGGTGGCGGAAATATCCAGCCCCAGCCCGTCGGTGGCGGTGTAGCTGGCACCCGGCACGTTCTTCAGCATCGACAGGCCGTTGTTGCCGGTCACCATCGCATCCAGGTCGGTGGCATTGATGACGTAGCGGTTCGGGCCCACCACCTGGGTGGGGGCGACAGCGGCACCGCGTGGGGTGGCGATGACCTGCAGCGCGTTCAAGGTGGTGGGGGTGTCGTGCGCGGCGTCGGTGGATTCGGCAGCGTGAAGCGGTGAAACGAGGGCGGTAGCGATTGCCAGGGCAAGAAGCGTAGGTGGAGTGTTCATGGCCAGATCCAGGGTGCAGGGGAAAGGTGGCGCAGGCGCACGCCCAGCGCGATGCGACGCCGGTGTACGGCGCGCTGGCTGGCGGCGATTGCATTGAAGTGATGACGGCGCGGTAAGCGCCGGTCAGTGGCAGATGAAGACGATCATCTGCCGTGGGATTCGGTGGCGTGATTTCGACGTGCGGAATTCTTGCATCACACTGCCGCATCCGCCATTGCACCGTGGTACAGCGCCGATGGCGCTGTGTATGGATGCGCTATACGTGGGTATAGCCCTTGCGTGATAGGCCGACCTTGGTCGGCGCTTGCAGGCTGCGTGTGCCAACCAAGGTTGGCACCTACCGGCGAAGATGGACGCGCGGTTACTGCAGCACGAAGCGCTCGATCGCCCTGGCCACGCCTTCATCGGCGTTGGTGGCGGTCTCGAAGCGCGCCACGGCCTTTACCGCATCGATGGCATTGCCCATCGCCACGCTGGTGCCGGCGTACTGCAGCATGGTCAGGTCGTTCTCCTGGTCGCCGATGGCCATCACATTGGCGCGGTCGATGCCCAGGTGCTCGGCCAGCTTCTGCAGGCTCGGCCCCTTGCCGGCGCGGTGGTCGAATACTTCCAGGAAGAACGGCGCGCTCTTCAGCACTGCGAAGCGCTCGGTCAGCGCGGCAGGCAGGCGCGCGATGGCGGCGTCCAGCACGTCCGGTTCGTCGATCATCATCAGCTTGATGAAGGACATGCCCGGGTCCATGTCGGCCACGCGGCGGTACGACAGTGGCATGCGCGAAAGATGCGAGTCGGCCACGGTGTAGATGCTGATGTCCTGGTTGGGCGTGTACATGCGCTGCGCGTCCAGTGCCTGGAAGTGCACGCCGATCTCGCGGGCGACCTGTTCGCAGTACACGAAATCGTCGAAGCTGAGCGGATACTCGATTACGGTTTCGCGCGGGCCGATGCGCTGCACCAGGCCACCGTTGCAGGCGATGCAGTAGTCATCGTCGCCCTCGATGCCCAGCTCATGCAGGAACGGCGCCAGCCCGGGAACCGGGCGGCCGCTGGTCAGCACGATGTGCACGCCCAGCGCGCGCGCCTGGGCGATGGCCTGCTTGACGCGCGCGGTGAGCTTGTGGGCGGGGTCCAGCAGCGTGCCATCCATATCGATGGCGACCAGTTCGATGGTCGATTGCCTGCGACCCATGTCCATCATCTTCAACCAGTGGGGGGGACGCCCATTTTAGGCCAGGCCGCCTGGCAACGCCGGCCTCATGCATCGTTCACCTCTGCGCGGCGCTGGCCGGGGATACTCGTGGGGCCTGTGCGTCCCCCACCGCAGGACGGCCCTATCGACCGCCCTTCCCTGGACACTCTTTCGACGCATGACCTACCAAGCGCCCGACGCCACCGACACCGCCCCTCTTGCCCAGCAGATTGAAGACCTGATCGACGGCCTGCCCGGCGACCACATACGCGTGGGCACGCTGCTGCATGCGCTGGGCGACGAAGGCCTGATGCTGGTGGTGATCCTGCTGTCGGCGATCTTCCTGATTCCGGTATCGATTCCCGGGCTGAGCACGGTGTTCGGTGCGTCCATCCTGCTGATCGGCCTGAGCCGCGTGCGCGACCGTCCGTTGTGGGTGCCGCAGCGATTGGCCGACAAGCAGATCGCCACCGACAAGCTGAAAGCCAACCTGGGCCGTGCCCTGAAATGGGTGCATCGGATGGAGCGGTTGTCCCGGCCGATGCGGCTGGCAGCGATGGTTCGCTCAAAGAAGATGATGCGCTTGAACAACCTGGCGCTGGTGTTCGCCACGATCCTGCTGATGCTGCCGGCCGGGCCGATTCCCTTCAGCAACACGCTGCCGGCGCTGGCGCTGATGTCCTTTGCCATCGGCTTCATCCAGCGCGATGGCGCAGCGGTGGCGGCCGGCTACGGCTTCGTGGTGGCGTCGGTGGTGTACTTCGGTGTGCTGCTGGGCGGCGTGGGCTTTGCGGCCGAATCGGTGTTCAGTGGCTTCCGCAGCGGGTCATCGGCGCTGTAGAGCCGAGCATGGGCTCGGCTCTACAGCACGGGTGATGCGCGGGCAGCCGGCTACTTCGCCGACACCCGCCACACCACGTCGCCCACATCATCGGCGACCAGCAGCGCGCCCTCCGCATCGATGGCCATGCCCACCGGCGCGCCCATCAGCGTCTTCTCGTCCTTGGACGCGAACCCGCTCACCACCGCTTCCGGGCGGCCGGCCGGCTTGCCGTCCTTGAACGGCACGTACACCACTTCGTAGCCGCTCAGTGGCGAGCGGTCCCAGCTGCCGTGCTCGCCGATGAAGGCACCGCCGTGGTACTTCGCCGGCAGTGCCTGGCCGGTGTAGAACAACAGGCCCAGCGGTGCCACGTGCGAGCCGATGGCGAAGTCCGGGCGGATTGCCTTGGCTACCAGGTCCGGCCGCTGCGGCTGCACGCGCTCGTCCACATGCTGGCCGTAGTAGCTGTAGGGCCAGCCGTAGAAGCCGTGCTCCTGCACCGAGGTGAGGTAATCGGGCACCAGGTCGGCGCCGATCTCGTCGCGTTCGTTCACCACCGCCCACAGCTTGCCGGTGCTCGGCTCCCAGTCCAGGCCGGTGGGGTTGCGCAGGCCCGAGGCGTAGATGCGGCTGCCGCTGGTGGCCACGTCCACTTCCAGCACCACCGCGCGGCGATACTCGACGGCCAGGCCATTCTCGGTGATGTTGCTGTTGGAGCCCACGCCCACGTACAGCTTGCTGCCATCGCGGCTGGCCAGCAGTTCCTTGGTCCAGTGGTGGTTGATGGTGCTGGGCAGGTCAGTGAACTCGCTGCCCTTGTCGGACATGCGGGTTTCGCCCGGCACGTAGTGGTATTTGATGATGTTGCCGGTGTTGGCCACATACAGCGTGTCACCGATCAGCTGGATGCCGAACGGCGAGTGCAGGTTTTCGATGTACACGTGCTGGGTCCAGATGCCGGTGCCCGGCGTGCGCCGCAGCAACGTGACCCGGTTGCCGCCCTTGCCGGCCTTGCCCGAGCGCGCCTTCACCTTGCCGGCGATCCACTGCTTGGGCGTGGTGACCGGCTCTTCGCCGGGGCCGTTGCCCTCCACCACCAGCACATCGCCGTTGGGCAGGGTCAACAATCGCCGCGGGTGCTGCAGGTTGGCAGCGATGCGTTCGATCTTCAGGCCGTCGGCCACCGACGGTGCCTGGCCCTCGGCCCAGCCCACGCCCTTGGGCACCTGCATCGGCGGCATCAGGTAGTTCTGCGGCGCGGGCAGCGGTGGCTGTGCACCGGACTGGTCGGCCGGGTGGTATTCGGCCTTGCCGGCACACGCGGCCAGCGCCAATGCCAGCGAAAGCACGCCCACGGCAGGCAGGATGCGCTTAGCCATGACGGGCTCCTTGCAGCACCGGCTGCTGCAGCGAAAGCACGATGAAGCCAAGCGCGATCAGTGCCACCGTCAGCGCGGAGAGGATGGTGCCCGGCACGGCCGCCGCATAGGCATCGCGGCTGTGCACGAAGGCGTTCCAGACGGCCAGCACGATGGCGACCAGGTTGAGCAGGAAATCGAGGCGGTCGGTGCCGGTGGCGGTGCCGTTGCGGCGCCAGACCGCGAACAGGTTGATCAGCCGCGGCAGGATGGCGATCAGCAGGCCGAAGGTGATCAGCCACGCCGCCGACTTGCCCCACATCACTTCAGCGGTGTTGAGGTAGAGGATGTCGAAAATGAGGCCGGCCACGAAGAAGCCGAACGGTATCGGATTCAACAGGCTGAAGAGTGTTGTGCCGAGGCCGCGATGGGCCTGGGCGACGGGGTTGACCATGGTCGTGCTCCGTTCGGGGAAGGGGTGCACGGGCTGTAGTAGCACAGGGGGGCGGGAGGGGGTGCGATGATCTGGGCATCGGATGGCTTCGACGCTATGGCGATGCCCAATGCGAAGTCCGCACGACGTGGCCAGTGCCATCCAGCTCCACCGACCACGCCTCGATATGGGGCAGGAATGGATTTTCGTACCACAGCCGTTCCACGCAGGTACCACCGCATGGGGTGCTGGCATAGCGGGAAAACCGTTGTCCACGCGGCTCTGTGACATCGGGTGCACCCAGCGCATCGATGACCGCCTCTCGACGGTCCCCGGGCTGCAGGGAAGCGATGCCGCGCTCGGCCAGGATGGAAGTAGCCGAGCATCCCCCCACGTAAAGCACGGCTGCCAACGCCAACAGCCACGCCAGGGTCTTCACGTCTGCGCCTCCGCATCCAGCTCCATGGCAGCGTCCCGTATCTCATGGAATGGCAGCATGGTCTCGAAGCCGAATTCGTGTTCCATGCTGATGCGGACCAGGCCGCCAATGGCGAACCAGCTGGTATTGGCGTGCACATCGATCCCATGCCAACCGCCCCCTGCCAGCAGATCCAGCGTCTGCGCCCGGGGCATCTTTGTCTTCTCCTCCCGCAGCAACGCGCGGCGGTGCCGTTTCATCAGCAGGCGCAGCTGCTTCACCGTTGTGATGTTGAATGCGGTGAGCTCCGGCAGCAGCTCGGCGATGTCGGCGTCGGTCCAGTATTCGTGGCGACGGTGATACATCGACAGCACCACCTTGCGGATGGTGGCCACGGTGAGTGGGGCCAGATCGGCGCGGGCGCGGGCATTGGGGCGTTTCATCCGGTGTCCTCCGGGGAGCCTGGGCATGGTGGCATGGCGGTGGGGTTCCGGTGCGGGTGGAGTGTGCCAACCAAGGTTGGCACCTAGCGGGGCACCGACCAGAGCGGCGCAGTCGTCATTACAAGGCGGCATAAGTGTTTGTGACGTATTTGGCACATCCGCACATCGACTGCGTGAAGAGGTAGGGGGGTGTTCGTTGTGTCGCGTTTGGCTCGTTGCGATGGGGCAGTTCCGCCCCGCCGTCCTGCCATGCCGATTCACAACAGAAGGATTCGTGTATGAAGCGACACACGCAACGCTCCGCGCCACCGCGCTCTGCGCGCCTGGCCCTGGCCACTGCCCTGGTACTGGGCAGCCTGGCCGTTACCGCCCAGGCGCAACAGGCCGACCCACTGGCGGGTATCCAGTGGCATCTGCGAAATACCGGGCAGACGGTGCCGGCCGATACGCTGCCGGTGGCCGGCAACGATCTCAACGTCGATGGCCTGTTCCGCAATGGCATCCGTGGCCAGGGCGTGGTGATCGGCATCGTCGATGACGGCCTGCAGATCGCCCACCCGGACCTGGCCGCGAACGTGGCGGCGGTAGCGGGCAAGAACTTCGCCAACGGCTCCAACAATCCCACGCCGTCCAATCCCGATGCCGACAACCACGGCACGATGGTGGGCGGCATCGCCGGTGCGGTGGGCGCCAACAACCTGGGCGTGCGTGGCGTGGCCCCGGCGGCAACGCTGAAGGGCTTCAACGTGCTGGCCTCCAATGCGCAGGGCAACCAGCAGAGCAACATCGAATACGCCTGGTGGGATGGCGCCGAGTCGGTGGATGTGCAGGTGTTCAACAACAGCTGGGGCGCTGGCCCGGGCAACCCCAACCTGCCCGTGGCCTACAGCCAGAACACGGTGAGTTCGTACGAGCAGGCACTGTCGGGCACGCGCGGTGGCCGCGGCGGCATCTACGTGAAGTCGGCCGGCAACAACTTCAACAACGCCTCGATCAGCCAGACCCAGGACGTCTGCACCACCGATACCAAGAACCGCAACACCGGCTGTGTGCCGGCCGGCCGCGATCCACGCAACAACCTGTTCAACGTGATCACCGTGGGTGCAGTGCGCGCCGATGGCGTGCGTTCGTCGTACTCGTCCACCGGTTCGGCACTGTGGGTGTCGGCCTTTGGCGGCGAGTACGGCCTGCAGGCGCAGTACGCCCCGAACCTGGTGGCACGTGCGTACGATCCGGCCATCGTCACCACCGACGTGACCGGCTGCACCCAAGGCAGCAACAAGAACACCAACCGCCAGAACACGCTGGACAGCAACCTGTCGGCCATCGACAGCACCTGCAACTACACCGCGAAGATGAACGGTACGTCGGCGTCGGCGCCGATGGTATCGGGCGTGGCGGCGCTGGTGCTGGAGGCCAACCCGAACCTGTCCTACCGCGATGTGAAGTACATCCTCGCCACGACGGCCACCCGCAACCATCCGAACCAGCCGGCGGTGACCCTGGCCGACGGCCGCACGCTGGTGCCGGGCTGGACGGTGAATGCAGCCAACCGCGCTTACAGCAACTGGTACGGGTTCGGTGTGGTCAACGCGGCGCGCGCCGTGCAGGTCGCCGAGACCTTCCAGTCGTTGGGCCCACTGCTGGATACGGGCTGGCGCACCACCACGCGCACGGTGGCCATCGGCAACACCTCCGCCGCCGCCGCGCGGTTGACCTTCCAGCTGGCCAATGGTGCACGCAACATCGAGTCGGTGCAGCTGGGCTTCCGGGTGAACCACAGCAATACCCGCCAGCTGCAGTTCGTGCTTGTTTCGCCCAGTGGTACGCGCAGCGTGGTGCAGCCGGCCTTCACCGCCATCGGTTCGGGTACCAATGGCGTGCAGCGCAACTTCACCAACTGGGATCTGCTGTCCAGCAATGCCTTCCTGGATGAAAATGCCACCGGCACCTGGACGCTGGAAGTGACCGACATGGGGCAGGCCGCGAATGCTGCATCGCGCGGCAACCTCGAATTCTTCAAGATCCGCGTTCTGGGGCACTGATGATGAAAACGACCATTCTGTTGAGCACGCTCGCCTTCGTGGCGATGACCTCCCCTGCCTGGGCACAGAGCTCGGGGCAGACCCCACCGGCACGGAGCCTGTCCACCGTGGATGCGCAGGAGCTGAAAGCTTCGGCCACCGGCCGTTCGTTCGACGTGGGCGGCACGCGTTTCCAGCTGTCCCCGTCGACCACGGTGCAGCAGGCTGCGGGCGGCCAGTTCCGGATCACGCCGCAGGCAGCGGCCACCACCAGTTCGCGCAGCAAGCGTTCGCTGGATGGCGCGGCAGCAGCTGGCGCTGATGCCGGCGCCGGCAAGTTCGCCGCTGCGGTGTCCATCGATGGCGCGCCGGTGGTGGCGACCTCGCGGGTGAAGGTGTTCTTTACCGATGCGGCGTCTGCACAACGCGCGGCGAAGGCCACGGGTGGCACCGTGGTGAAGGTGTCCAAGGCCGCCGGCCTGGCCATCGTCGAGTACCCATCGGTGAACGCGGCGCTGGATGCGAGCACCCGGCTGCTGTCGATTGCGGGCGTGCGCGCAGCCGAGCCGGACGTGGTGCAGTGGGAAGAGAAGAAGTGATCCTGGGCGTTGCGTGATACCCCCCCCGGCCGGTTGGCTCTCCTGGCCGGCCGGGGGGATTGGCGAGCGGGAGGGCGTGCCGACCAACGGTCGGCACCCACCAGAATCCAATGGCACCCACCAGATTCATTCATCGCGTGTCGTCCAAGGTCGACACCTGCCAGGGCGATGCGTCGTTCAGCGTGCGGCGATGCTCGCGCTGTGCGGCAGCTTGCACGCCGCCAGCGCTTCACTGCCTGCGGCCGGATGTTCCGGCTCCAGCAGCAACCGCTGCACGTCCGAGAACAGCTGCTCCACCGGCATGCCGTAGGGCGCGAACAGGCGCAGGCGACCCTGTCGGTCGAACACGTAGCCGCCGGCGATGTGGCTCATCGTGTAGGTGTCCGGCAGCTGTCCGGGCTCTTTCTCGTAGAACGCCTTGAAGTCACTGGCCATCGCCGAGAGCTGTGCCTCGTCACCGACCAGTGCCATCGCCTTCGGGTCGAACGCGTGCACATAGGTGTGCGCGACTTCGGGGGTATCGCGCGCCGGATCGACGCTTACAAACACGACCTGCAACTGGTCGGCATCCTTGCCCATCAGGTGCTTGACCTGGCTCAGTTCGACCATCGTGGTCGGGCACACGTCCGGGCAGCTGGTGAAGCCGAAGAACAGGTAGGTCACCTGCCCCTGCAGGTCCTTCGGGCCACGCAGGGTGCCGGCGCTGTCAGGCATGGTCCAGTGCTGGCCCAGTTCCTCGCAGGCGATGTCCTTGGAATAGAAATCCATGCGCGACTGCGCGCTGCAGCCGGCCAGCAGGCCGAGTGCGAGGCCTGCGGCAAGCAGCGGCAGGCGCAGGGAACGAACAACGGAAGCAACACGCATCACGGGTACCACCAACACGAGGTGGGCGCGGTCTCGGTCAGGCCTGCCCTGGGGGGAGAGAGGGCTGAGGTGCCAGGGCGATCGCGCACTCCTTGCCGATCGCCCCGGCCACGGTCAGTTGATCATCATGTGGTAGTGCATGCTCCAGATGATCCAGATCGACAACGCGACCACGATGAACAGGATCACCAGGGTGAACACGAAGCTGGCGAGGTTCCAGCCACCTTCGGATTTGCGGTCCATGTGCAGGAAGTACACCAGCTGCACCAGGATCTGCGCGACCGCGAAGCCGACCAGCAGGAACAGCGTGACCGGCCGCGACAGCACCGGGTTCATCACCAGCGCGAACGGCACCACCGTCAGCAACGCGCACAGCACGAAGCCGATCAGGTAGGACTTGGTGGAACCGTGCGCATTGCCGGCGCGCGAGGTTTCGACGTGGGCCATGTCAGAAGGCTCCGATCAGGTAGACGAAGGTGAAGACGCAGATCCACACCAGGTCCAGGAAGTGCCAGAACAGGCTCAGGCAGGACACGCGGGTGATGTTGGTCGGGGTGAGGCCGCGGCGATACACCTGGTGCATCACCACCGCCATCCAGATCAGGCCGCTGGCCACGTGCAGGCCGTGGGTGGCAACCAGGGCGAAGAACGCCGACAGGTAGGCACTGGTGCTGGGACCGGCACCTTCATGGATGAGGTGCGAGAACTCGTACAGCTCCATGCCGATGAACGAGGCGCCGAGCACGAAGGTCACGCCCAGCCAGCGCAGCACCGCCGCCTTGTCCAGGCGGTGCATGGCCAGCACGGCCTGGCCATAGGTGATGCTGGACACCAGCAGGATGAAGGTCTCGGCCATCACGAACGGCAGCGAGAACAGTTCCTTGCCGGTCGGGCCGCCGGCGTAGGCGGTGCTGAGCACCGCGTACGAGGCGAACAGCGAGCCGAACAGCACCAGGTCGGACATGAGGTATACCCACATGCCGAACACCTTCATGCCGCCCTGTTCGTGGGCGTGATCGTGCTCGTGATGGTCGTCGTGGACCAGCACATCGCTGTCCAGTTGCGGACGGGTCAACAGGTTCATGCGCCTGCCTCCTGCAGCTTGGCGTGGTTGGCCGCTTCGGTACGCGCCACCTCTTCGGAGCTGACGTAGTAATCCACGTCCTCGTTGTAGGAGCGCGCGATCAGGGTGACGATCATCGCGATGAAGCTGGCACCGGCCATCCACCAGATGTGCCACACCAGGGCGAAGCACAGCACCAGGATCCAGGCGTTGAGGATCAGCGGCACACCGGTGTTCTTCGGCATGTGGATCGGTGCGTACTTCTTCGGCGGCGGCGGCAGGCCACGCTTCTTCGCTTCGTGGAAGGCGTCCAGCTCATCGGCCTTGGGCACCACGGCGAAGTTGTAGAACGGCGGCGGCGACGGCGTGGCCCATTCCAGCGTGCGTGCATTCCACGGGTCGCCGGTGAGGTCGAGGTTGCGCTTGCGGTCGCGCACGCTGACGTAGATCTGCACCAGCATCAGGATGATGCCCGCGAACACGAACAGCGCACCGATGAAGGCGGCGATCAGGTACGGCGTCCACGCCGGGTTGTCGTACTGGTTCATGCGCCGGGTCATGCCCATGAAGCCCAGCATGTACAGCGGCATGAAGGCCAGGTAGAAGCCGATCACCCAACAGGCGAAGGACCACTTGCCCAGGCGCTCGTTGAGGGTGAAGCCGAACACCTTCGGGAACCAGTAGACGAAGCCGGCCAGATAGCCGAACAGCGCACCGCCGATGATGGTGTTGTGGAAGTGCGCGACCAGGAACAGGCTGTTGTGCAGCAGGAAGTCCGCGCCCGGGATGGCCAGCAGCACGCCGGTCATGCCACCGATGGTGAAGGTGACCAGGAAGGCGATGGTCCACAGCATCGGCACGCTGAACTCCACGCGGCCGCCGTACATGGTGAACAACCAGGTGAAGATCTTCACGCCGGTGGGGATGGCGATGATCATCGTCATGATGCCGAAGAAGGCATTGACGCTGGCACCGGAGCCCATGGTGAAGAAGTGGTGCAGCCAGACGATGAAGGACAGGATGCCGATCGCCAGGGTGGCGCCGACCATCGACTTGTAGCCGAACAGCTTCTTGCGCGAGAAGGTGGCGGTCACTTCAGAGAAGATGCCGAATGCCGGCAGCACCAGGATGTACACCTCCGGGTGGCCCCAGGCCCACACCAGGTTCACGTACATCATCGGGTTGCCACCCAACGTGTTGGTGTAGAAGTTGAAGTCCAGGTAGCGGTCCAGGGTGAGCGCACCCAGGGCTACGGTCAGGATCGGGAAGGCGGCGATGATGATCACGCTGGTGACCAGCACGGTCCAGGTGAACACCGGCATCTTCATCAACGTCATGCCCGGCGCACGCATGCGCAGGATGGTGATGAACAGATTGACGCCGGTCAGCAACGTACCGATGCCGGAAGCCTGCAACGCCCAGATGTAGTAATCGACACCGACCCCCGGACTGAACTCGATGCCCGACAGCGGCGGATAGGCGACCCAGCCGGTCATCGCGAATTCGCCAACACCCAGCGAGATCATCATCAGCGCAGCGCCGACCACGAAGATCCAGAAGCTGAAGGCGTTGAGGAACGGGAACGCCATGTCGCGCGCGCCGATCTGCAGCGGCACGATGATGTTCATCAGGCCGACCACGAACGGGGTGGCCACGAAGAAGATCATGATCACGCCGTGCGCGGTGAAGATCTGGTCGTAGTGTTCCGGTGGCAGGAAGCCATCACTGCCCGGCCCGGCCGCCGCCAGCTGTGCGCGCATCATCAGTGCATCGGCGAAGCCGCGCACCAGCATGACCAGCGCGACGACGACGTACATGATGCCGATCTTCTTGTGGTCCACCGTGGTGAACCAGTCGCGCCAGAGCACGCCCCACAGCTTGAAATAGCTCACCGCGCCGAGCAGCGCGAGGCCGCCCAGCACCATGGCCGCCAACGTGACCACGACGATCGGCTCGTGCAGAGGCACGGCCTCCCACGTCAATTTACCCAACATGTTCGTTACTCCTGGGAAACCTGGGCACCGCCGGCAGCGCCCGCCGGGGTTGCAGCAGCGGTGTTCTCACCGACGCCGATGAACTGGTCGATGACCTTCTTGAACAGCAGCGGTTCGACGCTGGAGAAGTGCTGCACCGGTGCATTCTTGGACGGCGCGGCCAGCGCCTTGAACTGCTCGAAGCTGAGCGCATCCGGCGCGCTGCGCACCTCGGCCACCCAGCGATCGAAGTCTTCGTTGCTGCTGGCGGTGGCGATGAACTTCATGTTCGAGAAGCCATGGCCGCTGTAGTTGCCGGACATGCCACGGAACTGGCCGGGTTCGTTGGCGATCAGGTGCAGCTGCGTGCGCATGCCGGCCATCGCGTAGATCTGTCCACCCAGCTGCGGGATGAAGAAGGTGTTCATCGTCGAGTTGGAGGTGATGTTGAACGCCAGCGCGCGGTTGGCCGGGAAGTTGAGCTGGTTGACGGTGGCGATGCCCAGGTCCGGGTACACGAACACCCACTTCCAGTCGGTGGCGATCACGTCCACGTGCAGCGGTTCGCCGGCCACGTCCAGCGGCTTGTACGGATCGAGCTCGTGGGTGGACTTCCACACGATCACCGCCAGTACCGCGATGATGATCAGCGGCACGCCCCAGACCACCACTTCCACCTTGGTGGAGTGCGACCAGTCCGGCGTGTACTTCGCCTTGGTATTGCCGGCGCGGAAGCGCCAGGCGAACACGAAGGTCAGCACGATGGCCGGCACGACGACGATCAGCATCAGCCCGATGCAGATCAGGATCAGGTCGCGCTGTGCGATCCCGACCATGCCCTTCGAATCCAGCAGCACCCAATCGCAGCCCGTCAGGGCGATGCAGGCCAGGGCGACCAGCGCCAGGCGGATGCGGTTCCAGCAGATATTCATTGGTGGTCAACCCTGTTGAAGATGCGCGCTTGACCGGCTCGCCTGCGCGCAGCGCCCGGGCGTGGAGCGGCTACACTGTGGGTACGAGGTCGCCTACAAACAGGCGAGCCACTCCAATCAAGCCCATACAAGATACAGCATTGTATGGACTTGTGCATCTGCACGTATGGAAAAATCCGACCGATGACGCCTCCTGCTGCCGGCCGCCGCCTGAAACACCCCAACCGGACCTGGGTCCGCCCGTTCCGTGAGGGCGCAGGACCGCTGTACCTGCAGATCGCCCAGCAGGTGCGCGAGGCGGTGGACGATGGCGTGCTGCGCCCGGGCGATCGCCTGCCGCCGCAGCGCGACCTGGCCCAGCAGGTGGGGGTGGACCTGACCACGGTCACCCGCGCCTTCGCCGAACTGCGCCAGGCCGGCCTGCTGGACGCGCAGGGCGCCGGCGGCACCTTCATTGCGATGTCCGCCGGCAACCGCAGCACCTCGGTCGACCTGAGCATGAACATCCCGCCGCTGCTGGGCAGCGCGCCGTTCGCACAGGGCATGGAGGCCGGGTTCCAGCACCTGGGCCAGCAGCTGGGCCAGGGCGAGCTGATGAGCTACCACGTCGGTGCCGGCAGCCGCGACGACCGCGCTGCGGCCGTGCAATGGCTGGCGCCGGTGCTCGGCCCGGTGGGCGCCGAGCGGGTGGTGATCTGCCCCGGCGCACAGACTGCGCTGTGCGCACTGATCCTGGCCCGCACCCAGCCGGGCGAACTGATCGCCGCCGAGCAACTGACCTATCCGGGCCTGCTGGCCGCTGCGCGCGTGCTGCAGCGGGGCGTGGTGCCGGTGGCGATGGACGCCGAGGGCATGCTGCCCGATGCCCTGGACGAAGCCTGCCAGCAGCGCCGGCCGCGCCTGCTGTACCTGGTGCCGACCATCCAGAACCCGACCACGGCGACGATGTCGGCGCAGCGCCGGCAGGCCCTGCTGGCGGTGGCAAGGCGGCACGAACTGACCGTGGTCGAGGACGATCCCTACTGGCTGCTGGCCGGCGATGCCGCCCCGCCGCTGGCCGCGCTGGCCGACGGTGGCTGCCCGGTCTACTACATCTCCACCCTGTCCAAGTGCCTGGCCCCCGGCCTGCGCACGGCCTACCTGGTGGTGCCGGGCGGCGAGCCGATGGAGCCGGTGCTGGACGCCCTGCGTGCGATCGCGCTGATGCCCACCCAGTCGATGGTGGCAGTGGCCTCGCACTGGATCCGCACGGGCCAGGCGCAGGCGATGGTGCAGCGCTTCCAGCAGGAACTGCGCGAGCGCCAGGCCATTGCTGCCCGCTACCTGCCCGCCCGCCGCCAGGCCCACCCGGCCGGCCTGCATGTGTGGCTGCCGTTGCCGCCGCGGCTGGACCAGTACCGGCTGATCCAGGCGGCACAGGAACAGGGCCTGGGCATTGCCAGCTCCGATGCCTTCAGCGTGGAGGAACCGCCACCGGGCAACGCCATCCGCCTGTCGCTGGGCGGTGCGGTGGATCAGGAGGCACTGGCCGGTGCGCTGGCCAAGCTGAACGAGATCCTGTCCGAGGCGCCCGACGCGCGGCATTCGGCGATCGTCTGAGCCATCCCGTGGGCCATACCCATACAAGATGATATCTTGTATGTAATGTATGGACGGAGGATGTGCCGCAGATGGCCGCCGACAAACTGAAGTTCCACCTGGTGATGGCTGGCTGCGGCGGGTTCGTCGTGCTGATGCTGGCCGCCCTGGCCTGGGTCTGCCTGCAACCGCAGACCGTGGATGTGCAGGCCGCCGAGCGCCACGCCATTGAACAGTGCCTGCAACGCAGCGAGGACGCGGCGCGCAGCGAGATCCAGCGCCGCGCCCAGGCCGACTCCTGCCGCGAGATGCGCAAGCAGTACGTGCACAAGTTCGGCGCGGACGGCTCCTGATGGGCGCAGCCGCGCCGCGCCCACGCCGTCCGATGCTGCCGGTGATGATCGCCCTCGCCTGCCTGTTCATGGCCGGCGTGGCGGTGGCACTGTGGCAGTACTTCGGCTATGGCGAGCAGTCCACGTTCGCCGAACAGGCCATCGTCTTCGATGACTCGCAGCTGCGGTTGCCGGCGGAACTGGCCGGCGACACCGGCCGCATCCGCGTGGTGCATTTCTGGGACCCGGCCTGCGGCGTGTGCAACCGCGAAACCGGTGCGCACCTGAGCTACCTGATCAGCATGTATCGCCGCGCCGGCATCGACTTCTATGCGATCCGCCGCCCCGGTACCCAGGGTGAACTGCCCGAGCCGCTGCGCAGCAAGGTGATCACCCTGCCGACCATTGACGGCATCGGGAACATTCCAGCCAGCCCGGCGGTGGCGATCTGGGACCGCCAGGGCCACCTGGCCTATGCCGGCCCGTACAGCATCGGCATGGTCTGCAATTCGGCCAACAGCTTCGTCGAACCGTTGCTGGACAAACTGGTGCGCGGGGAAACCGTGCGCCCGAAAGGACTGCTTGCCGTGGGCTGCTACTGCCCCTGGCAGGCCCAGCGCTGAGGACGCGCGATGACATCACCGACGCTGGCCGGCGCAGCCGCCACACACAACAACGGCGGTCACCTGTCCGAACCGACCGATGGTTATGGACAGGCTCCCGCCGTTGGAAGCAACGATACGCCCCGACATCCTCCGTACATGCCGCGACCCGATGTCGCAGGGCCTGGCATTGCAGGGCTGGGCTGGGTGCAGGACGTGCACGTGCACAGCGGCCCGATCTACCTGCGCATCGTCAACACGCTGGAACGCACCATCAATCGTGGCGGCCTTGCGCCCGGGCAACGGCTGCCCTCGCAGCGCGCGTTGGCGCAGCAGCTCGGCGTGGACCTGACCACGGTGACCCGCGCCTTCGATGAAGCACGCAAGCGTGGGCTGATCGAAGCACGCGGGCCACAGGGCAGCTTCATCGCGCCGCCCAAGGCGGGCTTTGACCAGGCCGTCGATCTCAGCATGAACGTGCCACCGGTACCCGACGCCGATGCACTGGCGGAAATGCTGCGTCGAGGCGCAGCGGCGGTGCTTGCGCGCAGCAATGCGCCGAACCTGATGACCTATCACCTGGGCGGTGGCAACCCGACCGACCGCCACGCGGCGGCGCGCTGGCTGCAGCCGATGCTGGGCACGGTGGACGATGCTCGCCTGCTGCTGACCGAAGGCGCACAGGTGGCGCTGGCGGCGATCCTGCTCAGCCAGGGGCGCGAGGGCGATGCGATCCTCTGCGACCGGTTGGTGTATCCGGGTCTGCTGCAGGCCGCCGCCGCACTGGGACGGCGGCTGGTCGCGGTGGAGGGCGACGAACATGGCATGTGCCCGGAGGCGCTGGCCCGCCGGGCGCGGGAATGTGGCGCGCGCCTGGTCTACCTCAACCCCACCTGCCAGAACCCGACGGCGCTGACCGTGCCCACCACGCGGCGCGAAGCGCTGGCGCGGGTGCTGGAGCGCGAAGGCCTGCTGGCGATCGAGGACGATCCGTACTGGCACCTGGCCGTCACTGCGCCCATTCCGCTGGCGACGCTGGCACCGCGACACGTGTTCCATGTGGCCACGCTTTCAAAGGTGATCAGCCCCGGCCTGCGTACCGCGTTCGTGCAATGCCCGGGCGCCGCCCATGCCGAGGCGATGGCCACCGCACTGCGTGCCACGCGGTTGATGGGCCATCCGCTGGTATCCGCGCTGGCCAGCCAACTGCTGCTGGATGGCTCGGCGCAGGCGCTGCTGGCGCAGGTACGCGAGGAAGCGCGCGAGCGCACGCGGATGGCGCGGTATCTGCTGGCACCCTCGTTGCTGGAGCACGCCGATGGGCTGCATGCGTGGTGCCGGGTGCCAGCGCCATGGACCGACGCCACGCTGGTGCGTACGGCGCAGCTGCAGGGCCTGGCGATTGCGCCTTCATCGGCGTTCTGTCCGCCGGGCCCGCCGTTCGCGAGCGGGGTGCGGCTGTCGTTGGGATTGGCTGCGGACCGGCGGCAACTGGAAAACGCGCTGCGGCGGATCGATCGGTTGTTGTTGTCCGATGCGTTGCCGGCGATTGACCGCTAGTGGAAGGACATCCACGCATGGCGTGGATCTACTGGGCCTGTTCCGGTAGATGCCAACCTTGGTTGGCAATGCCCGTTCACGCCATGCGTGGGTACATCTGCAATCGTTGCCACCCCATTTCAGTAGATCCACGCCATGCGTGGACGGGTGTTGCGCCTACCCCAGCGCGGCCAACGCCTGCACCAGCGCATCCATCTGCGCGGGGCCGGTGAATACCGATGGTGTCACCCGCACGCAGGCGCCGGAGTCCAGGCCATCGCGATGGGTGGTGAATATCCGATGTTCATCCAGCAGCCGTTTCTGCAGCGCCAGGTTGTCTTCCACCGAGGCATGGCCACGCAGGCGGAAGCTGGCCAGTGCACTGGCCAGCGCCGGATCCGGCGACGACAGCACCTCGATATGCGCCATCTGCCGCGCCGCCACCGTCCAACGCTCACGCAGGTAGCGCAGCCGCGCCTGCTTGTTCGCTGCGCCGATGCGCTGATGCAGCGCGATGGCCTCCGGCAGCGCCAGATAGGCGGCGAAGTTGACCGTGCCGGTGTGCACGCGACTGCCCACGCGGCCGTCGTCGGTCTCGCCCATGTACGGATCCAGGTCGGCCACGCGTCCTTTGCGCACGTACATCGCGCCCACGCCCACCGGTGCGCCGATCCACTTGTGCAGGTTGATGCCAACGAAATCGGCCTTCAGGTCCGGCACCGCGTAGTCGATCTGGCCAAAGCCATGTGCGGCATCGACAATCACGTCGATGCCGCGCGCCCGCGCACGCTCGGCGAGCTCGGCCACCGGCAGCACCAGCCCATGGCGGTGGCTGACCTGGGTCAGCAGTACCAGTTTCAGGCGCGGCAGGCGCGCGAACGCCTCATCGTAGGCCTGCAGGATCTGCTCATGGGTGGGCACCACCGGCAGTGCGATGCGCTCGACCTGCACGCCACGACGCTGCTGCAACCAGCGCATCGCGTTGATCATGCTGTCGTAGTCGATGTCGGCGTACAGCACCTGGTCGCCCGCGGCCAACCGGTTGTAGCCGCCGATCAGCGCGAGCATCGCTTCGGTGGCGCCACGGGTCAGCGCGATCTCGTCGGCGCCGACGCCAAGCATGTCGGCCACCTGCCGATGCACGGCCACGTACTGCGCCGGGAACGCGTGGCGACCGTACCAGGCATTGCCCCGGTTCACTTCGGCGGTATGCCGCTGGTAGCTGGCCAGGGTCTGCTTGCCCATCGCGCCCCAGTAGCCGTTCTCCAGGTGGTTCACTTCATCGGTGATGTCGAAGTGGCTGGCGACGGCGGCCCAGTACGACTCGTCACGGGCCAGCACATCCGGCGTCGTGGAAGGTGCAGGAATGTCCATCGGCACAGCGTAGCGCGCGGCCGTCGGAGCAGCCAGCGCGGCAAGCGCCGCACTGGCCGGCAGCAGCGCGCCGGCACGCAGCAGGGAACGGCGGCGGCTGTCCATCAGAAGGTCAGCCGGTACTGCGCGTACACGTTGGCGCCGTCGGTGTCGTACGGCGCGTTGCGCGAATAGACCAGGCCACGGCTGGCCTGGAAGGTGGCTTCATCCGGGTAGCGGTCGAACACGTTGTCGGCACCCACGCGCAGACTGTGGTGTTCGTTGATGCGATAGCCCACGGCCAGGTCGAGGAAGGTCATCGCACCGAACTGCTGGTAGATATCGCCGGTGGCGTTGCCGGTAGAGTCGGTCCACTTGCCGTAATAGCGCACGCGTGCCATCAACGACCACGCGCCGACGTCCCAACTGCCGGTGAAGCTGCCCTTGTGCTCGGGCAGGCGGTCTTCGAACAGCACGCGCTGGGTTTCGTTGGTGGCCACCGAGGTGCTGCCGTTGTCGACGCGGGTCTGGTTGTAGTTGTATGCCAGGGTCAGCGTCATCCGCCCTGCGCCGAGGTCGCGCAGGTAGTTGCCGACCACATCCACGCCGGTGGTGGTGGTGTCGAAATCGTTGGTGAAGTAGTTCACCGAGGTATAGCCCAGCGGGTTCGGCGTGCCGGCCGGAATGGCGAAGCTGGCCGACTGGCTGAAGCGGTCGCTGAGCGTGATCCGGTAGACATCGACCGACCCGGACAGGCCCAGGTCGGTGCGCCAGGTCAGGCCCAGCGAGGCCGTGCGCGATTCTTCCGGGGTCAGCGGCTTGGCACCCAGCAGCTGCGCCAACGGATCGCTGGGCGACAGGCGGCCGCTGGTGAAGATCTGCAGCGTGCGCGTGTCCAGGCCCTGGGTGGTGCTGGTGGTGTTGAGCTGGGCCGGCGTGGGCGCGCGGAAGCCGGTGGAGAGCGTGCCGCGCAACGCCACGTCCGGGGTGATCGCAAAACGTGCCGACAGCTTGCCATCCACCGTGCTGCCGAAGCTGGAGAAGTCTTCATAGCGACCGGCCGCGCCGATGCTCCAGCGCTCGCCCAGCGGCACTTCCATGTCCACGTAGGCGGCCTTGCTGCGCTGGCTCCACTGCCCGGCCTGGCTGGCCGAGAAGCCCGGCGCGCCGTTGGAATTGGCTTCCAGGCCCGCCGCAGCGCCACGGCCCACCGCATACGAGGCCGGGTCGCCGGCGCGCACCTGGTAGGTCTCCTGGCGGAATTCGGCACCGAAGGCGACGTTGACCGGCTTCGACAGCGCAGCCACGTCCCATTCGTAGTTGAAGTCCGCATTGGCGTTCTTCTCGGTCTGGGTCAGCCGGCCGAGGTCGAAGGAGGTCGGGCTGTCCGGCCCCAGCGAGGCGTTGATGGAGTTGTCCAGGCTGTAGTCGATGGCATTGCGGCCATACGAGGCGCTCAGGTCCCAGCGCAGCCTGGGGGTGATCTCACCCCGCAGGCCCGCGACCAGCTGCAGGTCGTTCTGGGTGTTGCCGTACTGCGGGCTGAAGCCCACCGGATACAGCGAGCGCAGGTTCCAGCCCGGGAAGATGCTGGTCGTACGGTACGCGCCGGTGGTGGTATCGGGGTTGCGCCAGTTGAAATCGCTGACGCCGTCGCTGTGGCTGTACAGGCCGAAGGCATACAACTCCAGGGTGTCGCTGGCATTGGCCTTCAGGTTGAAGCCCACGCGGCGGCTTTCCAGCTCCGGCTGGCCCCAGCGCTGCACCGGGTTGGGCACGTCCAGTTCGGGATGCGCGGCCTGGAAGGCGATGGCGTCGGGACGCTGGCGCGTGCGTGAGGTCGCGTCGGAGTTGGACGATTCGGCGAACAGGGCGAGGCCGCCGTAGTCGCCCAGCGCCCAGCCGGTGCGCGCACTGAAGTCGCGCGAGGCGCCATCGCCCTGCGCGTACTGCGAATAGCCCGCAGTGATCTCGGTGCCCGGGCTGTCCTCCAGGATGATGTTGATGACACCGGCGATGGCATCCGAGCCGTACTGCGCCGACGCCCCATCGCGCAGCACTTCGATGCGCTTGATGGCGCTGGTTGGAATCTGCGCCAGGTCGGCGGCCTGTGCGCCGCGGTTGCCAAGCAACGCACTGCGATGGAAGCGGCGGCCGTTGACCAGCACCAGCGTCTGGTCCGGCGACAGGCCACGCAGCGTGGCCGGGCGCACGAATACCTGGCCATCGGCCATCGGCAGGCGCTGCACCACGAACGAAGGCACCAGCTGCGCCAGCACGTCCTTCAGGTCGGTGGAGTCGACCGACTGGATGTCCTGCTTGGTGAACACGTCCACCGGCGCCAGGGTTTCAAACTGGGTGCGGTTGGAGGCACGGGTACCGGTGACCAGCATCGCATCGAGCTGGGTGGGCGCAGCGGCGTTGCCACTGCTGCTGGTGCCTGCCGTTCCGGCATCTGCAGCGATCGCGCCTCCTGCGCTGACCAGACCAAGGGCGAGGAGGATGGAACGCGACAGCTTCGAACGATGCACGGCAGGACTCCGGGAAGGCACGACAGGGCCAGGTAGGACCTGGACAAGGCGCGCAGTCTCGGGGCGGGATGTGAAGCAGCGATGACGTGGAGACGACAGTTGCGACCGCTGGAGGTGCAGCCGCCGCCCATGCCTGGCTCTGCGCTATGCAGTGTCGTCGTCGAAGCCGAAGACGGCGGGCCGCACCGTGCGCAGCGGAATGATCAGCGCGATCACGAAAACGAACAGGAAAGGCGCGGAGAGGATGGCAGTGTCCTCGGTTCCGAAGGCAATCAGGTTCACCTGCAGTTGGCCGATCCACTCAAGGTCCATGAGCACCAGCACAAGGCCACCGATGGTGGGGCACGGCAGGCCGCCATGGCCTGCCATCAACAACGTGGGCGCCAGCAGTGCTGCCAGCAATGAAAACATCACCCGGTACAGCCAGGGGTCCCCGCGCCAGCGCGGTGCCCGCCGCCACATGAGCACCAGCAGCGCCAGTGGCAGCAGCGCCGGCAGCAGGGCAATCGCAATGATCATCACCATGCGGCGATCTGCGCGGTCTGGCTGATAGCGGTGACGTCCGGCATGTCCCTGGCCTCGATCGTGTCCATGAAGACCGCATTGTTGCCGGTGCAACGGCAAACGCAAAGCCCTGCCGGCGCAAGAACTGCTAAGCGCCCCACCCCGTCGATCCGGTACGCTGCCCGGCATTCGAATGAGGGACAGCGCGATGAGCGCGGCCGGCAAAGCGTTGTGGTACATCGAAAGCCATGCCGACAAGCCGCTGGCGCTGGCCGACATCGCGGCAGCCGCCGGACTGTCGCCCTTCCACCTGTCACGCCTGTTCCAGGCCCGCACCGGCACGTCGGTGGTGCGCTACCTGCGCGGACGCCGCCTGACCGCCGCCGCGCAACAGCTGGCCAACGGTGCCGGCGACATCCTGCAGGTGGCGTTGGCAGCCGGCTACAGCACGCATGCCGCGTTCACCCGTGCCTTCTGCGAGCAGTTCGGGCAGACCCCGGAGCGCGTGCGCGAGCAGGGCCTGCAGGAACTGGCACTGGTGCACGCGATCCGCCTCGACGACGCGCCACAGGCCTGCACCGAGGCGCCCAGGCTGATCGACTGCACGCCCTTCCAGGTGGCCGGCATCGGCATGCGCCACAGCCGCGACAGCGGCGGTGCGATTCCCGGGCAGTGGGCACAGCTCAACCGCGAATGGCCAACACCGGCGCCGGTCAGTTTCGGTGTGTGCTGCAACAGCGACGACGAGGGTGGCTTCGACTACATCGCAGCCTTGCCGGTGAATGCACTGCCATCGGTGCCTGCACACTGGCAGCGGGTGGATGTGCCTGCGCGCCGTTACCTGGTGGCCTGGCATGGCGGCCATATCTCCACCATCCGCTCGACCTGGTTCTGGCTGCTGGACCAGTACCTGCCGGCCAGCGACCTCCACCTGACCGACGCGCCGGATCTTGAACGCTACGACACCCGCTTCGACGAGCATACCGGCCATGGCGGCGTGGAGATCTGGCTGCCGGTCGATCACCGTCCTGACTGACCCGGAGAAACCGATGATGCGCGCGACACGATGGATGTTGACACTGCTGCTGGCTGCTCTGGCGCCGATGGCGATGGCGGCCGCTCCCACCATTGCCGGTGAACGTCATGGCGCGACAACGCTGAACAGCGCGGCGATCCGCGACGGTGCTCGGCGCGAGGTGCTGCGCTTCACCGTGTGGTACCCGGCAATGCCAGGCGGCGAAGAAACGCCGCTGACCATCGGGCCACCGGATGCGCCGCTGTTCGAGGTGGGGCGCGCGGCGAAGGATGCCCCCATTGCCGGCGGGCGCCTGCCAACCCTGTTGCTGTCGCATGGCAATGGCGGCACCGCGCGCATGATGGGGTGGCTGGGCACCGCGCTGGCGCGGGCCGGCTACCTGGTGATCGCCGTGGACCACCCCGGCAACAACGGCGCCGATGAGATGACGCTGGCCGGCAGCGTGCTGACCTGGCTGCGCGCCGACGACCTGAAGGCGGCGCTGGCGGCCGTGCAGGCCGACCCGCAGCTTGGGCCACATGTTGATGCATCGCGGCTGGGCGTGGTGGGCTATTCCGCCGGTGGCTTCACCGCACTGCTCAGCGCCGGCGCACGGCCGGACATGACGCGGCTGCTGGCGTTCTGCCAGGCGCACGCGGACGACGGCGTGTGCAGGCCGCAGCAGGAAGCGGCCGCGCATACGATGGCGGAGCGTCTTGCTGCGGCGGCGTCACCGCAACTGCAACCGTATGTGCAGCATGCACAGGATGATCGTTCGATTGCCGGCGTGCGCGCGGTGTTCGTGCTGGCGCCCGCCATCGTGCAGGCGTTTGCACCGGAGCAGCTGAAGGCGTTGCGGCAGCCGGTGATGATCGTGCTGGGTTCAGCGGATGAAGTGGCGCCGCCAGCGACCAACGGTGATGTGGCGGCGGCACTGATTCCGAAAGCAACGCTGCACGCGCTGCCCGGTGTCGGCCACTACGATTTCCTGTCTGCCTGCACGCCGCTGGCAGATGAGCGGCTGCAGGCGCTGTGCATGACTGCGGTACCGAAGGAGCGGACGCATGCCGTGGCGGTGGAAGACGCGGTGCGCTTCTTCGGGGAAGCCTTGCGCTGAAGACAGTCGAGCACGGCTCGATGCCAGGGCTGGCAACAACGATTCGTTGCGCAGGTGATGACGCGGCGCAAAGGTGCGCGGGACTACACTGCCCCCAGCGCTCCACGGAGGATCGATCATGCGCCTGTTGCATCTCTCCCTGCCGGTATCCGATGTTGCCAGCGTCGCCGCGTACTTCCGCGACGTGCTGCAGCTGGAGGTGGCCGGCGACCAGGTCCGCATCGGCTGGAGCACGATCCAGCTGCAACCGGCCAATGGCCGTCCGGTAGGCGGCGTGCACCTGGCCTTCAATGTGCCGGACAACCGCTTCGCCGACGCCATGAGCTGGCTGCGTGCGCGCACGCCGTTGCAATGCAGTCCGGAAGGGCTGGACTACTTCGCACTGGAAAGCAGCTGGCAGTCGCAGTCGGTGTATTTCACCGGACCCGATGGCCTGATCCTGGAACTGATCGGCCGCAGGCGCTTGCCGGCCAGCGACCGCAGTGGCGCCTTCCATGGCAGCGAACTGACCTGCCTGAGCGAGGTCGGCCTGCCCAGCCATGATGTCGATGCGGTGCGCGAACAATCCAACCAACGCTTCGGCCTGCGGCCGATCAGCCCGCCGTCGCCCCAGTTCGCGCCGATGGGCGATGACGAGGGCCTGTTGATCGTAGTCGCTGCCGATCGCCGTTGGTTCCCCGAGCAGAAGGACCTGCCCAACGCGCAGGGCCTGCAGCTGCAGGTGGCCGATGTGAGCGGCAGCGGCGAACTGCACGATGGCGCGCTGGGCTGGCGGGTGCAGGCGGCCTGAGCTACCAGCTGCCCGAGGCGCCACCGCCTCCGCTGCGGCCGCCACCACCGGACCAGTCGCTGGAACTGCTTGAGGACGAACTGGACGAGGAGGTGCTGGAGGAGGAGCGGTAGCCTCTGGACGAACCCCGGCCGCCGCGGGCTTTTTCGCCGGGCAGCAGAGTGAACACCCAGATGAAGTACAGGAACAGCGTGCCCATGCTGGACACGATCGTCGCCAGCACGCGGGCATTCTCGTCGCCGGCACGGTCGATCGCCAGCAGCGCGCCCAGCGCATAGCCACCGGTCAGCAGCGCCAGCACCACCAAGCGGATGGCGAAGCTGTTGCGGTTCTTCCGCCAACGCGCGCGACCGGCCTGCACCAGGAAGAACACCAGCATGGCGGCGATGCCGACCGCCAGGTTCAGCAGCGTGTGCAGCGCAAGGCTGGGCGGCAACTGGCCGCGCACCAGCATCACCGCGTAGAAGCCGATGCTGACGGCCAGCATGCCGTACAGCACGATGCGTACGCCGCCGCTGCGACGCCAGCACCAGCCCAGCAGGGTTGCCACCGGTACGGCGGGCAGCAGCACGAACAACAACGCCGGCAGCACGTGGCGCGGCAGCAGCAGCGACGCAGAAAGCCCCCCCGCGGCAATCACCGCCGTCACCAGCAGCGGTCTGCCCCACGCAGGCAATGTCGGCCACGTTGACCTGGGCATCGCCGCATTGGCTGCCAGTGCTTTGCGCCGCCGCTCGCGGCGGTTACCGATGAAATCGGCTTCGGTCCTGGTCGCCAGCAGAGGCGGTGGCGATCGCCACAGACCGGCCAGGAAGCCCGCCAGCAACGTCAGCGCGACGACTGAATCCCCCGTGCGCCAGTCCGCGGGCAACACGTTGCGTGCCGACGGATCGTCCCAGGGCGGCAGTTGCTCGCCGTCGACCAGCGCAACCAGCACGTGGGTGCCGTCCAGCACGCCCTGGTCCATGTCTCCCTCGCGCAGCCGCGGCACGATCGCCTTGTCGATGATCCGCGCGGCATAGGCATCGGGAATGGTGCCTTCCAGGCCATAGCCGGTCTGGATGCGTACGCGCCGATCCTGCACCGCCACCAGCAGCAGCACGCCGTCATCGACACCGGCGCGGCCCAGCTGCCATTGGTCGAAGACCCGCTGTGCATAGGCTTCGATGCCTTCCTCGCCAACGCTGGGCACCACCAGCACCTGCAGTTGCGCGCCCTTGCGTGCCTGCAGCTGCAATGCCTGCTCGCGCAGCGCGGCGCGGGTGCTGGCGGACAGCGCATTGGCGGTGTCCATCACCGGGTCATTCAACGCGGGGACCGGGGCTGCCGCCAGCGCCAGCAGCGGCAGCAGGCAGAGCAGCAGTGCAAGCCATGCCCAGTGCCCTGCGTTGCGCCACTGCCGCAGCCGCCTCATGGGGCTGCCGCGCTCTGCACGTGCAGCGCACGACGTGGGGCCGACCCGTTGCTCGGCAATGACGGTGGTACACATGCTTCGGAACGGCATCGGTGTATTTCCTCACCCCGGAAAGGGAAAAGCCGGCCGGGTCGCCCCGGCCGGCCTCCTTTACCACACACCTCTTGTCAGGCAGCGCTCAACGGCCCATGGCCACTCGCTGCTGCTCGTCCTGCACGTGCTGCTGCGAGGGCTCATGCTTGGCCAGCAGTGCAGCACTGGTCTCCTGCACGCTTGGCGCCGTCTGGGTCATGTCCACCGCAGTGCGGAAGCCGGGAACGGTGCCCATCACGAATGCCTTGCCATCCTGCAAGGTCACGCCCTGCAGCTTCTCCGGCGAATCAATGCCAGCGGCCTTGGCCTGGGCAGTCACATGGGCGGCCATCTCGTTGCAGATCATGCCCGGCATGTGGCCGCGGATCGCGTTGTGCAGCGGCGTATCCGGATGCGCCTTGTCGCCCAGTTGCGGCCCTTTCGGCGCCGCCTCGGCATGGCTGCGGCCTTCGGCCAGCTTGCCCAGCGTGGCCGGACCGGCCACGCCGTCGGCGGAGAGCCCGTGCTGCTTCTGGTAGGCAGTCAGCGCATCGCGGGTATTGGCACCAAAGTTGCCATCCTCGCTCAGCCGGTTGCCGTGGCTGTCGCGCACGCCCAAGCGGTTGAGCTCCTTCTGCATGGCAGTCACTTCCTCGCCCTTGGCGCCCTGGCGCAGTACACCGCCGTGGTCGCCATCGTGCGCATGGCCACCCTTGCCGGTTTCCTTCAGCTTGCCCTGGTCCCAGAAATCCTGCGGGCTGACCAGCTTGCCGTGCGGATCCTTCAACTGGTAATGCACGTGCTGGGCATACTGCCCTGCACCACCGGGGCCACGCCCACCCATGGTGCCGATCGGTTCGCCGGCCTTGATCGGCTGGCCCTCCTTCACCTGGGTCGACTGCAGGTGCAGGATCTCGTGCGAGTTGCCCTGCGCATCTCTGATCTTCACCGTGCCGTAGTCGCCACCGACAAAGGTCACCGTGCCGGAAATCGGCGCGTTGACGGTCGGATGCTGCAGGTTGCGGCCGTGCTGGCCACCGACGTAGTTGAAGTCGGTGCCGCCGTGCGGCTTGTGCGCACGGTGTTCGCCGAACTCACCGGTAACGTGCGGCTTGACCCCGTTCTGCGGGGGCAGCATCACCTGCATGGTCTGCTCGAAGGTGCGGGTCTGGCCTTCAGCATGTGCCGCTGCCGGCTTGGCCTGCGCCTGTGCAGCGGCGCCCACGGCGGCTGCGGTCTGGCCACCCTGGGACTGGCCGTGGGTCTGCGCCAGGCGCTGCTCCACGAACTGCTCGTACCTGTCCACGTATGGCATCACCTTCTTTTCGGAAAGGTTGAGGCCGCCGTAGTCGCGGGTCGGGCCATCGTGATGGTACTTGTAGATGTATTCCTCGCCCTGGCCGCGCTTGTGTGCCAGGTTGCGGTTGTCGATGTAGTGGTCAACCAATGCATCGGACTGGGCGCCGACGTCGAAGCGGTTGCGGTTGTTGAGGTGGTAGTGATTGCCGGTCTTGTCGATGAACTGGCCCAGGCCCGAGGCCGAGGTGGTGCCTGCGGCAGCATCGGGGTTGAATCCCGATTCCACGCGGGCGATGGCCAGTACATGTGCGGTTTCGCGCGGGGTCAGTCCCTTCTCGCGCGCCGACTCGATGAGCGTGTCGATCACCCGTGACTGCACCTCCGGGGTCGCATCGCCCCAGCGGCGGGAGTTCCCGTGCAGGCGCCCGTCGCTCTGGTCGATCGGCTCGCGGTAGTGGCTCCACGATTTGATGCGGTCACTGCTGTAGGCCGCCCCGCGGGGCTGGACCATGTCCTGGTAGATGTCTGCCATGTCTGTGCTATCCATTCTATGAAAAAGGGAATTTCCTTAAGGGGTACTGCTCCTGGTACTTCCGGTGTTGCGGTACTGCGCTCGCAGCGCACATGCGACGTCCTGCCGCTGCGCTCAGTCTTCGATGTAGTTCACCTCCGGGTGCTTGATGCCGAGCGTGTCGATCAGCTTCTCGTACTCGTCGTTGTTGGGCTCCTGCTCATCGCCTTCCGTGCCACGCAGCGGCGGCGTGCTGTGGGTCAGCTGGCGGCCACTGGCGTCGTACAGGTAGTACCACTCGCAGAAGCTGCAGCCGAACGGCAGTTCACCGTACTGCACGACGAAATACGGCGTGCCGCTCCGGTCCTGCACGCAGGCCAGGCCGACGGCGGTGTAGCCGTCCATTTCCTTGGGTACGGCAATGGCCTGGCGTGTGCCGTCCTTTTCGATTTCCAGCGTGGTCAGCCGGGAAGCGTCCGTGTCTTGGGTGGGCAGGGCCGCCAGGTGCAGGCGGGTGCCTTGGCAATCGATATGCATGCCGGTCTCATCGCGCGTAGGGGAGGTGGGAAGGGCAGCGGCCGCGGCAGCAGGTGCGGCCGGCGTCGTTGCCGGGTTCGAAGAAGCAGGGGTCGCCGCCGGCGCGGATGCCTCCGGGCCGCTGCAGGCAGCGAGCATCAGGGCCAGCACGGGGGCGACGGGAAACAGGCGCATGCGATGCTCCTTGGTGAACCACGCGACCCCCGCAGGCGGTCGCGCGGAGGATCAGATCGATTCGTCCTCACGCTTGACCAGCTGCCAGCACGGCTTCTGGGCAAAGGTGTAGGTCTGCTGGTCGCTGGTATCGGGAGTGCGCATCTGCACCTGCACCTGTCCGTCAGGCAGACGGGTGACCTGCATCTGGCGACCCTGCCGCTGCAGCGTGGCCGGATCCGGCATCACCGGCCATTCGACCTTGGCCAGTGGCACTTTCTCCTCCACCTTGCGCGGCTCCGGCTCGGCTTCGGCGTCGATGTGGCTGTCCAGCAGCGGATCAGCCGTGGACGTTTCCTGCAACGCGATCTCGTTGCCGAAGTGCTTGAGGAACTCGTCGAAGACCGGATGCGGGCAGTTGCCAGCGGCCTCTGCCGCGGTCGTGGCGGCCGGTGCGACGGGCGTCGTGGCCGCAGCCGTGCTGGTCGGAGCGGGTGCGGCGGCATCAGCGGGGGCAGCCTGCGGGGCGGGCTTGCAGCCCGACAGCGCAAGCCCCAACGCAAGGGCAAGCAGGGCAACGGGGCGAAGCTGGTTCACGGGATCCTCCTGATTCCGGGCGGTCGCGCGCGGTTCCGGCGCGGTAGGGAGGCAAGGATAGCCATGCCTTTGTCAATTCAGTTTCAACACACGCTGTCAGGAATATCCCGACACTCAGAAATGAGATGGATATCACATTATTATTGAAGCCATCGTCGTCGCGGCTGCCGCTAGACTACCCCGCCCCCCGCTTTGACCCTGGCCCGATGCGCGTATTCCTGCTTGTCCTCTCCCTGCTGGTACCTGCGCTGTGGCCCTGCTCGGTGGCCGCGTTGGAGGTCCAGGAAGGCGACCTGCTGTTCGTCACCGCCGGCCATGGCGGCCTGAGTGCGGCCATCGACGATGCGACCGGAAAACAAGGCGCGCCCAGCTTCGACCATGTCGCGCTGGTGGCCTCGGCACCGCAGGGCTGGGAGGTGCTGCACGCCGATGAGAAGGGCTCGCGCCGGCAGACGCTGGAACAGTTCCGCGAGGACGCGAGAGGCAAGCAGCGGCAGATCGTGGTCTATCGCCTGCGTGCGCCGCCGGACAATGCCATCGCCGATGCCGTGGCCACCGCGCGCACGATGCTGGGCAAACCGTACAACACGGCCTACGTGTTGAACGACGACAGTTACTACTGCTCGGATTTCATCGAGCGCGCGTTCCGTGCGCACCATGTGTTCGCACTGCAGCCGATGAACTTCCGCAACCCGCAGACCGGTGAGATCTCCCGGCACTGGGTTGATCTGTATCGCGGCATGGGCATGGAGGTGCCGCAGGGCCTGCCCGGTACCAACCCCAACGACATGTCTGCAGCACCGGCGCTGCAGCGGATCGGCGTACTGGAATAAGCGAAGCCCCGCGCGGGGCGGGGCTTCGTAGGTGATGGATGGCGGCTGCCAGGATCACTCTTCCTCGTCCTGCCCGCCCTGCTGCTGGTTCTGGTTGCGCTTCTGCTGTTCCTGCTGCTGTTGCTGCTGCTGGTCGCGGCCGCGCCCCTGCTGCTGATCCTGCTGGTTCTGCTGGCCCTGCTGCTTCTGGTTCGGGTTCTGGTTCTGCTGTGCCATGTCCGATCTCCAAATGCCACGCGCGGAATGCGGTGGACGGGGCAATCGTCGGCAGCGATGAGTTAACCATGCGTTGTGAGCGGGCTACACCCATGTGTACGTGCGTGAATGAACCGGCGCCAGCCCTTGCGGCACAAGCGACTGAAGGATTCATGCGGGTTTGGCATGTCGTCATGCTGCAGTCGGAAACGAACGCATTCAGCGTTCTTGCCCGGCGCGGCGCGCGCAGCGGCGGCCTACGCCCATGGTCCCATTTGCAGCATGCAGGGCCGCCGCCTATCGTCGGAATGACGTCACCCCGGAGATGCGCATGGCCCGCGACACTGCAGCACGCCCCACCTACGAACAGGCACTGGCCGATTTCAGCATCGAGCGCGGACAGCGACAGTTGCACGGTGACCTGCAGACCGGCATCAACGCCTGCGTGGAGTGCTGCGACCGCCACTGCGGCCGCAATGCGCTGGCGCTGCGCTGGGTGGACGCCCACGGTGCCCTGCATCGGTACACCTTCGAGGACCTGCGCGATGCCTCTGCGCGTGTTGCCCGGGTGCTGGCCGCGCAGGGCATCGGCAAGGGCGATGTGGTGGCCGGCCTGCTGCCGCGTACACCGGACCTGCTGGCGACCATCCTCGGCACCTGGCGGGTGGGTGCGATCTACCAGCCGCTGTTCACTGCGTTCGGCCCCAAGGCCATCGAAACACGGTTGAAAACCGGGCGCACCGCATTGGTGGTGACCGACAGCGCAAACCGCAGCAAGCTGGACGAGGTCGATGGCTGCCCGCCGGTCGCCACCCTCCTGGCACCGGAGCAGACACTACGTGCCGGCGACATCGACTGGACCGCACGCACCGCCGATGCCACACCTGATTTCGCGCCGGTGATGCTGCGCGGCGATGCGCTGATGGCACTGCTGTCCACCTCCGGCACCACCGGCAGCCCCAAGGGCGTGCCGGTGCCGCTGCGCGCATTGCTGGCTTTTGCCAGTTACATGCAGTTGGCCGTGGACCTGCGCCCAGAGGACGTGTTCTGGAACATCGCCGATCCCGGCTGGGCCTATGGGCTGTATTACGCCGTGATCGGCCCGCTGCTGCTGGGCCAGGCCACCACCTTCAGCGAAGCCGGTTTCAGCGTGCAGGGGCTGAACTCCATCGTCGCGCGGCTGGGTGTCACCAATCTTGCCGGCTCGCCCACAGCGTACCGGCAGATCATCGCCGCCGGGCCCGAGGCCAGTGCGACCATCAACGGCAAGCTGCGGGTGGTGAGCAGCGCCGGCGAACCGCTGAACCCGGAGATCGCCCGTTGGTTCGCCGCCCATCTGGGCACCACGGTGCTCGACCACTACGGCCAGACCGAGACCGGCATGGTGGTCAACAACCACCACGCACTGGACCACGCCGTGCGATCGGGATCATCGGGCTTTGCGATGCCCGGTTACCGCGTGGCGGTACTGGATGATGCCGGCAACGAACTGCCGCCGCGCACGCCCGGCATCCTCGCCGTGGACCTGCAGCAGTCGCCGATCATGTGGTTCACCGGCTACTACGGTGCCGACACACCGGCGCTGGGCGATCGCTACTACCTCACCGGAGATTCGGTGGAATGCGAGGACGACGGCTCGATCAGTTTCATCGGCCGCTCGGACGACCTGATCACCTCGTCGGGCTATCGCATCGGTCCATTCGATGTGGAGAGCGTGCTGATGGAACACCCTGCGGTGGCGGAAACGGCGGTGATCGGCGTACCCGATCCAGAGCGCACCGAGATCGTCAAAGCGTTCGTGGTCCTGCGCGCTGGGTTCAGCGGCAGCGACACGCTGGCGCAGGAACTGCAGCAGCATGTGCGGCGACGGCTGTCCGCCCATGCGTACCCGCGCCAGGTGGCGTTCGTGGCGGAACTGCCGAAGACGCCCAGCGGCAAGCTGCAGCGCTTCCTGCTGCGCAAGGCCGAGATCGAGAAGCAGGCGGCGGCTGGCTGACGGTCTCCGGGGTCGGATCCTCTCCAGCGGAGAGGCTCTGGCCCCACATGACCCCGTGCTTGCGCTACGGCATCACCGGCGGCACGTAGGCCAGGGTCATGCCCAGCAGCCACAGCAACCCCAGCACCAGCGGGATGTGCACCAGCAGCTGGATGAACGTGAAGCCGACGATGTCTCGGGCCTTCAGGCCGAGCACGCCCAGCAGTGGCAGCATCCAGAACGGATTGATCAGGTTCGGCAGCGCTTCGGCCGCGTTGTAGACCTGCACCGCCCAGCCCAGGTGCGCCTTCAGCTCGTTCGCGGCCTGCATCACGTAGGGCGCTTCGATGATCCACTTGCCGCCACCGGACGGTACGAAGAAGCCCAGCACCGCCGAGTACACGCCCATCACCAGCGCGAACGTATCGGTGCTGGCCACGTGCACGAACAGGCTCGACAGACGGTGCGCCAGCGTCTCACCGTCGCCACCGGCAGCGTGGGTGAGGATCATCGCGATGCCGCCGTACAGCGGGAACTGGATCAGCACACCGGTGGTGCTCGGTACCGCCTTGGCCACCGCGTTGAGGAAGCTGCGCGGGCGCCAGTGCAGCAGCAGGCCCAGCGAGATGAACATGAAGTTGTAGGTGTTGAGGTTGGCGATCGCGCTGACCAGCGGCTTGTTGGCGAACTCGTTGAACAGCCAGCCGAAGGCCAGCAGCGAAAGCAGCACGGTCAACAACGGGCTGTACTCCAGCCATTCGCCCGGGCGGGTGCGGCGCTGCAGCGGCTCCGGTTCGGCCTGCGCCGCGCCGGGGAAATCTTCGGCGGTACGCGCACTGCCGGCGGCCGGCGCGGTCAGCCAGGCGATCAGCAGCGAGACCACGATCAACACCGAGGTCAGCGCGATCGACTGCCACAGGAAGATGGTTTCGGTGAACGGCAGCACGCCGGTGATCTCCACCAGCCCCGGCGGCATGCTGGCCGGGTTGGCCTGCAGCTGTGCCGCCGACGAACTCAGGCCCATCGCCCACACCGCGCCCAGGCCCAGGTAGGCCGAGGCACCGGCAGCCCGATAGTCCATGCGCAGCTCGGTGCGGCTGGCCAGCGCGCGCACCAGCAGGCCGCCGAACACCAGCGAGAAGCCCCAGCTGAGCAGCGAGGCCAGCATGCTGACCAGGCCGACGTACACCACGGCACCACGACCGGTGCGTGGTACCCGGGCCAGGTAGTCGATGAAGCGCGCGACCACCGGTGCGGTGGCTACCGCATAACCACCGATAACCACGAAGGCCATCTGCATGGTGAAGGGAATCAGGCTCCAGAAGCCGTCGCCGAAGGCGCTGGCGGTGGCCTGCGGAGTGGCGCCGAAGCCCATCGCCGCCAGCGCGACGATGACCACGCCGAGCACCGCGAATACATACGCATCGGGGAACCACTTTTCCGCCCAGGCGGCCGAGCGCAGCGCGGCGCGCGCCATCCAGCCGTCCTGTACTGCTGCCGTCGAGGCCATCACCTACCCTCCCAGGTTCGATGGCCTGATTCTGGGCGGTGGGGTACGAGCTGTCAGCCACCTATTGGTCGTAGGTGGCCGCCCGCCGGGCATGGCCCGGCGCTACCAGTTCGGCCGAGGATTCCGACCCGTGCACATGGCGCGGGGTAGCGCCGGGCCATGCCCGGCCGCCTTCTCAACGCAGCGCCAGATCCACGGCGATACCGGCAAACAGCGCGGCACCCACCCAGTTGTTGTGCAGGAAGGCCTTGAAGCACGGCCCACGCTCGCGGTTGCGGCAGATCCAGAACTCGTACACCACCAGCAGCGTCGCCACCGCTACGCCGGCCAGGTAGTACCCACCCAGCCCGCCGCGCACGCCCACCAGCGCCATCGTGGCCAGGAACAGCGCGTACAGCACGCCCTGGATGACCAGGTCCAGGTCGCCGAACAGGATCGCAGTGGAATGCGAACCCATCTTCAGGTCGTCTTCGCGGTCGACCATGGCGTACCAGGTGTCGTAGGCGGTGGACCACAGGATGTTGCCGGCATACAGCAGCCAGCCCAGCATCGGCACCTCGCCCTGCACGGCGGCGAAGGCCATCGGGATGCCCCAGCCGAAGGACATGCCCAGGTAGACCTGCGGCAGATGGGTGTAGCGCTTCAGGTAGGGATAGCTGGCCGCCAGGAACACGCCGATGAAGCTCAGGGCGATGGTCAGGCCGTTCAGGGTCAGCACCAGGCCGAAGGCCACCAGCATCAGCACCGCGAACAGCACCAGCGCCGCCCGGCCGCTGATTGCGCCGGTCGCCAGCGGTCGCGCCTTGGTGCGCTCTACGTGCGGGTCGAGCCAGCGGTCGGCGTAGTCGTTGATGACGCAACCGGCCGAGCGGGTCAGCCAGACGCCAGCGGTGAACACGAACAGGGTCCACAGCGGCGGCAGGCCGCCAGCGGCCAGCCACAACGCCCACCAGGTGGGCCACAGCAGCAGCAGCGTGCCGATCGGGCGATCGGCGCGCATCAGGGACCAGTAATGCCGCCAACGCGGCGTCGGCGCCGGATGCGGCGCGGAAAGGGGGGTATCAGCCATGACACTAGGATACTCCTGTGCCTTCGGACCGACTTTGCCGGCGGGGGGAGATTTGTGCGGCGAAACTGGATAGAATGCCCATCCCGCACCGCCTCATTGCGTTGCGATGCCCGCCCCGGCCCTGGCCGACGGCGCGGCGGTTCCACCACGCGCTCGTAGCTCAGCCGGATAGAGTAGTGGCTTCCGAAGCCATTGGTCGGGGGTTCGAATCCCTCCGGGCGCGCCATCTTCCCTCAGTCTTCCGTCCTCGCCTGCCACCACGGCATGGCGCGCTGGTCGTGGGTTCATTCGGCTTCCCGATCCCCCGCTGCGGCTCCGTTGCGCTGAGCTGGAAGGGAACCGAGCGGTAGGCGCAGCCCTGCGCGTCGCGGACGATGATCGAGAATTCCTCCCCAGCGCTGGTCGCGCCGGGCAGAAACGCGCCGTCGCGGTCGAACAGCACCGTCACCGGTTCGCCGGGCACGATGCACGTCCTGCTTGATCATGCTGCAGATCCTCCATTGATGTTCCGCGTGCCGCTTGCTGGATGACCCGGCAGCGGCGGCGAGGCACCTGCACACTGCCGCTGCTCGACTCTTCAGCGCACTACAGCGCCGCCGAGCATCTGCCGAACACGTTGGCGGGCTTCTCCCGCAGGCTCACTGCAACCACCCGGTGCTTCTGCTCGCCGCAGCCCCCCATGACCCCATACATGATGAGAAGTCCCTTGTCGTTGACGTAGCCGATGAACCTGCCATTACCTTCATCTGAAGCGGTCCTGACGAGATAGACGCTCTCCCCGGGGGCTGGCTTCAGGCCACTCAACGGCATTGAACCAATCTTTCCTTCAACCTCTGATGCCGATACTGCGACCAGTGAGTTCTTCAACATCCACTCCGCAATAGCGGCTTCGCTATCCGCATCAAGCGTGGAAATGCGGTCAAGCGGCAGATTCGTTGAATTGCCAGGCAAGATCGCATCGGATGAAACATCTACCCAGTCCGACCTCCATTCCGTGTGTTGAAATTTGTTGATGCTGCACCCGCCCAGCATTGGCAAGACCAGCAGCGCTGCGCGCAAGATGCCAGCCACCGGCCCTTTGATGATGTCCCTTGCTGGGGCACCTGGAATCTTCCTACTCCTGCCGCGCCACTCCCAATTCTCCACATCGGACGTCACTGTGGGCCGGCCCGCCAGTTCAAGGCCAAGATGCCGAATGATCAACAGACGGCCCTCGTCAACTGAAAAAGAAGGTTATGCCGTGCCCCCACTTTGCGCGCGCCTAACACACGGCGGTACCAATGGATTTCACTGCGTCTGAACCTGGCCCAAAGGGCAGACGCATCGCCTTTGTGCGAGCAAAAATCCTATGGACTCAACACAAGCCATTGAGGCCTCGCTTCAGAAACAATCGACACCACCTTCTCGATGAAGTCCACCGGCTGTTCGTCCAGCGTGCCACCGACATTGAGCCGCCACCATAACTCACGAAGGAATGGCCGCCGGTACCTCGACTCGAAACTCCAACCATCTTCGAGGACAACTTTGAAAATTCCATGGAAAAAACCCCGCGACCAAGAGATCGTCGGAACTGAGAAGCCATCCCCCATCAACTTCCCATCTATCATCAAGATGAGATTTCGATAATAGTCTGGCGCACCATGCGCCTCATCGAATTCACATGACAAGTAAGCCATTGGAACAAAGGCAGCATTAAACCGCCCTTGACCAACGACTCCTCGCACAGGATTCACGTTGGCATCAGCGCTAACTCGGGAGACAAGTAGGGTGCCGTCTGGGGTGATTTTTGCAGTTCTCACCCTGCCAACATGCCAATAGTCTAGAAGGCATATGCTTCCACCAGATGCCATCGTCAAACAATTAGTTGCAGCCACAGTCCCTCCCTGCCGCATTTGCAGTGCTGTTTGCCGCTTTAGCCGCTCCGCCGCCGACCAATCCAGCAGTCCAAGGAAGACTCGTATTCCCGGATCGAGCAATGGCACGTGCGGCATCGCCACCATTCTTCACCAATATTTCCTGGGCTCCCGGATAACCAAACCTGCCACTGACCGCTGGCAGCAGCGTGTCCATTGGCCGCCCCCGATAGTACGATTTCAAGGCATTCCTCGCTGCCACTGTCTGTTCCAAAGACAGCCCGGCTTTAGGGAGCTGTCCAACTTTGTATACATAACTGACCCTTCCCACGGGCACCGCCAATCCGGCAGCTATCCCTGTCCACTCTGCCGCCTGATAGATGGTCGAGCATTTGTCCACACTACCGATATTGGCCCAGTCTCTGAAGTCAGAAGTCAGACCTCCACTTATACCGTCTCCCAGCCCGGCAGCGCCGTCAACCAGCCAATCTGGCAGATTGGGCAGGTCAGCTGCATTGAACAATCCCAATGGATCATTGGCACCCAGTGGATTGGAGCTCACGTAGGTAAACGTACTGATCCCACCATCAAGACCAATCGGATCAGTCTGCGAATACCGCCCCACCGCCGGCTCGTACTCCCGCTGGTAGTTGTAGAACAACCCACTCGCGTTCGTCGCCTGCTGTCCCGGGAAGCGCAGCGCTAGGTCAAACACCACGCCATCCCCATCGGGATCATTGGCCGGTACTTGATCGCCAAACACCTCACTCTTGTTGCTCCACTCCCAGATCGCAACATCACGCAACGGGTCGATCACTACGCGCGGTGTCCCCAGGTGATCGGGTTGGATGTACGCCAGCTCCGGCACGCCCGAGGCTGGTGTCTGGATCAACGCCACCGGGTAGTTGTCCAGCCAGATCGCCTGTTGCTGCGCTTGCCCGGTCGTCGAGTAGTTGCCGACCCACTGCCCGGCTTCGTCATAGACAGTGATCTGCGCATCGCCACTGGCTGGCGCACGCAGCACGCGCTCACCGCGGTGGTTGTAGCCGTAACTCTCCACGACAGCAGCATCCTGCTTCACCGCACTCATGCGATTGGCATCGTTGTAGGCGAACGTCTTGCTGCCAATGCTGGTGGTGTTGCCTGCGGCATCCTGGTTGCGCGCAGCTCCATCCACGGCAATCAGGCGATGGCTGTCAGCCGGATAGGTGTAGCTTGCCGTCCAGGCCGAGGTGGTCAGTGAGGTGGGTAGCCATAGGTTTCGATCGGTGTGCCGGTAGTACAGTCCTGGGGCTTGGTCAGTTGCCGCGGTGCACCACGGATATCGCTGAACATCATAGGACGCTAGCTGCCTCGCATCTTCTTCAAGAACTCAGCAGCAGTCTCATCTCCCTTCTCAGCTGAGAGCATGATCCACGAGATCGCTTCGTCATGCTTGCTATCCACACCTATTCCATGGAAAAGCGCCAACCCATACTCATACATTGCGGGAGGATATCCAGCATTCGCCGCCAGCTTAAAGTACTGGGCCGCTTCCACGGCATCTACATTCACAAAGTCTCCGAATTGCAGATAGCAGCCGAGCCTATATTGCGCGGGGGCATACCCTTTCGCTGCTGAGAGTTCAACCTCAGCCAAGCTTCTTAACTCGAACTCATCGATGCTTTCCTGAGGGCGACTAAAGGTCGAAGAAAGAAATATTGCTTCTGCGGAGCCCACCTCAGCGGCACTACGAATCAGTGATGCAGCACCAGCCATGTCTCCGGAATCCAGAAGAACTGAGAAGTCTTCCGAAAGTGCTGTAGGCAAATTACCCATGTGGGATGATCCCCTCTCCGGCGAGGCTTGTACACCTACACTGAATGTGGCGGGCCGACTTGGCACTCAATTTATCCTTCGCGCCTTTCAAGGAACGACTCTGTATTGACACACTGATTATAAAACTGCCACCAAATTGGCACCTCCTACTCCGCGTAATACTCCACTGAAAGATCGATGCACATCTCTTTCATTGTTGAAATACAGTCCAAATCCAGCTCAAAGCCTGACCGCCCCTTGAAAAAGACACCGACATACAGCGTCACTGACCCTCCAGTTTCAACCAGACCCACAAAAAAATCAGCATTCTTCTTTAAATCGGCAAGCACTTGTGCAATTTCATCAACGAAATATCCTTCTTTTTCCGCAATATCGATCACTACCATCGTCTCACGATACTTACCGCCCAGTTCATTTCCGAGCGGACTGCGACGAGGTTCGCCGACGGTATGACCAACGCACGCATTGAGGCCAATCCTATTGATAATTTCTTCATGCGGCGCGCTTGGATGAAGCAACCTAAGCGAGATCGAAAATCGATCACTCATCGCCCCCTCCCTCTGCCACTGGGCAGATGCTCATCGTACCTCCCGTGATCTTCCGCCATTCCACCCTCTCCATGAGTCCAGATATTTCCATCGGAATCGATTCCAGTCCAATCCGGCGGGCCTGCTCCAACACTCTTCTTTATCTTGTGAACATCATCACTCGAAAGCCCATACTTACCCTTGACTTCGTCGATACCTCTCGTATTGGAAGGGCACCCATCCGGCTTTCCGCCTCTATCACTTTTTTTCTTGCTGAACTGAAGAAGCGGCTGATTGATCAGCCCACTGAGTAACATAGCTGAGCTTGTAAAGATCCCGATAGGGGAGTAGTCGGCGTGCGGATACAAGCTACTACCACCTGACGATCCACCATAGTTTGGCATATCCGGATTCCAATTCTGGGAATCAGCGTTCCCATCACTGAATCCGGGGGGAGGAATTGGAATTGCTCGCGTGATGCTTGATTGGAGGCCGAAGGTGTCCGACAGGGAGGTAGGTCTACCTGTTACATATGCAAAGGTACTGATCCCACCATCAAGACTAATCGGATCACTCTGCGAGTACCGACCCACCGCCGGGTCATACTCCCGTTGGTAGTTGTAGAACAACCCACTAGCATCGGTCGCCTGCTGCCCCGGGAAGCGCAGTGCCAGATCAAACACCACGCCATCACCATCGGGGTCATTGGCCGGTGCCTGATCGCCAAACACCTCGCTCTTGTTACTCCACTCCCAGATCGCGACATCGCGCACGGGGTCGATCACCACACGCGGCGTACCCAGGTGATCGGGCTGGATGTACGCCAGCTCCGGCACGCCCGAGGCTGGTGTCTGGATCAACGCCACCGGGTAGTTGTCCAGCCAGATCGCCTGCTGCTGCGCTTGCGCGGTCGCCGAGTAGTTGCCAACCCACTGCCCGGCTTCGTCATAGACCGTGACCTGCGCATCGCCACTGGCTGGCGCACGCAGCACGCGCTCACCGCGGTGGTTGTAACCGTAACTCTCCACCACAGCATCGCCCTGCTTCACCGCACTCATGCGGTTGGCATCGTTGTAGGCAAACGTCTTGCCGCCAATGCTGGTGGTATTGCCTGCGGCATCCTGGTTGCGCGCCTGACCATCCACGGCAATCAGTCGATGGCTGTCAGCCGGATAGGAAAGCTGGCGGTCCCGGCCGAGGTGGTCAGCGAGGCACAGTTGCCAATAGCGGTATAACCAGAGGAGACCGCCACATGAACGGCACAGGCATCTCTCCGGATTTTAGCAAACACCCCAACCGCTATTATTTTTTATCACTACTCAAATTCGATGAAGGCTGAAAGACCTTTCTATACCAGAATGCACTTCGACGCCTGAACCAACTGGCGAATTCTTCACAGTCAAAAACTCGCAATTGCCGCATTGACACACGATATCGCTGGAACAGCGCGAGCAGTTCCCGCAAGGCATCAGAATCAACCTTTGATGAGTCTACCGTGATTTCAATAACCATCCCTCTACCCGTAACATCAATTACAAATGGCATTTTTTCAAGCCATTCAAAAAAAAATCTCTCATCAACCATCGAGTAAAAAACAACTCGCTCCGCATTAAGAACAACTTCGCGCTTAATCATCGACGCAACCCTCCCGGATAAACATTTATATATCCACCACCTTTCAGCTGTACGTCCCAATGTGGCCCACCATGGGCATCATTGGGCGCCTCTGTCCTTGGCCCCGTCGGAATCCAAACATTTCCAGAACCATCCTGCCACCCGTATCCTCTGCCGTTCGGTGCCTTGACCCATTTTGGCCCTCTTTTTCCGGGGCAGTATCCTTCAGTATCACCGGGCAGACCCGGAGCTTTCGCGCCGACCGGATCGCGGGCATCCTTAGGCTCCTTGCTTGCGACAATATTAATTCCAATTGGAATAGCTGGGAACAATGTTTCAATCGCAATGAGCCCTGACGCCAAGAATTCGCCTGGATAGAGCATCGGCCCCTGATCCTGAGCGATGTACCCAAGGTCAGGATGGTAATAACCTTCGTTAGAAGGAAAGTAGACGGGTGACTGCGCGCCTTGCATTGCTGCTTGGCGGGCTGCAGCGGATTGAAGGCCAAGTGCGTCAAGATCGCTGACGGGACGCGCTAAAGCGTATGCAAATGTACTGATTCCTCCCGTCAACCCAATCGGATCACTCTGCGAGTACCGCCCCACCGCCGGCTCGTACTCCCGCTGGTAGTTGTAGAACAACCCACTCGCGTTCGTCGCCTGCTGGCCCGGGAAGCGCAGTGCCAGCTCAAACAGCACGCCATCCCCGTCGGGGTCATTGGCCGGTGCCTGTTCGCCAAACACCTCACTCTTGTTGCTCCACTCCCAGATCGCGACATCGCGCACAGGGTCGATCACCACACGCGGCGTACCCAGGTGATCGGGCTGGATGTAGGCCAACTCCGGCACGCCTGCAGTTGGTGTCTGGATCAGCGCCACCGGGTAGTTGTCCAGCCAGATCGCCTGTTGCTGCGCTTGCCCGGTCGCCGAGTAGTTGCCGACCCACTGCCCGGCTTCGTCATAGACAGTGACCTGCGCATCGTCACTGGCTGGCGCACGCAACACGCGCTCACCGCGGTGGTTGTAGCCGTAACTCTCCACGACAGCAGCATCCTGCTTCACCGCACTCATGCGATTGGCATCGTTGTAGGCGAACGTCTTGCTGCCAATGCTGGTGGTGTTGCCTGCGGCATCCTGGTTGCGCGCCTGACCATCCACGGCAATCAGGCGATGGCTGTCCGCTGGATAGGTGTAGCTTGCGGTCCCCGCCGACGTGGTCAGCGAGGTGCGGTTGCCGGTCGCGTCGTAGCCATAGGTTTCAATCGGCGTGCCCGTCGCACCGTCTTGGGTCTGGGTCAGACGGCCGAGCGTGTCGTAGGCGTATTTGGCCAGCACCTCGGAACCTGCACCGCTCTTCAGCTCGGTGATCGAGCCGACGGGATCGTAGCCGTAGCCCAGTGAAAGGCCGCCTGCCGCAGGGTCATGCACCGCCTGCGGCCGGTAGTCCAGATCCAGCGGGCGCTGCAGCTGGCGTCCATTGCCATAGGTCCAGCCGGTCGCCGGCCCGAAGGCGGCGTAGGTCACGTTGTTGACCACCACCTGCCGGGTCTGTCCCGGGCGAGTCAGGCCAATCTGGCTGATCCGCCCCTGGGTGTCCCGCGCATAGTCGGCCACGCTGCCGTCCGGGTAGGTCAACGCGGTCAGGCGACCGGACTTGCTGTAGGCATAGCGCAGCGTGCTGGCTACACCATTGATCGTCTGCACCTTGCGGGTGACCTGGCCGAAGCGGTCATGGCAGTACACGGTGCTGCCATTGGCGTGCAGCACCTGGCCCAGGCGACCCTTGGCGAAATGCTCGTCGCTGGCACATACCGCTGGTGCGGTGTCGTAGTGATAGCCCACGTCCAGGTTGGGATCCGGATAGGCAATGCCGACCAGTCGATTGAGCGCGTCGTAGCTGTAGGTGGCCGTCACGCCGCGCGCATCAGTGCGAGTCTTGCGGTTGCCAGCGGCGTCAACAGTGAAAGTAGTGTTCCCGCTGTCCGGGCTGACCTGTCCGGTCAGATCACCAAAGCCGTTATAGGCGTAGGTGGTGTGCAGGCCCTTGGGATCGATTACCTGGGTGACCTGATCCAGCGCGTTGTACTGGCTGCGGATTTCCGCAGCAACACCGCCCACGTCCTGCAGGGACTGCGCCAGCCGGTTCAACGGATCGTACTGCTGGTTCGTCACCCGCTGCAGGGCATCGGTGACCGACTGCGGATTGCCATTGGCGTCGTAGGCAAAGCCGGTGGCGTTGTTGCCGGCATCCTTCAGCGCGGTCAGCTGCCCGAGGGTGTTGTAGACACGGGCCAGCGTGCGGCGCAGCGTACCCCCTGCATCGACCGTGTTTTCCTGCAGACGGTTGCCGGCGTTGTCCAAGGTGTAGTGAATGGTGTTGCCCGCACTGTCGGCAATGTCCGTGAGCCGCTGGGCGGCGTCGTAGACATAGGTGACGCTGCTGCCGTCGGGCTCGGTGACCTGCTGCACCTGGCCGGTGGGCCAGTAGCTCAGCTGGGTACTGCGATCTTCGGCAGTGGTGGCGCCACGCACGGTGACCGACGTCGGCCAGCCACGTGGATGATAGGTGTAGTCGGTCACCACGCCATTGGCATCACGCACAGACGAAGGGCGCCCGAAGGCATCGTAGGCGAGGGTCTCGACGGTATGGCCCAACGCACTGGTGACGCTGCGCAGATCGCCCTTGCGGAACGCACAGGCGCCGTTGGTCGCACACCCCGCATCGTCGGCGGTGTACCAGGCATAGGTCACGGTATCGACCACGTCTGTGCGTGGACCGTCGATGCTTTTCAGCAGGCCCACCTGCGGACAGTCCGGACCTTCGGCTTCACAATAGTTCTGCGTGGTCACGCGGGTCTGGTTGGTCGTGATATCGCGCACGGTGACGCTGGTCGGCTGCAGGCGCGCGTTGCGGACAATGCGGGTTTCCTGGTTGCCGACCATCTGCTGCACGAGGCGATTACTGTCGAGCGCGACACGCGTCTCGCTGATGCGTTGCTCGGGGGTACCCGCCGCTTCCGTCGTCGTTGTCACGGCTACTGCACCGGCGGTCGGGTCGCTGGCCTCGGTATAGGCGTACTGGGTAACCACGCCGCGTCGGTCGGTCGAGGACTGCAGACGACGGCGGAAATCCGTTCCCTCGGGCAGATAGCTACGACCGGCCGTGCCCCTGCTGTCGGTGATGCCGTTGACTTTACGCGGCAGCACGCTGCTTCCACTCGACGTCAGCCCATAGGTACTCGCCTCACCCAATGCATCGGTCACAACAACCGGGCCGGCGGCCGTATAGTCCAGACGAATTCCATCAACACCGACATCCATCCTAGTGCAGTCACCGGAATGCCGGCTGCAGACGACGCGTCCCTTACCGTCATAGGCATACCAGCTGTAGCGGCGATTGTCCTCAGCGGTGATTCCCGTGAGATACGCAGGGAAGCGAGCATCCTCATAGTGATAGCTTCGGGACGCGCCGTCGGCATACGTTGCCTTCGACAGCTCACCTGCGAGCGTATATGCATACGCGACCACAACCTGCCCTGACAGTCGGAGCGCCGAAATCAGGGAATCATTGCCAGGAGCGGAGTACTCGACCTGCAGTTGACGACCGTTGGAATGAGAGATCGCGAGCAATCGCTGCTGCGCGTCATAGGTGTAGGATAGCCAAGTACCGTCCTCGAAGTCGCGGCGCTCCATCAGCCCAGAGGCACTGAACGTGATGCGTTCCTGCGAGCGTGAGAGCAGCCAGCCACTTCCCTGCTGGACTACGCGTTCGCCGCTGCCATCATTGGATTCGTAGTACGCGCCGTACTTGGCAAAAGCAGCTTGAGTGCCATCTTCGCTCAGCAACCCGACCTTCAGCTCCGTTCCAGGCGGGAAAGTACTGCTGTCAACACCTAGTGTAAGGCGCAGATTGTGAGAATGCGTCCAACCTGTACCCAACGCTCCACCCGGCGTACTGGTCAACGAATGGTAGTGCCGACGGAAGCTGATCCAGCCCAGATCAAAATCCGGTTCGGGTTGGGTTTTGTCGCCCGTGGTTGGATCGCAAGGATTACCCGGTTTGTCGCACTGCTTGGGGACAGGAGAACTCACGTACTTGCGCATCATGGACAACGTGCCGGTATCCAGCGATGGCGGCATCGCACACATACCCTTGGCCGCCTGCCAAGTCATGATGGTGCTATTGGTGTTCGGGCATTTGACTTCACGCTGGCGCTGAAGATAGCGGGTTCCGCCTATCGGCATACAGGTTGAAGTACTCGGGTCGAGATAGTAGAAGTCAACGGTAGCTCCACCTTGCTCGCCGGTGTTGCTGCCGTCCGCACCTGCACCCGCGCCGCCACCGGGAATTCCCTCCCAGTGTTCACCTATTGCCACCTGGGTGACAGGGCAGGAAGGATCCTGAGGAACTTCCGCTTTCAGAGCTGCGACCAGCTCTTCAGGGGAGTTGTATTCGCTGGATCGATACCGGTACACCCAGTCGGTCTTGATCAGCTTGGCAGGCTTGATCGCATAGTCATAGATCACCTTACCGGGGAGCGATGCAACACCGCGCACCTCCCAACTGAACGCACCATACTGCTGATAACGCTCATATTGAGCCTCCACATCACGCTGTGCCAGCTTCTCGGTCGCGCGCTTTTGACTCCCCGGCGCCAATGCAAGCCATTCCTTTTTCACCTCCTGCGCCTGCACCGCAGTGGTACCCATGCACCCCAGCGCGGCCATCGCCAGCACTGCGCACGACAGATCCTTCAATCGCTTCAACATCCCTGTTCTCCTTCCTGGGCGGTTACCGCACCGGGAGGAACGAAGGCGCTCGGGCAGCCATTGCCCTTTCCCGCCCTGCTTCGGATCGTCCCTGTTCCGGATTGCGGCGTGGCCGCATGGGGACGTTATCTCCGATGTGGGTTACGCATTCAAGTCAGAAAGTGTGGAGCGGGTCGAATTTCAGAGTTTTCTGATAACCGCCAACCATCGATAGTGGCCCGAAGATACAAAAACGCCGGGCAGTGCCCGGCGTTTCCGTCACAGCGTGGAAGGGTGCAGACCTCAGTACTTTCCGTCAAACGCAAAAATCGGCTTGCGCTTCTGCCACAGGCCCGCGGTGAAATCCGGGAACTCCAACGTCTGGAAACTGTTGGCGATCGACTGCTCGCTCAACGGGGTAATCGCACTCCACGTCACTGCGTCGTAGATGTCGATCGGCATCGGCGCCTTGGCCTTCAGCGCTTCCACGAACGCATGGATCACGAACCAGTCCATGCCGCCATGGCCGGCGCTGGCAGCGGTGTCGGCATTCTGCTTCCACAGCGGATGTTCGTACTGATCCTGGTACTTCTTGAACTCTTCCCACTGGTGCGGCGGGCTGCGGCCTTCGATGTGGATCGAATGGTTCACGTCCATCCACAGGCCCTTGGTACCCTGCACGCGGAAGCCCATTGAATACGGTCGCGGCAGCGAGGTGTCGTGCTGCAGCAGGATGGTCTCGCCGTTCTCGCAGGCCAGCGTGGTGGTGACGATGTCGCCGAGCTTGAACTTCACCCTGGTGCTGGGGTGGGTGGTGCCGCCGCTCTTGGCTACGGTGTATTCGTGCAGGCCACGCGCCTTGGTGGCGAATGCGTTGATGTGGGTGAAACGGTTGCCGCGGTTGATGCCGGTATACATCGCGCACGGGCCGATGCCGTGGCTGGGGTAGAGCTCACCATTGCGCTCCACCGAGTGTTCGGTGCGCCAGCGTGCTTCGCTCCAGCCCTTGGGGCCGAATTCCACGCCACTGTCGTAGGGCTGGTTCGGGTCGCCGGAGTTGAACTTCACCCCACGCAGGTCGTGCTGGTAACCGGCCTGCAGGTGCACCAGTTCGCCGAACAGACCCTGCCGCACCATCTGCAGGGCCGCCATCACGTCACGGCGGTAACAGACGTTTTCCAGCAGCATGTACGGGGTGCCGGTGCTCAGCTGGGTCTTCAGCACATCCCAGTGGTCCTGCAGGGTGATGCCGGCCACCACTTCGCAGCCCACGGCCACGCCAGCCTGCATCGCGGCAATCGCCATCGGTGCGTGGTACTCCCACGGCGTGGCGATGATCACGCCATCGATGCCCTTCTGCTCCAGCAGGCGCTTCCACGCGTTGATGTCGCGGTCCTGGCCGTAGGTCTTCGGCGCGGGCTTGCCCGCCTTGCTGACCATCTCCACGGCGCGGCCGAGCATGATCGGCTCGATATCACACAGGGCAACGACCTCCACGTCGTCGCGGCGCACCAGTTCCTTCAGCAGCACCAGGCCACGCATGCCGGTACCGATCACGGCCAGGCGTACCTTGCGGCCACGCGCCCATGCCGGGGTCTGCGGCAGCAGGCTGCTGGCGGCGACAGCGGCGCTGGCCGCGATGAATTCCCTACGCTTCATGGCAAACACTCTCCTCTTGAAGGCGCGCCAGCCTGGGCCGGCGCGCCTGGTCACGCAAACGGGATTACTTGAACCGGTAGCCGATGGTCACACTGTAACCACGACCGAAGATGGTGGCGTAGTCACTGGAGTCACCCAGGAAGCTGTTGGGATCGTAGAACGGCAGGCGGTTGAACAGGTTCTTGACGGTGAAGCTCAGGTTCCACGCGTCATCCGGGCGCCAGGTGACGCTCATGTTGGCGGTCCACCACGACGGTGCCCCATCGCACTTGCTCTTTTCCAGGGCCAGGTAACCGCCGGTGCAGGTTTCCTTGTTGTTGCTTTCTTCGTCGATCTGGTCGGTGGCCCACTTGGTGCCGCCCACGTAGTTGACGAACATGCTGGTGGTGACCTGCTTGTAGGTCCAGTCGGCATTGAGCGTCGCACGCAGGCGCGGGTTGTTGTAGTAGCCCACCACGTCGCCGTAGTACCAGCCGTTCTGTTCATCCATGTAGAAGCGGTTGCGGTTGGCGATGGTGGCGGCCAGGCCGATGTTCAGCCCGCCCCACTCACCCAGCGAGAAGCGGCTGCGCGCATCGATGTCGAAGCCATCGATCAGGGTCTTGCCGCGGTTCTTGTACTGGCCCACCACGCTGGCCACGTTGCCGGCCGAGTAGCCCGGCAGCGTTCCCGGGCAGCTCACACCGCTTGCCGGGTCGGCGCACATCGCCGCCAGCTGCGCCAGGTTGGCGCGGTCGCTGTCGGTGATCGGCGAGCGCGACGAGGAGATGATGTCTTCGGCGCGGCGGTAGTCCGGGGCAACGATTTCGTTGTCGCGGTAGATGAACCAGTAATCGGCCGACACCGACAGCCAGCTGGCCGGCTCGTAGACGAAGCCCAGCGTGGCGATCTTCGCCTTCTCCGGCTTCAGGTTCTGGTTCGGCTGGGTCATGCGGGCCACGGTACGGCTGCAGTCCACGTTGAGCAGGCTCTTGCCCAGGTCAACATCACCGCCGCGCTGCGATTTCAGCAGCAGGTTGGCGATGGCGTTGGTCTCGGCGCAGCGCAGTTCATCACGGTAGCCGCCCAGCTGCGCGTACACGCCGCCGTTGCCGGACTCGGCCAGGCTGGGGGCGCGGAAGCCGGTGGAATAGGTACCGCGCAGCATCAGCTGGTCGAACGCCTGGTACTTGAAGCCGATCTTCGGCGCGACGTTGGCGCTGAAGTTCGGGTACTTGTCCACGCGCACGGCCGCGTCCAGCTCCAGCTTCTCGGTGATCGGCGCCACCGTTTCAGCAAACAGCGCATAGGTGTTGCGCGCGCCATCGAACCACGAGCCACCCTGCTGGGTGATCAGGCCGGCGGCCGCGTCGGCGTTGCCGGGGGTGTAGAAGGTTTCGCGGCTGGCGTTGAAACCGAACGCGGCGCGCATGTCACCGGCCGGCAGCTGGAACAGCGGCCCTTCGATCTTGCCGTCCAGGGTGTGCAGGCGCGTCCACGACTGGATGTCGAAGGTCGGGAAGGCGCCGCGGATCAGTGCGGCGTTGGCCTCGCTGATCTCGCCGAACTTGTACGCCGGATGATCGGAGATGATCACGCGGCCCGTGCCCGGGTCGATGCTGTAAGGACCGAAGGCCTTCTCGAAGCCCTTCACGTTGACGTTGATCGTCTGGTAGGTGGTCGAGTGCGTGCCGGCGGTGGCGAACGCGGTTTCCCAGTTCCAGTCACCGACGTTGCCACGCGCGCCGGTCAGCACGCGGTAGCTCTTGTCGGTGTTGCGCTGGCCGAAGTAGTTGGCGCCGGCATCCTGCAGCAGGTACTGCAGGCCGACCACGCCACCCATCATGGCCTTCAGCTCGGGGCTGGCGTGGTTGTACTCGTTGTTCGGGCCCAGGAACGGATACAGGAACTGGTTGACGTTGTTGCCGGTATCGCGCGAGAACCAGCTGGTCGGGTTGCCGGTGGTGGTGCCGTAGCTGCGCGGGGTACCGCCGTTGGCACGCAGGTCGATATCGGTATAGGTGGCCTCGGCGAAGATCTCGGTGCTGTCGCCCACCAGGAAGGTGCCGTTGAGGTAGGCGGTGTTGCGCTCGGATTTGGCGCCGGCATCGATCTCGTTGTTCATCCAGGTTTCCCAGACGCAACGCGGGCCGGCCGCTTCACTGGTCAGCACGTTCTTGCAGCCCGGCGCGGCTTCCTGCACGCGGCGGCCGGTCACCGGATCGAACGCGAAATAGCTGCCCGGGTTGAACTCGCCCGGCTTGCTGCCCACGCCCAGGCGCAGGTTGTTCAGGTAGTTGGGGTTGTTGACGTAGTACTGGTCCGGGCGCTTGTCATAGAAGTCGGCCAGCGGAATCGCGTCGCGGCGGTACATGTTCACCGCGCCGTAGATGTTGAAGCGGTTCTCGGTGAGGTCACCGAAGCCGGCGGTGATGCTGGCCTGGCGCTCGCCGTAGGAATCGATGCGCGAGGAGGTGTCGTTGGTGAAGCTGATCTCCGCGCCCTGGAAGTTGCGCTTGGTGATCACGTTGATCACGCCGGCCACCGCGTCGGTGCCGTACACGGCCGAGGCGCCGTCGGTCAGCACTTCCATGCGTTCGATGGCGGCGGCGGGAATCGCATCGATGTTGACGAACTGGGTCTGGAAGCCCGCCGGCGCACCGTAGTACGACAGGCGACGGCCATTCAACAGCACCAGCGTGCCCTGTGCGCCGAGGCCGCGCAGGTTGGCCTGCGAAGCGCCGTCGGAGCCGGTGAACAGCGAGCGCGAATCCTGCTGCGCTGGCCGGGCGGCCGGCAGGTTGTCGAGCACCTGCAGCAGCGTGCGCGCACCCATGTTCTGGATGTCCTGCTTGCTGATCACCTGCACCGGCGAGGCGGTTTCAACGTCGGTGCGGCGGATGTTGGAGCCGGTGACCTCGATGCGGGCCAGGTCGGTGGCCTTGTCCTTGCTCTCCTGGGCGAAGGCAGGAACGGCGACCGACAACAGCACGCCGGCGATGGCCAGCGACAACGGTGCGATCGAACGACAGGGGGGGCGGTGGTGGCGGGCGGGCAACATCGGGGTTCTCTCCTGGCAGGGGTGCGGCGCGAATGGTGGATCGGCGGGCAAAACGCTCCCGGGCCACGGCCCCCACCGTCGTGGTGAAGCCGTAGTCGGAATGGGCGGGGGAGGAGCGGTGTTACGTGGCGGTCATGGGGCGACGATGCTGGCGGAGTCGCCCTCCTGGCCGATCAGCACGGCGTTGGCCCAGTTGGCACAGACCTGGGCGGGTTGGCTGCCCTGCGCACCCAGCGTGCGCAGGCTCAGGGTGGAAAGGCCACGGATGTCCAGCTCCGGCTTGACCACGCCGGGCGCCTTCACCAGGCCGCTGTCATACAGCAGGCGGTTGTCGCCCCAGACCTGGAACTGCAGGCCACCGGCCGTGCGGCAGGCGTCGTCAATGCCGAGGTCGGCACGCAGCAGGCGCCATCCCCCCTGCAGGCGCAGGTCGATGCGGCTGTTGGCGGACACGCCCAGGCCGCGGCGGAACTGCAGGCCGTTCATGCGCATGCCGGCGTCGCCGGTGAACGCCTTGTCGGCGTGCACATGGCTGGCCAGCGCGGCCGGCACCGGCAGCTCGGAGAGATAGCGCTGCCGGGCCGGTCGCTCCGGTTCCTGGTGTTCGAGGATGTGGAAGGTGGACAGCGCAATCGGGCCGACGTCGCGCGGTTGCAGCGCGTCGAAGGCACGCGCACTGCCCTGTGCAGCGGTCACCATCGGATCGGTGCTGGAGGCACCGTCACCTTCGGGGTTCTGCACGCTCAGCACGCGGAAGCGCAGCAGGCGGCCGGCGTGGGCCGGGAAGTCGATGCGCTGCGTGCCTTCCTTCAGCTGCAGGTGGCCGCGGGCAATCGGTTCACCCCACTCGCCATTGCTGTCGCCCAGGTACACCTCGTAGTCGCGCACCTGGCCGTGCTTCCAGTTCTTGTCGTTGCGCGGCGCGATGTCGATGCCATCGATCATCTTCCGTTCGCCGAAACCGATCACCCACTCATGGGCACCGGTGCGCACGGCCTGGTTGCGCACGCTGCGGAACCAGGTGGCCGGATCATCATCGAAGGCATTTTCCAGCGCATGGCCGGGTTCTTCGGCCGGGCGGTTGACCACCAGCAGGCTGTCGGCCGGCAGTTCGCGGCCCAGCACCGGTGCAGCCGGATAGGCATCGTCGGCGGCCGCGGCGGCGACGGCGAAGTCCAGCTGCAGCTGCAGCGGCTGGCGGATGTCCTGCGCCGCGGTGCGTACATGCAGGGTGCCGCGACGCTCCTTGGCATCGAAGTACCAACCCTCGCTGGCGCTGTTGAATGCGGTCGCGTCGGCCAGCGCCGGCAGCGCGCGGCCAGCGGCCTGCACCGCACGCGGCGCCTGCCGGCTGAGCACGCGCAGGCCATAGCGGCGCTGTGCCAGCTGGCCGTTGTACTGGCCCTGTACCGCATCGATCTGCACCTGCACCGGGCCACTGCCCTGTGCCGGCGCCTGCACACTGATCCGCTGCGTGCTCGATTCGCCCTGCTGGTAGCGGCGGGTGTTGCCGTCATCTTCGTACAGCGTGTACTGCGAATCACCCTGCGGGTACAGGTCGAAGGTCACTTCATCGAGCGGTTTCTCGCCGTCGAACAGCATCGACGGGTACATCGGCAGGATCGCACCGGCACGCACGAACACCGGCAGCGTGGCCAGGTCCACCTGGCGGTCCAGCTGGCGGCCATCGGCGGCGGCCTGCACGCGGCGGCCATCCCAGTAGTCGATCCAGCCGCCGGCGGGCAGGTGGATGTCGCGGCGCCAACCACGGCTGGCGGCCTGGCTGCGGTACACCGGTGCAACCAGCAGGTCGCGGCCGAGCAGGAACTGGTACTTGTAGGTTTCATCCTGCGCGTGCGGATCGCGCGGGTTGTCCCACATCAGGCCACGCACCGGCGGTGCACCGGTCTGCGCAGCCTCATGCACCAGCCCATACATGTACGGGGTCAGGCGCATCTTCAACTTCAGGTAATCGCGGTTGATGCTGCGGTAGGGCTCGTCGTACCACCACGGGTGCTTGCGCGCATTCGACGACCAGCCACTCATGCCCATCAGCACCGGGGTGAACGCCTTCCACTGCAGGTCGCGGGTGAAGGTCTCGGCGCTGCCGCCGAAGATCGCGTCCACATCGCCACTGGCGTAGGCCATGCCGGACAGGCCCGAACCCACCAGGGTCGGCACATGCCAGCGGATGTAGTCCCAGCTGCTGCTCTGGTCGCCGGTCCAGGCCACGGCATAGCGCTGGATGCCGGCCCAGCCCATCACCGTCCACAGGAACGGGCGGGAATCGGAATTGTCGAGGATGCCGTTGAACGCCTGGCGGTTGGCATCCATCGCGAACTGGTAGCCCTTGCCGGTCCAGGCCACGTCCAGTTTCTGCACGCGGCTGCCGGCCTTGCCCACTTCCCAGGCGATCTTGTCGACGCCGTTCTCGGTCCACAGGCCGGTGCGGAAGCCGTACCCGGCCAGGCCCTTCACCGTCTCAGGCAACTGCTTGTAGCCGCAGCCATAGCCATCGTTGGGCAGGATCCAGCCGCCGGGCATGTCGTTGGCCCGGTACTGCTTGGCCACGCTGTTGATCACATCGGGGGTGGTGCCGGTCGGGCCGTCGCTCCAGCCCTCGGGCACGGTGCCGGGCTTCTTGCTGTTGTCGCCGTCGTTGTAGCAATCGGCATCGCCGTAGGACAGCGCCCAGCGCGCGACCATGTTCGGGCGGCCGGTCAGCTGGGTGTAGCGCTCGATCAGCTTCGGCAGGTCAGCGCCAACGAAGTAGTACGCATCGAAGCGGTCTTCGCGATGCAGCAGGGTGGCCTGGTCGCTCTGCCGCAGGTCGTAGCTGCCATCGCTCCACGTATTGCGCAGCATGCCCCAGCCACGGCTGCTCAGCAGCATCGGTGCCGGGCTCGGGCGATCCCCCTCTTCCCAGCCGCCGGAGTACGAGACCTCCAGTTCGCGGCCCTTGAACTGGTAGCGGCCGTTCTGCTGGCCACCGCCGTAATAGCCTTCATCGGCCTGCGAGGACAGCACCTGCACGCTCTGCGCGGCATCCAGGTCCAGCGGCTGCAGTTCCTGCCACAGCGCGGTGGGCTGGCCGTTGTCCAGGCGCTCCAGGCGCAGGCGCAACGGCTGCCGCTGCACATGCAGCACCAGTGCAGCGGTACGCACGCGGATCTCCTGCGCGTCTTCTTCCAGCTGTGCCTGCACGTTGGCCTTGGGCTGCGGCAGCACGATCGGCGCGGCCTTGTCGCCGGCACCGGTCAGCTTGCCGTTGCGGCCGGCCTGTACGCGGATGATGTCGGTGGCCGGCAGCTCAATGCGGATGCGCGTGCCGTTGTCGGTCTGCAGGTCCCAGCCATTTACACCGTCGGTGCTGGCACTGGCGCTGACCGAGCGCAGGTTGCCGACCGGTGCGGCCTGGGCCGACAGGGACGCCGACAGCAGTGCCGGCAACAGGGCCAGCAGCAGTGGCGAACGAGGAACGCAGATTTCCACACGGACTCCCAACCCGTTCACCGGGCGTTTCGAAAGCGGTTGGGCCGACTCTAGGGCAGCGATTCGAAAGATGTCAACAAATTGAAAGGAAAAAGGAAGATATATTTAGATGAAACGAAAGTTGTTGCGGCGCAATACTTTGTGTAACCGCTTGCAGGTGTCTGTTAAGCATTGTGCGATACGGCATTCGGCGGTTTCTTTCGTTTCCAGAGTCATGCCGCGCGGGGAAAGCCATCACTGCGATATCTTTCTTTTTACTTTCGGTATTTGACATTTCGAAAGAAAACGCAGATGGTGCGCTGGCCCAACTGGAACCTCCGAATGGACGTCACCCTGCTTTCCGATGTGTCCGCCTGGCAGCGCCGCGGCGGAGCCGATACCGCTACCGAAATCGCCCAGCAGCCGGCGCTGTGGGAAGCCCTTGCACAGGATCTGTCGCGTGCCCGCGACCGCCTGCAGGCCTTCCTCGGCGACAGCCTCAACGACCCGAACCAGTGCGTGCTGTTCACCGGCGCCGGCAGTTCCGGCTTCATCGCTGAAATGGTGGCCGATGCCATCAACGCGCAGTGGCCGGCCGAGGTGCGCGTGGTGCATACCACCAGCCTGCTCACCCATCCTGCGCTGTACCTGCAGCGCGATCGTCCGACCCTGCTGGTGTCGTTCGGCCGCAGCGGCTCCAGCCCCGAAAGCGTTGCCGTCGTCGACCGCGTGCGCAGTGACGTGGACGATGCGCGCTTCCTGGACATCACCTGCAATGCCGAGGGCGAACTGGCCCGCCGTGGCGCCGGCCGTGCCGACACCTGCACCCTGCTGATGCCGTCGGCCAGCTGCGACCGCGCCTTCGCCATGACCAGCAGCCTGACCTGCATGCTGCTGGCGGCATTGACCGTGTTCGACCGTTCGCCGTGGGATGCGCGCATCGCGCGCCTGCAGCAGATTGCCGGTCTGGCCCGCGAAGGCCAGGCGCAGTGGGATGCAGCTGTGGCCGCGCTGGCGCAGCGCCCGTTCAACCGGGTCATCTACCTTGGCAGCGGCCCGCTGGAAGCACTGGCGCGCGAGGCTGCGCTGAAGGTGCTGGAGCTGACCGCCGGCCGCGTGCTGGCGCTGGCCAACACCCCGCTCGGCTTCCGCCATGGGCCGAAGTCCACGCTGGACGGCAGCACCCTGGTGGTCGTGCTGCGCAGCGTGCAGCCGCTGGCACGCCGCTATGAGCAGGACCTGCTGGAAGAACTGCGCCGCGACGGCGTGGCCGGCCAGGTGCTGTCGATCGGCCCGCATTCGGATATCGGCGCCGACGATGACTACACCCTCACCGTGCCTGCCCTGGATGACCCGTGGCTGGCGCCGGTGTGGCTGGGCTTTGCGCAGCTGTACGCGCTGCAGCGTTCGGCCGCACTCGGCCTCACCCCCGACAATCCGTTCCCGGACGGCACCGTCAACCGCGTGGTCAAGGGTGTCACCATCCACCATGGCTGAGCTGATCGCCAACGCCTGCTACGGCATCGACATCGGCGGCACCAAGATCGAACTGGTGGTGTGCGATGCGGCGATGCAGGTCACCTGGCGCCGCCGCGTGGCTACCCCGCAGGGTGACTACGACGGCTTCCTGCAGGCGGTGGTGACATTGGTTGCTGAAGCCGATGCTGCGCTGGGTCGCAGCGATGCGGCCATCGGCATCGCCCTGCCCGGCGTGCGTGATCGTCGCAACGGCCGCCAGCTCAGCGCCAATGTGCCTGCGCTGACCGGTCAATGCGTGGCGGCTGATCTGCAGGCACGCCTGCAGCGTCCGCTGCATTTCGGCAACGACCTGCAGTGTTTTGCGCTCTCTGAAGCGCACGGTGGCGCCGCCGATGGCTACCCCAGCATGTTCGGCGCCATCCTCGGCACCGGTGCCGGTGGCGGCTTCTGCCTGCAGGGGCGCCTGCTGTCCGGCTTCAACGGCCTGGCCGGCGAATGGGGCCACTGGAGCGTGCCGGGTCACCTGCTGCAGCGTCATGGCCTGCCGCTCATTGATTGCGCCTGTGGCCTGCAAGGCTGCGTGGAGCGCTACGTGTCCGGCAGTGGCCTGGCGATGATCGAGCGCCACCTCGGTGGCAGCGCTGCCGATGCCAGCGTGGTGGTCACCCTGGCCGAAGCCGGCGATGCGCGTGCACGGCAGGCGCTGGACATCCATCGCGACCTGCTCGGCCACAGCCTGGCCGCCCTGGTGCTGGCGCTGGACCCGCACGTGATCGTGCTCGGTGGCGGCCTGTCCCAGTACGCACCGCTGTACCAGCTGTTGCCGGCGGCCATCGCCGCGCATCTGTTCAACGGCGTGCAGGTGCCGCCCATCGTGCCGCCGCGCTTCGGCGATGCCGGTGGTGCACGCGGTGCCGCCCTGCTGGCCTGCCAACCCTCGTTTTCCTGATGTCCGGAGCTTGACCATGTCCCCGTTGCAGACCCTGCTTGCCTCCCACCGCGCCGGCCACAACGTCGGCCTGTACAGCGTCTGCTGCAGCAACGAACAGGTGCTGCGCGCGGCCATGCACGTGGCGTTGGCACACGATACCGTGCTGCTGATCGAAGCCACCTCCAACCAGGTCGACCAGTTCGGCGGCTACACCGGCATGACCCCGCCGCAGTACCGCGACTACGTCGGCAGCCTGGCCGATGAGGAAGGCTTCGCGCGCGAGCGCTTGATCCTCGGCGGTGACCACCTTGGCCCGAACGCCTGGCAGAAGCGCCCGGCCGCCGAAGCGATGACCCATGCGCGCGTGCTGATCGAGGCCTACGTCGCCGCGGGTTTCCACAAGATCCACCTGGACTGCAGCATGTCCTGCGCCGATGACCCGGTGCCGCTGCCCGATGCCATCGTTGCTGCACGTTCGGCCGAGCTGGCCGAGATCGCCGAGCGCACCGCCACCGAGCACGGCCTGCCGCCGCCGGTCTATGTCATCGGTACCGAAGTGCCGATTCCCGGTGGCGAAGCCTCGCTGGCCGGTGGCCTGCAGGTGACCACCCCGGCTGCCGCTGCGCAGACCCTGGCCATCCACCGGCAGGCCTTCGACACCCCGCTGCTGCGCGATGCATGGCAGCGTGTGCTGGCCATGGTGGTGCAGCCGGGCGTGGACTTCGACCACAGCAGCGTGCACGAGTACGACGCGGCCGCCGCCAGCAAGCTGGCCGACTTCCTCGAACAGCAGCCGCGCATCGTGTTCGAAGCGCATTCGACCGACTACCAGCGCGAAAGCGGCCTGCATGCCCTGGTGCGCGACCATTTCGCCATCCTCAAGGTCGGCCCCGCGGCCACCTTCGCCTACCGCGAAGCGCTGTTCGCACTCGCTGCCATCGAGGCCGAGCTGCTGCCGGCCGCGCAGTGCTCGCGCCTGCCGCAGGTGCTGGACGAGGTGATGGTGGCGCAGCCGAAGTCCTGGCAGTCCTACTACCAGGGCGACGAAGCGACCCTGCGCCTGCTGCGCAGCTATTCCTTCAGCGACCGCTGCCGCTACTACTGGGGCGAGCCGGCGCTGGTGCAGGCCGTGCAGACCCTGTTCGCCAACCTGGAACAGCACGCGCCGCCGCTGGTGCTGCTCAGCCAGTACCTGCCGGAGCAGTACCGCGCCGTGCGCGAGGGCACCCTGGCCAATACGCCTACCGCCCTGGTGCAGCATCGCATCGGCCTGTGCCTGGGCGAATACGCCCGCGCCTGCAGCGCCAACCAGGCTGGAACCCGCAAGCACAACGCAAGTCCGGCTGCCGCCGATCTTGCGAACGGCTAATCTCTACCTTTCCCTGCGAAACCGAGAATGGCCATGCGCAACACCCGCTCCCGCCGGCAACAGATCCTGCAGCTGCTGATCGAGCACGGCTCGGTGCAGGTGGCCGATCTGGTCGAGCGCTTCGGCGTGTCGGCGGTGACCATCCGTGCCGACCTGACCCACTTCGAATCGCAGGGGCTGGCCACGCGTACCCACGGCGGTGCCACCCTGGTGCGTACACCGCCGCAGGAACAGGACATCCACGAAAAGGATGCGCTGAACCTGCCGCTGAAGGACTCCATCGGCACGGCGGCCGCGCGCCTGGTGCAAGCCGGTGACAACATCATCATCGACTCCGGCTCCACCACGATGACCCTGGCCCGCCATCTGCGCGGACACCGCGATGTGACGGTGATGACCAACGGCCTGAACATCGCCTGGGAACTGGCCAACGCCGCCGGCATCACCGTGCTGCTGACCGGCGGACTGCTGCGCCAGCAATCGCTGTCGCTGCAGGGCAGCCAGGCCGAAGCCAGCCTCAACTCCTACAGTTTCGACACGCTGTTCCTGGGCGTGGATGGCCTGGACCTGCAGTTCGGCCTGACCACCCACGACGAAGCCGAAGCCCGCCTCAACCACCGCATGGTCGAACGCGCGCGGCGCATCGTGGTGCTCACCGACGCCTCCAAATTCGGACGCGTCAGCCTGCACCGCATCGCCCGCCTCGATCAGATCCACGCCATCATCACCGACGCCGGCATCGACGACGCGACCCGCGAGGGGCTGCAGCGGCTGGGCATCGAAGTGATCATCGCCGAGCCTCCCGCATGACCGATATCCGCTCCCTGCACGGCCGCATCCTCACCCCGTTGGGCTGGCGTCGCGGCCAGGTGCAGTTCGATTCACACGTGCGCCAGCTGCAGGTAGATGACCACAGCGGCGGCGATGACCCGCAGCTGCCGGTGATCCTGCCCGGCTTCATCGACCTGCACGTGCATGGCGCGGCCGGCGTCGACCTGATGCAGGGCGGCGACGTGGCCCGCACCATCGCCCGCACCCATGCGCGCTTTGGTACCACCACGCTGCTGGCGACCACCATGACTGCCGGCCTGGACGAGATCGAATACGCGCTGCGGGGTGTTGCGGCAACGATGGCAGCGCCCGATGCCGATGCCGCCTGCATCGCCGGTGTGCACCTGGAAGGCCCCTTCATCAGCCCGCAGCGGCTGGGCGCACAACCCAATCGTACGATCGAGGCGACGATGGCGCTGGTGCGGCGGCTGCACGCGCTGGCACCGATCCGGGTGATGACGCTGGCGCCTGAGATCGGCGAGCACACCGCACTGATCCCCGCGCTGTCCGCACTCGGCATCCGCGTGCAGCTCGGCCACAGTGCCGGCACCTACGAGGAAGGCGTGGCCGCATTGCAGGCCGGCGCTTCCGGTTTCACCCATCTGTTCAACGGCATGACCGGCGTCGACCACTACCGGCCGGGCATCGCCGCCGCTGCCCTGGCGCATGCGCAGTACGCCGAGATCATTCCCGACCTGCAGCACATCCATCCCGGCGTGATCCGTCTGGCCGCACGCGCGATTCCGCGCCTGTATGCGGTAACCGACGCGACGGCCGCCACCGGCATGCCCGATGGCGAGTACGCGCTGGGCGAGCAGCGCGTGCACAAGTGCGGCGGCTGCGTGCGCCTGGCCACCGGCTCGCTGGCCGGCAGCGCGCTGACCATGGACCAGGCGCTGCGCAACCTGGTGCAGGTGGGTCTGGATCTGGCTGACGCATCGCAGCGCGTGTCCACCTTCCCGGCCGATTACCTGGGCTTGAGCGATCGCGGCCGCATTGCGCCCGACGCCCGTGCCGACCTGGTGGTGCTGGGTGCGGAACTTCGCCTGCAGCAGGTCGTGGTGGGCGGTCGATTGATCGATCTGGACTGACACACGCCATGCGGCCCGGATGCCGCACTCAAGGCGCGCAAGCGCATTGCATCAGCCACGCACCCTCCCGTTAGTCCAGGAACGAGCCGATGACCGCAGCCACTGCACCTGCCGTACCCGCTTCCACCGCCCCGCGCTGGCCCGTACGTTACCTGCTCTTCATCGGCGGCCTCGGTGGCCTGCTGTACGGCATCGACATCGGCATCATCGCTGGCGCCCTGCCCTATCTTGAAGCTACCGCCAGCCACGCCTGGCAGCTCAGCAGCCAGCAGCTCGGTTTTGTCGTCGCTGCGGTGCTGCTGGGCAGCGTGCTGTCCTCGCTGTTCGCCGGCATGATCGCCGACCTCATCGGCCGCCGTGGCGCGATGCTGCTGGCCGGCGTGCTGTTCACCGCCAGCATCCCGATCATGGCGCTGGCGTCGGGTTACACCCCGCTGCTGCTGGGGCGCCTGCTGCAGGGTGTCAGCGGCGGCCTGATCGGCGTGGTCATTCCCCTGTACCTTGCCGAAGTGCTCAGCCCGGAACGACGCGGCCGCGGCGCGGCGATGTTCCAGCTGCTGCTGACCGTCGGCCTGGTGCTGGCCGCGTTGATCGGCCTGTACCACGCCCATGCCGTGGACGCCGCCACAGAGTCGGTGCGCTCGCTGCCGGTCGCGCAGCAGGCGCAGGCGCTGTTCACGGTGAAGGACCACGCCTGGCGCACCATCTTCTGGACCTGCCTGGCACCGGGCCTGCTGTTCTGCGCCGGCATCTTCTGGCTGTCCGAATCACCGCGCTGGCTGGTGCGTCGTGGCCGCATCGATGATGCGCGCCGCAGCCTGCAGCGCGTGCTGCCCGCTGCCGACGTCGAGCCCACCCTGGCGCAGATCCAGGCTCCGGAATCGAGCAGCAGCAGCGGCAAGCGTGACCCGCTGCTCAGCCGCCGCTACGTGGTGCCGTTCGTGTTGGCCTGCGTGGTGCTGGCCTGCACCCAGGCCACCGGCATCAACTCGGTGCTGGCCTATGCGGTCAACATCCTCAACCAGGCAGGCCTGTCCGGCTCGGTGGCCAACGGCGCCGACGTGGCGATCAAACTGCTCAACGCGGTGATGACCGTCGCCGCGCTGCTGCTGGTCGACCGCAAGGGTCGCAAGTTCCTGCTGATGCTGGGCAGCGGTGGCATCTGCGTGGCCCTGCTGGCCGCAGCAACGCTGTTCTTCCAGGCCGAACGGGGCCGCGCCGACGTGCAGCCGCACCTGCAGGCCGCAGTGAGTGGCGATGGCCTGCAACTGGTACTGGATGAGGCGCAGTGGCAGCGGCTTGCCGGTGGCATCGACCGCGAAGGCCGGCCGCTGCAGCTGACCGTGTCCTACGCCTATGGCGACTTCACCAACGTGCGCGCGCTGCGCAGCGACAACCTGACCGACCGCGAGCTGCGCATCGAGCGCGCCGGCACCGTGCAACCGGACAGCGTCATCGGCGCGTTCTTCCGCACATTGCACCTCAATCCGTTCGCCGACCCGGCCAGTGCCGCGCAGGCACCGCTGCGCATCGAGCAAGCCCGTATCGGCCCGATTCCGCCGCCCGCGCATGGCTGGGCCGTCGCTGCCTGCATCCTGGTATTCGTGGCGTTCTTCGCAGTTGGCCCAGGCGTGTGCGTGTGGCTGGCGCTGTCCGAACTGATGCCCAACCGCATCCGCTCCAACGGCATGAGCATCGCGCTGCTGATCAACCAGTTCGTATCCACCACCATTGCCGCCATCTTCCTGCCGACGGTGGGGCACTACGGCTACGCCAGCATGTTCCTGTTCTGGGCGGGCTGCACGTTCGTGTTCTTCCTGGTGGCCGCTTTCTGGCTGCCGGAGACCAAGGGGCGCTCGCTGGAAGAGATCGAAGCCGGGTTTGCGGGGAAGCAGCGCTGATTCAGCGCTGCTGTGGCGGCGCAGGGCCGCCGTGCACGATGTAGCGCGCCATGTCGTGCACTTCGGCCACGCTCATGTTGGTACCGGCCACCTGCATGGACTCGCCAAAAGGGCCCGCTATGGTGGCCACGGACAGCACGTGGTCATCGACGGTAAGCGCCACCTGCTTGCCCACCAGGGCCTCGGTCGCGTGCAGCAACCGGCCGGCGGACTCCCTGCGGAACGTCAGTTCCAGTACGGGCTGGTGCGCAGCATCCAACGCCGCTCGCACGTCGAGGATATCGGCACTGGTGAGCATCGGCGGCGCTTTCACGGCGATGCTGCGCCCTTGCCACTGCAGGGTAGCGCGGCCATCGGGATCGACCTCACGCATCTGCACCTGCACCCCCTCCCGCGGCGGATGCCGGGTCTCCGCCGGGAGCACCCGGTTGCAGCCCGCCAGCAGCAACACCGCCAGGCCACCGCCGAGCAGCGCCCATCTGCTCCAGCCCCGCATCAGCGCAGCTTCCTCAGCTTGAACGCCACCAGCACCTGCAGCACGCCGTACAGCAGGCTGCCGATGCCGATCCACAGGGTGGTCACCGCCACGCCTGCATAGGGGTTGGCCGCGAACAGCAGACCCAGCACGATGGCCAGCACGCCGCTGAGAATCAGCAACCACTCACCCTGGATCTGCCTGCGCACGCGGATGGCGAAGACGATGCGATAGATGCCTGCCACCAGCAGCCATGCCGCCAGGAACAGCACCAGCACGCTGGCGGTGGCAAGTGGATTGATCACCGCCAGGATGCCGAAGCCCAGCGAGGCGACCACGTACAGCAGCAGCCAGCCACGCGAGGCGCCGCTGGCACCGGTGATCAGCGCCAGCAGGCTGATGACGCCCTCGACGATGGCCATTACACCCAGCGTCCAGGCCAGCGCGATGGCCGCCGACATCGGCCAGCCGATCGCGATGATGCCGAAGCCCAGCGCGACCAGACCGTACAGCAGCAGGATCCACCAGCTGCGTCCAACGGCCGACAACAGGGGAGACAAGGGGGAATTCATGACCACTCCTTCGATCCGGGTTCGTGGCCATCCTAGCCCTTGCGGATGAAAGGGGCGATCACGGAACGCGAGCGCAGACCCACGCCCGCACGTCTTCAGACCCCACCAACCGCAACGTCTCTGCAATTTCCAGCACGGTACTGCCGGTGGTCATCACGTCGTCGACGATGGTCAGCCGCGCCGGTACAGCACCGCGCACATCGAAGGCGTCGAACAGGTTGTCGCGGCGCTGCTCGGCGCTGCGTTCGGACTGCGGCGCGGTGTGGCGGCGGCGGTACAGCCCGCGCCACGTCGGCAACTGCAGCAGGCGACACAGTTCGGCGGCCTGGTCATAGCCACGCTGACGCAGTCGCTTGCGGTGCAGTGGTACGGGTACCAGCGGCGCGCACGACCACGGTGGCAGGTTGCGCAGCATCAACTGCGCAAGCAGGCGTCCGGCAGCCAGGTCCTGGTGGAATTTGTAGCGGACCAGCAGCTGATCGACCGGCGGCAGGTACAACAGGCTCGCATGGGTCGCGGTCTGCGGTGGCGGCTCGTCGCGGCAGGTTCCACAGATGGGCAGGGCTGCATCCGGTAGCGGCAGCGCGCAGCGAAGGCAGGCGCGACCCGCCCACGGCAGGTCGGCGAGACAGGCGACGCAGAGGTCGAGGGTGTCGTGGCCGGGCTCGCTGCAGACCAGGCAGCGCAGGGGCAGCAACAGGCGAAAGGCAGCCTGCAACGGTTCACCAAGGACAGAAGGCAGTGGGAGGCGCATGCCGCAGCATCGCCACGCAGGTGGATGCTGCCCATCGGCGAAGCCAGCACATGCGAGTAGGTGAAGCGCGCGCTCCGCGTCTGACCATTTGCGGCCGGCAGTGGCCTCGTTGTGGCGGGTTGGGTGAACCGTCCGCTGCTTGACAGGCTGCCGGGATGTCCGGACCCTTCGCGGCATGACAATCGACGTCGAACACCTGAGCCTGCGCGAACTGAACGCCCTTGTGACTGCTGCCGAGCAGCGGAGGGCGCTGGTTGCCAGCCGCCGCCCCGTGGCCGTTGTCCGTCGCAAGCTGATCGCCTTCGCCGCGCAGTGCGGCTACACGATTGAAGAGCTGATCGGGGCCGCGCCCGCCGAGGCCGCTGCACCGGTCCGCAAACCCGCCACACGGCGCAAGGCGGGCAAGGTAGCGGCCAAGTACCGCGACCCGGACAACAAGCGCAACACGTGGTCGGGCCGTGGCCGGATGCCGCGCTGGCTTGCCGAGAAGACCAAGCATGGCCGCAGCCCTGCCGATTTCCTGATTCCCGGGCTGGGCCGGTCCGACGTTCGAAAGTCCGGCGCGATCGGGCAGAGAACCGTCTTCAAGCAGAGCTGACCCGGCGCACTTCGCTGTAGCGCATGCGCGACAGGTCGCCGGCAGCCTGCAGCGCGCCACGCTCGACCAGCTTGCGCACACGCCCTGCGTAGAACACATCTGGAATTCGCGGCGGACGTTCGGGATCCAACGACATCGCCGTGCCCACGATATAGGCGACTTTGCGGAACTGGTCGTCACAGTGGGAAAGCAGCTGCTGATCGATCCGCGCGACGTCCTCCTCGGTCAGCGCTGCGATGCGGTGCCGCTGTTCGTTGGTGAGGTGCGCATCGCAGTCCGGCGCGTCGTCAGTGTCAGCCAGCCGGCCATTTACAGCCAGCAGGCGGACCAGCACGAAGAAGCCAAAGTCTGCCAACTCCGCTTCGGACAGGCCTACCGGGTCGGCAAGCATGCCTGGTGGATAGTCCTTGAACGTAACGAACGTGCGGTGCTGCCACATACCGGCGGTGTCCGATTTCCGCAGGTCATCCATTACCACGCGCAAGCCTCCATCGGGCAGATCAGCCAGGCTGCACAGCACAGCGTTGCGAAGGGTTGCGGCGTTCTTGTGCGTGTCCATGCCGATTCTCACGTTCCATGCGTAGCGGCGAACTTAGCACCGCTGCAACTGACCCGGGCGACGACTTCCTGTAAACCAACATTTCATATTAATAGTTGACAGTGTTCCCAACCCCACCCAGACTGCGCCCTCGCTCCAGCCCTTCCAAGGTCCCGCCATGGCAACCGCCATCCGCCACGACTGGCACCACGACGAACTGCAGGCGCTGTTCGACCTGCCCCTCCCGGAACTGCTGTTCCGCGCCGCCGCCGTCCACCGCGAGCACTTCGATCCGGCCCAGGTGCAGGTATCCACGCTGTTGTCGGTGAAGACTGGTGGCTGCCCGGAAGACTGCGCGTACTGCCCGCAGGCGCAGCGCTACAGCACCGGGGTCAACGCACAGAAACTGATGGACACCGACGCGGTGCTGGCCAAGGCACGCCAGGCCAAGGCGGCCGGTGCCTCGCGTTTCTGCATGGGTGCAGCGTGGCGTTCGCCGAAGGACCGCGACATCCCCAAGGTGGCGGCAATGATCGCCGGGGTGAAAGCGCTGGGCCTGGAAACCTGCGCCACGCTGGGCATGCTCAGTGGCGAGCAGGCGCGCGCGTTGAAGGACGCCGGCCTGGACTACTACAACCACAACCTCGATACCGCGCCGGACTACTACGAGTCGATCATCCACACCCGGCAGTACCAGGATCGTCTGGATACGCTGGGCCATGTCCGTGATGCGGGGTTGAAGACCTGCTGCGGCGGCATCGTTGGCATGGGCGAAACACGCGCGCAGCGGGTCGGCCTGCTGCTCGCGCTGGCCACCTTGCCGGCGCATCCCGATTCGGTGCCGATCAACAAGCTGGTGCAGGTGGCCGGCACGCCACTGCATGGCAGTGCCGAGCTGGACCCGTTCGAGTTCGTGCGCATGATCGCCGTGGCCCGCATCGCCATGCCGCGTTCGATGGTGCGCCTGTCGGCCGGCCGCGAGTCGATGAGTGACGAGCTGCAGGCGCTGTGCTTCCTCGCCGGCGCCAACTCCATCTTTTATGGCGACAAGCTGCTGACCACCGGCAACCCGGAGAGCGAGCGCGACATGGCCCTGTTCGCACGCCTGGGCCTGCAGCCGATGACGGTGCAGGTGGACGCCGACGGTCATGACCATGGCGGCACCGTGCATGCCGATATCAGCACCGATGGCCCCGGCTGTGGCTGCGCCCACGCGGCCTGAGCCGGCGGCCAAGCAGGCGTCGCGGCAACGCGCTACCCTAGCCGCCCCGTCGCCGCATCCAGCCGCCATGGCACGCCCCGACCTGACCGCCCGCCTCCAAGCCCAGCGCGCGTTGCGCGATGCACAAGGCCGTCGCCGTCCGCGGCGCACGGTCACCCGTCGCGATGGTGTGCGCCTGGAAGTCGATGGGCGCTGGCTGACCGGCTTCTGCAGCAACGATTACCTGGGCCTGGCCCAGCAGTTCAGCGTGGTCAATGCACTGCAGGACGCCGCCGCGCGCGAAGGTGCCGGTGCCGGTGCTTCGCACCTGGTCTGCGGCCACCACGCGCTGCACGACGCATTGGAACGCGAAGTGGCCGAGTGGCTCGGTTACCCGCGTGCCTTGCTGTTCGGCAGTGGCTTCACCGCCAACCTGGCCGTGCAGCAGGCGCTGCTGGGCGAAGAGAACGATGTCTGCGTGCAGGACAAGCTCAACCACGCCAGTCTGCTCGATGCCACCCGGCTGGCCGGCGCGCGCCTGCGCCGCTACCCGCACCTGGACGCGGAAGGTGCGATGCGCCAGCTCAAGCATGCGCCCGATGGCGCAGCGATGCTGGCTACCGACGGTGTCTTCAGCATGGATGGCGATATCGCGCCGCTGCGTGCGCTGTCGCTGGTCGCGCGCCTGCAGCAGGCGCTGTTCTACGTGGACGATGCACATGGCGTGGGCGTGCTCGGCGATGGCCGTGGCGCGGTCGCCACCGCCGGCTTGGGCGTGGACGATGTGCCGCTGCAGCTGGTCACCCTGGGCAAGGCGCTCGGCGGTTCCGGCGCGCTGGTGCTCGGCCGCGAAGACCTGATCGAGCACCTGGCCGAAACCGCACGCCCCTACATCTACACCACCGCCATGGCGCCGGCGCTGGCGGCATCCGCACTGGAAGCGGTGCGCCTGGCCCGCCGCGATCATTGGCGCCGCGCGAAGCTGGCCGATCTGATTGCCCTGTTCCGTAGCGAAGCGCGACGTCATGGGCTGGATCTGATGGCATCGGAAACGCCGATCCAGCCTCTGTTGTGTGGCGACGACCACACTGCCATGGCAATGTCGCAGGCGCTGGAGCAGGCCGGCTGGCTGGTCGGCGCGATCCGCCCACCGACCGTGCCGGAAGGCAAGGCGCGCCTGCGCGTCACCTTGTCCGCGCTGCACACCACCGAGCAGGTACGCGGCCTGGTCGACGCCATCGCCGTTGCACGCGACCGCGTGGCCTTTGCCGCGCGCGAAGTGCTGCCGCCGTCGTTGCCGGCGCTGGCCTGAGTGATCGTGTAGTTCCCCATGCATATTGAAGTGACCGGCCATGGGCCGGACCTGATACTGATCCACGGCTGGGCCCTGCAGGGCGGCGTGTTTGCGCCGCTGGTGCAGCGCCTGGCCGATCGATTCACGCTGCATCTGGTCGACCTGCCCGGCCATGGCCACAGCCGCGACGACAGCACCCCGCTGCGCCTGCCGTTCGTGGTCAACGCCATTGCCGCGGCCACGCCGCCGGCGGTGTGGTGCGGCTGGTCACTGGGCGGCCTGTTCGCGCTGCACGCGGCGGCTACGCTGCCGAAGGTGCGTGGTCTGGCGATGATCGCCGCCACGCCGCGCTTCGTGCGCGGTGATGACTGGCCGCATGCGGTGGAGCCATCGGTGTTCGAGCAGTTCGGTCGTGACCTCGCGCAGGACTTCAGGGGAACCCTGGAACGTTTCCTGGCACTGGACGTGATGGGTTCGGCGCATGCCCGCGAGGAACTGCGCACCCTGCGCCAGCGCCTGGTCGAACGCGGAGCGCCCACCGAACGCGCACTGCACGAGGGCCTGCAGCTGCTGGAGAGCACCGACCTGCGCGGCGCCCTGCCCGCACTGGGCAAGCCCAGCCTGTGGATTGCCGGCCAGCGTGACCGTCTGGTCTCGCCGGCGGCGATGCAGGCCGCTGCCGCGCTGGCGCCCGGCGGGCAGTCGCTGACCGTCGGCCAGGGCGGCCACGCCCCCTTCCTCGGCCATGCCGATCACGTTGCAGCCGCCCTGCAACACTTCGTTGCCGGCCTGTCACCGGCCGATGGCGGACAATGAGCCTTCCTAAGCTTGTGCAGGACTGACGCATGGATCTGGGCATTTCCGGCCGCTGGGCACTGGTCTGCGGCGCCAGCAAGGGGCTTGGCCTGGGCTGCGCGCGCGCATTGGTGCGCGAAGGCGTGAACGTGGTCATCGTCGCCCGCGGTGACGCTGCGCTGCAGGCCGCGGCTGAAGAACTGCGTACGCTGCGCGGTGCCGCTGAAGTGCATGCGATCGCCGCCGACGTCACCACCGAGGCGGGCCGCGCCCAGGCGCTGGCCGCCTGCCCGCAGGTCGACATCCTGGTGACCAACGCCGGCGGTCCGCCGCCGGGCGACTTCCGCACGTTCGAGCGCGACGACTGGATCGCCGCGCTCGACGCCAACATGCTGGCACCGATCGCGCTGATCCGCGCCACCGTGGACGCGATGATCGAGCGCGGCTTCGGCCGCATCGTCAACATCACCTCGTCATCGGTGAAGGCACCCATCGACGCGCTGGCGCTGTCCAACGGCGCGCGCAGCGGTCTGACCGGCTTCGTCGCCGGGCTGGCGCGGCGCACCGTCGTCCACAACGTCACGATCAACAATCTGCTGCCCGGCCAGTTCGATACCGACCGCCTGCGCGCCAACTTCGCCCACGCCGCCGGCCAGGACGGGGACGTGCAGGCGGTGGCCGAACGCCGCCGCCAGCAGATCCCGGCCGGCCGCTTCGGCACGCCGGACGAATTCGGCGCCGCCTGCGCCTTCCTGTGCAGTGCACAGGCCGGTTACCTCACCGGGCAGAACCTGCTGATCGACGGCGGCGCCTACCCCGGTACGTTCTAAGAGACTTCTGCAATGCCGTCCCACTTCGATGCCCGCCATGTCCGCCGCGCCTTCGCCCGCGCCGCCACCAGCTACGACGCTGCCGCCGCCCTGCAGCGCGAGGTGCAGTCGCGGCTGCTGGAATCGCTGGACTACCTGGAGGCACGCAAGCCCGAGGTGGTGCTGGATATCGGTGCCGGCACCGGCCATGCCAGTGCGCTGATGAAGAAGCGCTGGCCGAAGGCGCAGGTGATCGCGCTGGACGTGGCACTGCCGATGCTCGACCAGGCCAAGCGCCAGGCCGGCTGGTGGAAGCCGTTCCAGCGCCTGGCCGCCGATGCCACGGCGCTGCCGTTGGCCGACAACAGCGTCGATGTGATCTTCAGCAACCTGTGCCTGCAGTGGGTGGACGACCTGCCGGCGGTGTTCGCCGGTTTCCGCCGCGTGCTCAAGCCCGGTGGGTTGCTGGTGTGTTCGACGTTCGGGCCGGAAACGCTGGTCGAGCTCAGCGAGGCCTTCGCCGCCGCCGACGACCGCCCGCACGTGAGCCGCTTCGCGCAGATCGCCCAGTTCGGCGATGCGCTGATGATGGCCGGCTTCCGCGATCCGGTACTGGACCGCGACCTGTTCACCCTGACCTACGACGACCTGCCCTCGTTGATGCGCGAGCTGCGCGCGATGGGCGCGACCAACGCACGGGTCGATCGCCGCCATACGTTGACCGGCCGGGGGCGGTTCGCGGCGGCAGCGGCGGCGTACGAACCGATGCGCCGTGCCGATGGCAAGCTGCCCAGCAGCTGGGAAGTGATCTACGCCCATGCCTGGGCGCCGGATCCGGGCGCGCCGATCCGCGAAGGTGGGCATGACATTGCGTCCGTGCCGGTGTCGGCGATCCCGATCCGGCGCAAGCAGACCTGATTCGAAGGCGCCGCCGGGCATGGCCCGGCGCTGCCAGGCGCGCGTGTGGGTAGCGCCGGGCCATGCCCGGCGAGCGCAGCAGCAGCGGCTCAGGTATTGGCCGGTGAACTCAACGGCGGCCGTACCAGGTCGCGGTGGAAGAAGTAGATCTCCTGCACCAGGAAGCGCCAGCTGGTATGGAAGCTGCGGAAGCGCGTGCTGGGCGTGGACGAGCCCAACGCCTGGATGCCCAGCGCCTTGCTCAGGCGCAGCGCGCGCGCCATGTGCAGCGGGTCGCTGACGATGATCACCGAATGCAGCTTGCGCTGGTCCATAAGCCGCTTGGCCTCGACCAGGTTCTGCACGGTATTGCGCGAGGCGGTCTCGATGAGGATCGCCTCATCGGGAATGCCGTGCTTGAGCGCATAGCGCCGGGCCACCTGCGATTCCGAGAAGCGCGCACCGGTGCCGCCGTATCCTCCGGTAAAGATCAGCAATGGCGCGTAGCCGGCGTCGTACAGATCCAGGCCGTGGCGGATGCGCTCTTCAAACACCGGCGAGGGCTTGGCATCGTAGGCCGCCGCACCCAGCACGATGATCGCGTCCGCCTTGGCCGCCTGGTCGCGCTCGCCGACCCAGACGATCCAGGCGGTCACGCCCAGCAGCCAGATCACCAGCAGTACGAACAACCGCCACACCCAACCGAGCAGGCCGGTACGTTCGCGATGGCGGCCGCGGCTCATGGCGCTCCCCAACGCAGGGCAGGCAGATCGACATTGCCGCCGGACAGCACCAGTCCAACGCGCAGGCCGGCAAAGCGCGCGGGCTGGGCAAGCACCGCCGCCAGCACGATCGCCGAGGACGGCTCGACCACCTGCTTGAGCACGTCCCACAGCAGGCGCATCGCCGCCACGGTGGCGGCATCGTCAACCACGATGACCTCGGCGCCCGCGGCCTGCAGCAGCGCGAAGTTGGGTGCGCCGATCAGCGTGCGCAGTCCGTCGCAGATCGTGTCCGGGGTAAATGCCTCCTGGCGCTTGCCGGTCGCCAGCGAACGGGCGGTGTCGTCGGCACCGGCCGGCTCGGCCAGCACCAGCCGCGTGCCCGGGCTGGCGTGCTGCAGGGCCAACGCGGTGCCACTGGCCAAACCACCACCGCCCACCGGCACCACCAGCACGTCGAACGGCCCCTCGCTGTGCAGCAGCTCCAGCGCGGCCGTGCCCTGCCCGGTGATCACCGCGGGGTTGGTGTACGGATGGACCAGGGTGGCGCCGGTATCGGCCTGCACCTTGGCGCAGGTGGCCTCGCGGTCGGCAATGGTGGCCGGGCAGCGCCAGAGGGTGGCGCCATGCCGGGCAATATTGGCCAGCTTGGCGGCCACGGCCCCTTCCGGCACCACCACATGGCAGGGAATGCCCCGTGTGCGGGCAGCCAGTGCCAAGGCGGCACCGTGATTGCCGGAGGAATGGGTCACCACACCGGCACCGGCGTGGTCGGCATCGAGCGACCACACCGCATTGCACGCACCGCGGAACTTGAACGCGCCGCCGCGCTGCAGGTGCTCGGCCTTGAACGCCAGTTGCGCACCGGCCAACGCATCCAGCGTGCGCGAGCGCAGCACCGGGGTCACGCTGGCATGGGGCGCGATCCGCGCGGCGGCGGCGAGGACGTCATCAGCGCGGGGCAACAGTGAATCGCTCATGACGCAAGATTAACGTATGGCCCCGCGCTGGCGAGGGCGCCATCGGTCATGCCAGCATGCATGCCTACACCGCCATTCATCCTGGCCGGCGGAATTAAGGGCTGATTCAACGCCGGCGGCTGAAGCTGCCTGCATACCCGTCCTCTGGGGGGACCCATCATGAAAACGCGCCTGATGCTTGCCGGTGGCCTGCTGCTGGCCCTGACCGGTTGCACCACCTATGACTATGTCGGTGGTCGCGGCGGCGGTTACTACCACGGTGCGCCGTCGGTGGAGTACCGCTACCCCTATGGCTACCCGTCCGACTACGGCTATCCGTATTACGGCGGCGGTGGCTATTACGGCTATGGCGGCCCGTACTACCAGCGGCCGATCTACCGCCCGCCGCACCACAACCACCGCCCGCCACCGCGTCCCGGCAACGGCGGCGAAAACCGCCCGCCACCGCCGCCGCGCCAGAACAATGGCGGCTCGCCCTGGCGCAACATGGATTCGATGCGTCGACCGCCGCAGCCTGCACAGCGGCTCGAGCGCCCCTCGCCGCCGCCGCAGGCGCGTCCGGCTCCGGCTCCGCGTGCGCCGAGGATGAACAGTTCCCCCTGGCGTGCCATGGATCGTGAGAGATAGCGCACAGTTGACGCTTGTTCCATCTTGCATTTCACACGGTCCAAGCCTCAATCTACGCAGGTGGTGACGGCCAGCGTCACAAAGTGACAAAAGCGTTAAGGGCCCGTCCCAAACAGCTCTACGTCGATATCCGACAGGAACATCTGGATCCCCCCTGTTCCGGCCCTGTCGGATGTCGGCACCTTTGAAGGCGAACGGCCCCGCACTGCGGGGCCGTTTGTTGTTTGGGACACCAGGGCGCGCGGGCAGTAGATCCACGCCATGCGTGGATGACGCGTTCCCAGCCGCCCCAAAAAACAGGGCCGGACAGTCCCCCGACTGCCGGCCCCTCTGCTTCCCCACCGTGCGCCTGTACCGGCCCCTGTTCCAATTCCGGTCACCAGCGCCTGCGGCGCCAGCCACGGTGGGTGCTATTGGGTTATCTGCAAAAATCCTGCCAACTTTAGGGTTGATTTCGACGCCGGCCCGCCGGCGCCGACGTCCCTGCCCCGATTGGCGCTAAAATCGCCACCCCGGCGCCGTCTCCGGCTGCGCCTGCCCCTTGCTGAACAGCCCCCATGATCGATTCCTTCCATCGTTACGACGTCATCGTCATCGGCGGTGGCCACGCCGGCACCGAGGCCGCGCTGGCTGCGGCCCGTACCGGCGTGCGCACCCTGTTGCTGACCCACAACATCGAAACGGTGGGGGCGATGAGCTGCAACCCGGCCATCGGTGGCATCGGCAAGGGCCATCTGGTCAAGGAAATCGACGCCCTGGGCGGTGCGATGGCGCATGCCGCCGACCGCGCCGGCATCCAGTGGCGCACCCTCAACGCCTCCAAGGGCCCGGCCGTGCGCGCCACCCGCTGCCAGGCCGACCGCAACCTGTACCGCATGGCGATCCGCGCCATCGTCGAGGGCCAGGCCAACCTGACCGTGTTCCAGGCGGCGGTGGATGACCTGGTCATCGAGGGCGACCACGTGCGCGGGGTCATCACCCAGACCGGCCTGCGTTTCGACGCCGAGGCCGTGGTGCTGACCGCCGGCACCTTCCTGGCCGGCAAGATCCACGTCGGCCCGACCCAGTACGCAGCCGGCCGCATGGGCGATCCGCCCGCCACCACGCTGGCCGCACGCCTGCGCGAGCGGCCGTTCCAGGTGGACCGCCTGAAGACCGGCACGCCACCGCGCATCGACGGCCGTTCGCTGGACTACGGCGTGATGGACGAACAGCCCGGCGACACGCCGCGCCCGGTGATGTCCTTCCTCGGCTCGGTGGATGAGCATCCGCAGCAGGTCAGCTGTTGGATCACCCACACCAGCGAGCAGACCCACCAGATCATCCGCGACGCCCTGCACCGTTCGCCGCTGTACAGCGGCCAGATCGAAGGCATCGGCCCGCGCTACTGCCCCTCCATCGAGGACAAGGTGGTGCGCTTTGCCGAGAAGGCCAGCCACCAGATCTTCGTCGAGCCCGAAGGCCTGGGCATCATCGAGATCTATCCCAACGGCATTTCCACCTCGCTGCCGTTCGACGTGCAGCTGGAGATGGTGCGCAGCATCCGTGGTTTCCAGAACGCGCACATCACCCGCCCCGGCTATGCCATCGAGTACGACTTCTTCGATCCACGCGGGCTGAAGGCCTCGCTGGAAACCAAGCTGGTCAACGGCCTGTTCTTCGCCGGCCAGATCAACGGCACCACCGGTTATGAAGAAGCTGCCGCACAGGGCCTGCTGGCCGGCCTCAACGCCGCTCGCCAGGTGCGTGGCCTCGAGGGCTGGTGCCCGCGTCGCGACGAAGCCTACCTCGGCGTGCTGGTGGATGACCTGATCACCCACGGCACCAACGAGCCGTACCGCATGTTCACCAGCCGCGCCGAGTACCGCCTGCAGCTGCGCGAAGACAACGCCGATCAGCGCCTGACCCCGACCGGCCGCGACATGGACCTGGTCGATGATCGTCGCTGGCGGGCCTTCGAAACCAAGCAGGCTGCCGTGGCCGCCGAGCGCACGCGCCTGGGCGCGCTGTGGGCCACGCCGGCCAATGCGCTGGGCCGCGAAGTGCAGGAAACGCTGGGCGTGGCGGTCAGCCGCGAAACCAACGTGCTGGACCTGATCAAGCGCCCGGAACTGGATTACGCACAGCTGATGCGGGTGCCCTCGCTCGGCCCGGCCGTGGCCGATGGCAAGGTGGCCGAACAGGTGGAGATCGGGGTGAAGTACGCCGGTTACCTGGATCGCCAGCGCGAGGAGATCGAGCGCCAGCAGCGCCATGAAGCAACGCCGATTGCCGGCGATTTCGACTACGCCATCGTGCGCGGGCTGTCGGCCGAAGCGCTGCAGAAGCTCGAGCGCGTGCGTCCGCAGACCATCGGCCAGGCCCAGCGCATTCCGGGCATGACCCCGGCGGCGATCTCGCTGCTGCTGGTGCACCTGGAGCGCGCACGGCGCGGACGCGTGGCATAGCCCCAATGATCGCGTGCGCCGGGCATGGCCTGGCGCTACACGTATCCGCCTGCTGCCTGTAGAGTCGATGGGCTCGACGCAACAACAGCAGGAGCTTCCTTGCATGGACGACATCCATCCGATCGCGGCGGACAAGCGCGCCGCCATCCTGGCCACCCTGGCCGACATCGAACGCACGCACGACGTGCGCGTGCTGCTGGCCTGCGAATCGGGCAGCCGCGGCTGGGGTTTCTCGTCGCCGGACAGCGACTACGATGCACGCTTCATCTACGTGCACCGCCAGCCCTGGTACCTGAGTGTCAACGAGAGCACCGGGCCGGGCGAGGCGCAGCGCGATGTGATCGAACTGCCGATCGACGACGAGCTGGACGTCAGCGGCTGGGATTTGCGCAAGGCAATGCGGCTGGTATCCAAGTCGAACCCGACGCTGATCGAATGGCTGCGTTCGCCGATCATCTACCAGCAGAACGATGCCGCCGTGGCGCAGCTCTGGGAGGCTGCCCAGCGCTTCTACTCGCCGCTGGGCAGCTGGTGGCACTACATGAGCATGGCGCGCACCACGTACAGCCGACATCTCGGCGGCGGGGCCATCAGCACCAAGAAGTATCTGTACGTGCTGCGCGCGCTGCTGGCCTGCCAGTGGATCGAAAGCGAGTCCAGCCCGCCGCCCATGGCATTCGAGCATCTGCTGGAGCGTTTGCTGCCGGATGGCCCGGTACGCGGGGCGATCGAAGCGCTGCTGGTGGTCAAGCGTGCCAGCGCCGAAGTGACGGCCGGTCCCCGCATCATCGCCATCAGCGACTACATCGACCAGGAAATGGCCACGCGCGCCGAGGGTCCGCAGCTGCCCGCCGGGCATGGCGATGGTCCATGGCTGGATGCCCTGTTCCGGCAGATGCTGGCCGAACACGCGCAGCACTAAGGGGTAGTGCCGGCCGCTGGCCGGCAACCCGATACACCTTCGGCAGCACCTCTGCGGGTGCCGGCCAGCGGCCGGCACTACCGGCTGGGCTGCGTGCTGCACGCGGTATCATCATCGCGATTGCCCTGCTCTTCCGGAGATGCCGATGACCCCGCTGCGCCCCTTCCGCGACAAGATGCCGGTGCTCGGCCAGCGCGTGTATGTCGATCCGGCCTGCACGATCATCGGTGATGTCGAACTGGCCGATGACGTATCGATCTGGCCGGGCACGGTCATCCGTGGCGACGTCAATTTCGTGCGCATCGGTGCACGCACCAATGTGCAGGACGGCACGATCATCCACGTCAGCCACCACAGCCCGTACAACAAGGCCGGCTACCCGACCCTGATCGGCGAAGGCGTCACCGTCGGCCATGGCTGCATCATCCACGCCTGCAGCATCGGCGATTACAGCCTGATCGGCATGGGCGCGTGCATCCTCGACGGTGCCCGGATCGAGCGCCATGGCTTCGTCGGTGCCGGCGCGGTAGTCGGCCCCGGCAAGGTGGTGGGCGAAGGCGAGCTGTGGGTGGGCAACCCTGCCCGTCCGGCGCGCACGCTCAGCGACAAGGAGATCGAGTCGCTGCACTATTCGGCCGACCACTACGTGCGGCTGAAGGACGAATACCTGGGCTGAGGCCGCCTCGCCGATGGCCGGGCTCTGCTAAAGTCTGGGCCCGACCAGGAACCGTCGAGACCCCCATGCCCGTGGCTGCACGCCGGAGAGGACTCCAGCGCCCACTTCGGCGGCCATCGCGCTGATGGCCGCGCCGATGCTCGATACCTACCGCGAGGTGGTAACGCCGGAAGGCGTGCCGCTGCAGTTGCCTGCGGCCGGCCCGATGCCGCGTGCGCTGGCCTGGCTGATCGACCTGGCCGTCCGCTTCGGCGCGCTCACCGCGCTGTCCATTCCGCTGGCCCTGCTCGATGAGTTCGGCCGCGGCCTGTACATGGCGCTGATGTTCCTGCTGATGTGGGCCTACCCCATCGTCTGCGAAGCGCTGTGGGGCCATACCCTCGGCAAGCGCGTGCTGGGCCTGCGGGTGCTCGCGCAGGATGGCGCGCCGGTGGGCTGGATGGCCTCGATCACCCGCAACCTGCTGCGCACCGTGGACATGCTGCCTTTCGGCTACGCACTGGGCCTGATCAGCAGCTTGTTCGATCCGCATGGCCGCCGCCTGGGCGATCTGGTAGCCGGCACGATGGTGGTGCATGCACCGCCGCATTACCTGCCGCCGCCGGCCACCATCGACAGCGCGCTGGCGCCGCCGCAACCGCTGCGGCCGGAGGAGCAGGCGGCGGTGATGGCCTTCGCCGAGCGCGCGCCACGCCTGTCACCCGCACGCCAGCAGGAACTGGCCGGCATCGCCGAGCCGTTGACCAGCGCGTCCGGCCAGGTCGGTGTGCTGCGCCTGTATGCAATGGCCAACTGGTTGCTGGGACGACGATGAAGCAGGAGCAGTTCGTCGCCCGCCATCAACAGGAATGGCATGACCTGGAGCAGTGGCTGCAGCATCGCGCCGGTGCCTCGCGTCGGCGCCGGCGCAGGCCGGGCGCGGAAGAAGCCGGCGATGTCAGCTTCCCGCAGCGTTACCGACGGCTGTGCCAGCAGCTGGCGCTGGCCCGCGAACGCGGCTACAGCCCGCAGCTGGTGCAACGCCTGCAGCAGTTGATGCAGCACGGCCATGGCGTGCTGTACCGCACGCCGCCGACCCGCTGGCGGCGCGCGCTGGAATTCCTGGTTGCTGATTTTCCGCTGCTGGTGCGCAGCCAGGCGCGCAGCATGTGGGCAGCGCTGGCGATGTTCGCAGTGCCGGCGCTGGCCTGCTTCGTGCTGGTGCAGGTGTACCCGGACAGCATCCACCTGCTGATGGACAACGGCCAGATCGCCGAGATGGAGCGCATGTACGATCCATCCGCCGAGCGCCTGGGCCGCGACAGCGGCACCGACTGGATGATGTTCGGCTACTACATCATGAACAACATCAGCATCGCCCTGCGCACCTTCGCCAGCGGCCTGCTGGCGGGGTTGGGCACGCTGCTGGTGCTGCTCTTCAATGGCATCACCATCGGCGCGGTCGCCGGCCACCTGCAGCACATCGGCCATGGCGGCCCGTTCTGGCGCTTTGTGGCCGGCCACGGTGCATTCGAGCTGACCGCGATCGTGATTGCCGGCGGCGCCGGCCTGCAGCTGGGCATGAAACTGCTGGCTCCCGGGCGGCGGCGCCGCCTGGATGCGCTGGTCGAAGGCGGGCGCATCGGCGCGCGGCTGTGCCTGGGCGTGGCCTTCATGCTGCTGCTGGCCGCGTTCGTGGAAGCGTTCTGGTCTTCCATCGCCGACATTCCGGCCGCAGTGAAGTTCAGCGTGGCCGGCGTGCTGTGGGCCGGCGTGCTGCTGTGGCTGTGGCGCGGTGGACGCGGAGGTGGCCATGCGGATTGACCACCTGGACGTGGTGCTGCGCGCGCGCAGCAGCTGGGAAGCGATGGAGCTGGGCAGCGCGCTGGCCCGCCGCCACGCCCGCGGTGTGTGGGGCAGCTGGCTGCTGGCCAGTGCACCGTTGTTCGTGCTGTTCAATGCACTGGCCTGGTGGCTGGATGCCTTCGGCTGGGCGTGGCTGGCGATGTGGTGGTGCAAACCGTTGTTCGAACGCGCACCGCTGTACGTGCTCTCGCGCGGCATCTTCGGCGAACGGGTCGGCCCGCGCGATGCGCTGCGCGCACAGCGGCAGTGGGGCGGCAGCGGCTTCTGGGGCTATCTGGGCTGGCGCCGGTTCAGCGGCCTGCGCAGCCTGTGCCTGCCGGTCAATCTGCTGGAGGGCAATGCGCCCGCCCAGCGTGGCCCACGCCGGCGTGCAGTCGCCGCCGGCGCTGCGGGCCCTGCGCTGGTGCTGGCGGTGATCTGCCTGGCATTCGAGCTGGTGCTGGTGGTGGGCGCGATCGCCACTATCTTCATCTTCATCCCGCTGGAACTGCTGCCCGAATCCTGGCGCGCAGCGTGGGCGATGGTCAGCGTGGAGGCGCCTGCGTGGGCCAAGCTTGGCCTCAACCTGTTGTGCTGGCTGGCGGCGGCGCTGATCGGGCCGTTCTACGTGGGTGCCGGCTTCGGCCTGTACTTGAACCGACGCACGCAGATGGAAGCCTGGGACGTGGAAATCGCACTGCGCCGCCTGCGCGAACGCCTGCTGCCGGTCGCCTCTTCGTTGCTGCTGCTGTTGTGCCTGGCGCTGCCGTTGGCGCCCGTGCACGCACAGGACGCCGACACGCCGGACGCCGCGCAGACCGCCACGGCCAACGCCGCTGAAGACGCAGAAGCGGAAGACGCTGAAGAAGCCGAAGAAGCGGCCACTGCGGAAAACGATCCGGCCAATACAACGGCGGTGATCTTCGGCGACACGCCGGTGGATACCGCTGGCTTCCGCCAGGCCGTGAACCGCGCCTACGAAGATCCGCTGCAGCGGCCGACGCGGCAGGTCAGCCGATGGAAGCCGATCGAAGACGCCGCCGAGAAGCAGAAAGACAAGAAAGAGCTGCAGAAGGACAGCAGCAGCAACGCGGACCGTACGTCGCGCAAGAGCGGCCAGTTGTGGCTGGCCCGGCTCGCCGAATGGGGCCTGTGGGGGCTGTTGGGGGTCCTGCTGCTGGTGCTGCTGTTGACCGCGCGGCTGTGGCTGCCGTGGTTGCGCGGTTCCGGCCGCCGCAAGGAAAAGCAGGCACCGCAGATTACCGAAGAGCAGGTGGAAATGCCGGTGGTGCTGCCGCCGGATGTGGCGACCCAGGCCGGGCTGCTGTGGGACCAAGGACGGCCGCGGCAGGCACTGGCGCTGCTGTATCGCGCCAGCGTGCGCACGCTGGTGGAGCGCACCGGCATCGCGTTGCCGCCCGGTGCCACCGAATCACAGTGCCTGCGTGCCTCGCGGCGCATGTCCGACAGCACCGACCGTGAACTGTTCGCGCGCATCGTGCGCATGTGGCAGTACGCCGCCTACGGCGGGCGCCTGCCTACCCGCAGCGATTTCGACGCGTTGGCCAGCACGCTGCGCCAGCAGTACGGGTGGCAGGCATGAGCCCGCGCCTGTTCTGGTCGTTGCTGCTCGGCGCGCTGGTCCTGCTCGGGGTGCCGCTGACCATCCTGTTCCTGCGCACGCATGAAAAGGTGACCGAGACCATCGTGCTGCCGCCGCAGGGCGAAGCCAGCTACAACCCGCTGTATGTGCTGGGCCAGGCGCTGCGCGCCGACGGCATCGAGGTGCAGTCCCGGCAGCGGCTGGACCTGGCACAGATGCCACTGGCCGCCACCGATACGGTGGTGCTGCTGCAGGATACCGCCGACATGCCGCCGCGCACTGCGCAGGCCCTGCTGGACTGGGTCGGCACGGGTGGCCATCTGCTGCTGCGCACGCAGCCACCGGCCGAGGACGATGCCAGCAGCACGCAGGGCCCCCTGCTGGACAGGATCGGCGTGGACAGCCTGTTCCATGGCAGCGACTGCCAACCCTTCCACGTGGTGGATGATCCCAGCCACGTCGAGTTCTGCGGCGGCCGGCGCTTCAGCCTGGGCTTCCAGGCCAACGCCACGGCCGAGCGCCGCTGGGGTGGCCAGGAAGGACTGGTGTTCGCGCGCCTGCCGCACGGCAAGGGCCGCATCGACGTGCTGGCGGACATGGACGTCATGCGCGGTGAAGGCCCGTCCGCATCAACACGCCGCCGCACGGTCGACGCCGATGCCGTTGCCCGCGATGGCCTGCATGACCTCTCCCACCGCGACCTGACGCGCTACCTGCTCGATCCCAACTATGGGCGCGGCACGATGTGGCTGGTGTACGGCAGCCGCCCGCCATCGCTGGGCGCGCGCATCTTCTACCAGGGCTGGCCGCTGTGGGTGCCGCTGCTGCTGGCGATCCTCGGCTGGCTGTGGTCACGCGCGCAACGCTTCGGCAGTGCCCTGCCCGCGCCGGTGGTCGAACGCCGTTCGTTGCTGGAACACGTCCGCGCCAGTGGCGAACTGCTGCTGCGCTTCGGCCATGGCACGCGCCTGTACCTGGCCGTGCAGGCGCTGTTCCTGCACCGCTTGCGCCTGCGCGCGCCCGTCGCTGCGGCGCTCGACGGTGCTGCGCGTGACCAGGCCATCGCCGCAGTGTTGCAATGGCCCGTCAGTCGAGTCGCCAGTGCACTCACTCCGCCTTCGCCGCATGATTCCTCCGCCCTGCGCGAGCGCATCCGCTTGCTGCTCCAGATGAGATCCCTGCTATGACCGATGCCCCTGAACTTCCGGCGGCCGCCACCGCCCGCCTGATCGAACGCGTCGACGCCATCCGCCAGGCCGTCGGCCACGCCTTCATCGGCCAGGCCGATGTGCTCGACCAGATCCTGGTCGCCCTGCTGGCCGGTGGCCACGTGCTGATCGAAGGCGTGCCCGGCCTCGGCAAGACCCTGCTGGTGCGCGCGCTGGCGCAGGCACTGGAACTGGACTATGGCCGCGTGCAGTTCACCCCCGACCTGATGCCCAGCGACGTCAGCGGCCATGCGGTGTACGACCCGAAGAGCGAGAGCTTCAAGATCCGTCGCGGCCCGGTGTTCACCAACCTGCTGCTGGCCGACGAGATCAACCGGGCCCCGGCCAAGACCCAGTCCGCGCTGCTGGAAGTGATGCAGGAAGGCCAGGTCACCATCGAAGGCAAGGCCTTCACCCTGGCACCGCCGTTCATGGCGCTGGCCACGCAGAACCCGCTGGAACAGGAAGGCACCTATCCGCTGCCGGAAGCGCAGCTGGACCGTTTCCTGCTGAAGGTGCTGATCGACTATCCGCAGCTGGAGGACGAGAAGCGCATGGTCGCGGCGATCACCAGCGGCCGTGCCGCCAGTGATTTCGACCTGAGCCAGGTGCCGCGCGTGCTCGGTGCCGGCGAACTGCTGGCGTTGCAGCAGGCCACCGCGGCAATCACCGTGGATGACGAAGTGATCGACTACGCGGTGCGCATCGTGGCCGCCACCCGGCAGTGGCCAGGCATCGCCGTCGGTGCCGGCCCGCGCGGCAGCATTGCCCTGGTGCGTGCCTCGCGCGCGCAGGCGGTGCTGGCCGGTCGTGACTTCGTCACCCCCGATGATGTGCGCGACATCGCCCGCCCTGCCCTGCGCCACCGCATCGCATTGGCACCGGAGCTGCAGATCGAAGGCCAGGGTGCCGACGACGTGCTGGGTGCGCTGCTGGCCAAGGTGGAAGCGCCGCGCCGATGAGGCCTGCGCCGCTGCTGCTGGCGTTGTTGTTGGCCTGGGCCGCGCTGGGCGGCGTGGTGCTGGCCGGGCTGCTGCCACGCTGGAGCTGGGCACTGGCCGGTGCACTGGTTGCGGTGCTGGCACTGGTTGATCTGTGGCGGCAGCGGCGACGACCATCGCCCAGCGTCGAGCGCGACGTGCCCGAAGCCCTGGCACTGGGCGTGCGCCGCGAGATCGGCCTGCGCCTGCAATCCGGGCAGGCCATGCAGGTACAGGTATTCGATCTGGTGCCAGGCGGTTGGCCACTGGAATCACTGCCGCAACGCGTGCAGTTGCGGGCGGGCCATGCCAGTTCGCTGCATTACCACGTGCAGCCGCAGCAGCGCGGCCGCTTTGCCTTCGAAGGCGTGCAGCTGCGCATCCGCTCGCCGTGGCGGTTGTGGTGGCAGCAACGCACGCTGCCACCGGCGCTGGAGGTGCGGGTCTATCCCAACTTCGTGCCACTCACCCGATTTGCGCTGTTCAGCGCCGACCAGGCCTCGCGCCTGGTCGGTGCCCATGTGAAGCGCCGCCGCGGCGAAGGCACCGACTTCCACCAGATGCGCGAGTACCGCATCGGCGACAGCCTGCGCCAGCTCGACTGGAAGGCCACGGCCCGCGCGCGCAAGCTGATCTCGCGCGAGTACCAGGACGAGAAGAACCAGCAGCTGCTGCTGATGCTCGACAGCGGCCGGCGCATGCTGGCCAGCGAAGGTGGGCTCTCGCATTTCGACCATGCCTTGAACGCCTCGCTGGTGGTGGCCTACCTGGCATTGCGCCAGGGCGATGCTGCCGGCCTGTTCGCGGTAGGCGGCGAGCGTCGCTGGGTGGCGCCGCAGCGCGGCATGGACACGGTGCAGCACCTGCTGCGCGCCAGCTACGACCTGCAGCCACAGGCCGTGGCCACCGATTACCTGGCTGCCGCCACCGAAGTCTCACTGCGCCAGCCCCGGCGCGCGCTGGTGATGCTGGTCAGCAACGTGCGCGACGAGGACATCGAAGACCTGCTTGCGGCGGTGCGCCTGCTGCAGCGCCGTCATCTGGTATGCGTAGCCAGCCTGCGCGAGCGCGAACTGGATGCTGCCCTGGAAGGTGAGGTGCACACGGTGGAAGATGCCGCGCAGGCCGGTGCGGCCGCGCTGTACCTGCAACAGCGCGCGCAGGCGCATGACGCGCTGCGTGCCGAACGGGTGATGGTGCTGGACGTGACCGCCGACGCGCTGCCCGCCGCACTGGTGGAGCGCTATCTGGCGGTGAAGCGCGAAGGGCTGCTGTAAAGGGTAGTGGCGGCCGCTGGCCGGCGGATCACCACAACCGCCGGGCATGGCCCGGCGCTACCGACACATCGCCTTGGTTGGCACACCATCAACGGCGCCGACCAAGGTCGGCCTCTACCCACAGCGGTTGCCGGCCAGCGGCCGGCACTACCCCTGCAGCCGCCGCCGCTGCAATCGTTCCACCGCGCGCTGAAGCAGCACCCGGTTGCGGGCCAGTTTCATCCACTGCGGCAGGCGCGAGAACATCGAACTGTTGCGTACGCCGCCGTGCTCACGCAGCGTGGCTGCGGCGTAGTCGTGCAGCGCCTGCAGGTGTTCGGCGTTGTAGGCCCACAGCAAGCCGGCACGGGTGGGTTCAACAAGATGCAGCGGCAGGCCGAAGTGCGGATCAGCCGGCTCGGCATCGCGCAGCGGGGTGGCCGACACGTCGACATCGCTGCTGCGCCCACATTGCCCACATCGCGCGGGAAAGGTGGCCGGCGAACGAACGCCCGACGCTATCCGGCGATGCACATACAGCCATTGGTGCCCGCAGTACCCGCACGGCCGGCGTCCCTGCATGCACACCGCGCCCACCCAGTCGCCACTGTCCAGCGCAACGCTGCAGCCGGTGCAGCGGAAACGCACCGTCCAACGGTAGGGCTGCCAGCTCGCCAGCACCCAGCCCGGCGTATCGCAGCGGTGGCAGCGCACCGCGATGCGGTCGGCGAACGCTTTCAGGCCGCGACCATCGTCGAAGTGACGGCCCGGCACGGGAGCAGGACGCCCGCGCCGACCGGGCGGGCGTTGCACCGCCATCAGACGTAGATCCGCGTCGGCGCTTCGTCGATGATCGCGTGCGGCACGAAGCGCGCACTGTCGCGGGTGATCGCGCTGTCGTCCTCGCGGATGCCGATGCCGCAGGCGTGGTCGCCGATCACCCAGCTGCCGATCAGCGGGTAACCGCCTTCGAAGCGGGTGAGCGGATGCGCACGCTGGAGGATCGCCGGACCGTCGTACGGACCGTCGCTGCGCTGCGTGCTGCCGTCGGCCAGGTGCATCTCGATGTTGGCACCTTCGCGCGAGAACAGCGGCTTGCGCACCCAGCCCGAGGCCAGCGCGCTGCCGTCATCGAAGTGTGCTTCCAGCAGGTTCGGATGGCCGACGTTGCGCTGCCACAGCAGCGGCAGGATGCCCTTGTTGCTCAGCACCGCCTTCCACGCCGGCTCCAGCAGCTGCACGCCCGAGCCCGGCAGCGCGCGACCGAATTCCTCGGCCATCAGGTCTTCCAGCGGGTACAGCTTGAACAGCGTGCCGATGACCGTATCGTCCAGCGCGGTGAAGCGCCCGTCTTCGGACAGGCCGATGTCCTCGATGGCGATCGCCTGCCCGTGCAGGCCCGTCTGCGACGCGCAGTCGCGCAGATACTCGACCGTACCGCGGTCTTCGTCCGAGCTGCCCACCGCACTGAAATACAGCGGCGGCGGCAGCTGCGTGGCCAGTTCGCCGAAGCGTTCGACCAGGGCTTCATGGATCGCGTTGAACTGATCGGCGTGCTGCGGCAGGCGGCCGGCGTTGCGCTGGTCCTCCAGCCACTGCCACTGGAAGAAGCTGGCTTCGAACAGAGAGGTCGGCGTGTCGTAGTTCAGTTCGTACAGCTTGGCCGGGCCGGTGCCGTCGTAGGCCAGGTCCAGGCGCCCGTACAGGTGCGGCTGGCGCTGGCGCCAGCTGTCGGCGATCCAGTCGCGGTAATGCGCGGGGATCGCCAGCTGGTCCATCAGGCGCTCGCTGGCGATGACATCGCCGACCAGGTCCATCGCCATCTGGTGCAGTTCGGCGCTGGGGTCTTCGATGTCCTGTTCGATCTGGCGCAGGGTGAACGCGTAATACGCGCTTTCATCCCAGTACGGCTGGCCGTCGATGGTGTGGAAGCGGAAACCGGCTTCCTCCGCGCGCGCCCGCCACTGGGCGCGCTCGGCAATACGGATACGTTGCATGGGTCGATCAGCCGCCGACGCTGCTGCCGCTGCGGCGCGCACTGGTGCTGCCGAAGCCGCTGCGGCTGGCGGTCACCGCACGGTTCGGTTCGCTGCTGACCGGGGCCAGCCCGGCCTTGCCCGCGCCGATGCCGCTGGCGGTGTTCAGGCCGCCGCTGCCGCCCGGCGCAGGACGCGCCCAACCGGCGCTCTTGTCCTGGTAGGCCGGCGCCGAAGCCGGCGCCTGCGGGGCCAGGCCACCGCGGTTGCTCAGCATCTGCGACATGAAGAACCCCATCATCATCGGACCGATGAACGAGGTGCCGGCCGAGGTGTGCTGCTGCACGCACTGCTCAGGCTTGTAATCCTGTTCGCAGGCTTCCTTGGTCGCGTACTTCGGCGCTGCGTCGGCAGACTTCTTCTGCGCCTCGGCAAACGCGTTGCGGCACGCCGAAGGATCAGCGGTAGCCGTGGTGCAGGCCTCCACCGAGGTATACAGGCCTTCCTGCACCTGCACCTGCTCTTCCTTCTGGCAGGCAGTGAACAGCAGCGGCGCAGCGCTCATCAGCAGCAGCGCGGTGGTGCGGGAACGTTTCATGGCCTCATGCCTTCAAGTCGGAACAATGCCCCATCATGCCAAATCCGGGCCAACAACCGGAATCGGCAAAGTAGGAAAGATGAACGGAATTTCATTTTCGTCGTCCTCTCCCTCGATCCATCCACGCATGGCGTGGATCTACTGGCCCACGGCCACCCCGCCATCCCGCGGATAGCCCGCTTTTGATTTTGACGTTGACGTTGATTCGGCAGGTGCAGGGCGCAGCCCTGCCGGACCGCCTCCGGTGGTTGCAGCAGCAACCGAAAAAATTGGCCATGATCAACCGACCCCCACGTCGTACGGCCCGCCCGTTCCGCCAGCCATGCCCGAATACCGCTCCCGCACCTCCACCGCCGGCCGCAACATGGCCGGTGCCCGCGCCCTGTGGCGTGCCACCGGCATGAAGGATGGCGACTTCCACAAGCCGATCATCGCCATCGCCAACTCCTTCACCCAGTTCGTGCCCGGCCACGTGCACCTGAAGGACCTTGGCCAGCTGGTCGCGCGCGAGATCGAACAGGTTGGCGGCGTCGCCAAGGAATTCAACACCATCGCCGTGGACGACGGCATCGCCATGGGCCACGACGGCATGCTGTACTCGCTGCCCAGCCGCGAGATCATCGCCGACGCCGTTGAATACATGGTCAACGCCCACTGTGCCGATGCGCTGGTGTGCATCAGCAACTGCGACAAGATCACCCCCGGCATGCTGATGGCGGCGCTGCGCCTGGACATCCCGGTGGTGTTCGTCTCCGGCGGACCGATGGAAGCCGGCAAGACGAAGCTGTCCGAGCACAAGCTGGACCTGGTCGACGCGATGGTCGTCGCTGCCGATGACAGCGCTTCGGACGAGAAGGTCGCCGACTACGAGCGCAGCGCCTGCCCCACGTGTGGCTCGTGCTCGGGCATGTTCACCGCCAACTCGATGAACTGCCTGACCGAAGCACTGGGCCTGTCGCTGCCGGGCAACGGCACCACGCTGGCCACGCATGCCGACCGCGAAGCGTTGTTCCGTCGCGCCGGCCGCCTGATCGTCGAACTCTGCCACCGCTGGTATGGCGGCGAAGACCCGCGTGCGCTGCCGCGCGGCATCGCCACCCAGGCCGCGTTCGCCAACGCCATGACCCTGGACATCGCCATGGGCGGCTCGACCAATACCATCCTGCACCTGCTGGCCGCCGCGCAGGAAGGCGAGGTCGACTTCGACCTGACCCACATCGATGCACTGTCGCGGCGCGTGCCGCAGCTGTGCAAGGTGGCGCCGAACACGCCGAAGTACCACATCGAGGACGTGCACCGCGCCGGTGGTGTGTTCGGCATCCTCGGTGAACTGGATCGCGCCGGCCTGCTGGATACCTCGGTGCCGACCGTGCACAGCGCCACGCTCGGTGAAGCACTCGATCGCTGGGACGTGATGCGCAGCGACAACGACACCCTGCACACCTTCTTCAAGGCCGGTCCCGCCGGCATTCCCACCCAGGAGGCCTTCAGCCAGGCCACGCGCTGGCCGTCGCTGGACCAGGATCGCGCCGAAGGCTGCATCCGCGCACTCGGACATGCCTATTCGCAGGAAGGCGGGCTGGCCGTGCTGCGCGGCAACCTCGCCGTCGACGGTTGCGTGGTGAAGACGGCAGGCGTGGACGAATCGATCCACGTGTTCGAAGGCAATGCGCGCGTGTTCGAAAGCCAGGACGCCGCCGTGGCCGGCATTCTTGCCGATGAAGTGAAGCCCGGCGAGGTGGTGGTGATCCGCTACGAAGGCCCGAAGGGCGGCCCGGGCATGCAGGAGATGCTGTACCCGACCAGCTACCTGAAATCGAAAGGCCTGGGCAAGCAGTGCGCATTGCTGACCGACGGCCGATTCTCCGGTGGCACCTCGGGCCTGTCGATCGGCCACGTTTCGCCGGAAGCGGCCAGCGGCGGTGTGATCGGACTGGTGGAGGATGGCGACCGCATCCGCATCGACATCCCGGCCCGCCGCATCGACCTGCTGGTGGAGGAGGCGACGCTGGCCCAGCGCCGCGCCGACGCCGATGCACGGGGCTGGAAGCCGCGCGCACCGCGACCACGCAAAGTCACCAGCGCGTTGAAGGCCTATGCCCTGCTGGCCACCAGCGCCGACAAGGGCGCCGTACGCAACACCGCCCTGCTCGGCGACTGAAGACGGTAGTGCCGGCCGCTGGCCGGCAGCCTCCCTCGTAGTCCGCTAAGGTATCCCAATATCATCGACACGGAGGTTGTGATGACGCCGCTTTTCCTCGCACTGGCCGTGGCCATGGGCGCGAGCGCCGAACCGCCGCAGGCTCCTGACTGCGGCTACGACCGCGCGGCGATGCTGGCGATGGAACCGGGCATGTTCGACCAGGACATGGACGGGGGCTGGCGCCCGCTGGCCGATCGCGGCTGCACCCAGGAAGCCGCGGACCTGCTGGCCGCGTATGCGGCATTGCCCAAGGCGACGGGCAACACCACCCTCATCTGGCACGAAGGGCAGCTGCGCGCGGAGCTTGGGCAAACCGCGCAGGCGATTGCGCTGATGCAGCGCACCTACAAGCCGAAGGACACCGACCCCGGCTACTGGAACGCCTACGTGGACGGCACGATCGCGTTCCTGCGGCGTGATCGCAGCGGACTGGAAAAGGCACGTGCCGCGCTGGTCGCGATACCGACGCCACCCACGATGGCGGAGAACATCAAGAACGGTCGTTTCCACTTCACTACCAAAGGCGGGCAGCAGGTGGATGCCCCTTGGCCGCCGAATCTCGATGTGCTCGATGCCTTCCTGCGCTGCTTCGACCGCGATTACCACAATGCGATGGGCAACCCGGCGTGCCGGAAGCCGGAAGGCGGTTGAGGGTCTCCGCCGGGCATGGCCCGGCGCTACCAGTGCGGGCTCAGCCGATGGTGCGCTTGAACGGCGGCAGCGCGTCGATGATGCGCTTGCCGTAACGGCGGGTCAGCAGGCGCGAGTCGAGGATGATCACCCGCCCGGTGTCGGTGGAGGTGCGGATCAGGCGGCCGGCGAACTGGGTCAGCGTGCGCAGCGCATGCGGGATCGCGATCAGGTTGAACGCATTGAGCCCGCGCGCTTCCACCCATTCGCTCAGGGTGGCGGTCTGCGGATCGGTCGGCACCGCGAACGGCACCTGGGTGATCACCACCGTGGTGCAGGCCTCACCGGGAAGATCCAGGCCTTCGCCGAACGAGTTCAGCCCGAACAGCACCGAACCCTCGCCGGCGGCGACACGGCGCAGGTGTTCGTCGATCATGCGCGTCTTCGACATCTCGCCCTGCACCAGCACCTGCTTGCGCTTGGCGGCCGGCATCAGGCCCGCCACCTTCTCCATCTTCCAGCGCGAGGTGAACAGCACCATCGAGCCCTTCGTCCAGTCCAGTTCCTTGCCGATGTAGCGCGCCACTTCGCGCGGATGGCCTTCGCGGTCATCGGGCGTGACCGGGAACGGCGGCACGATCAGCTCGGCCTGGTTGGGCAGGTCGAACGGCGAGGACAGCGAGACCATCTCGGCGGTTTCGGGGATGCCGTTGTCGATCGCCAGCGCCTGGAAATCGCCGCCACCGGTCAGCGTCGCCGAGGTCATCACCACCGAATCCACTTCATCCCACAACAGCTTGCGCAGCACGTGCGCGGCCGACACCGGCGAGCCATGCAGCACCAGGTCGCCATCGCGGGTGGCGGTCACCCAGCGCGCCATCGGTGGCGCGCCTTCCTTGTCTTCGCGGCGCCAGACCTGCCACAGGTTGTACTGCTGCTCGATCATCTCCAGGGCCATGCCGAGGTTGCGCTGCAGGCGCTCGCGCGCCGGATCGTCCGGCTTGCCCTTGGCGACCTGCGCGGTGGCCGCGTGCGCCCAGTTGTAGAGGCTGCGGGTATCGTCGGCCAGCGCCTCGATCGGCTCGCGCCAGGCCTCGGGCAGGCGTCCGTTGGCCGCGCGCCACATCGGCTCCTCGTCGGCCGGCGCCGGCATCCATACCGCCTCGACGTGGTCGCGGAACGCACGCAGGCCCTTGGCCACGTTGCTGGCCGCGTCGATGGCTTCGTTCGGCAGCAGGTTGCCGAGGCGATCCTTGTCGACCGCGCGGTAGGCACCGGCGATCAGGATCTGCAGGCGGCCGGTGCGCTTGGCCATTTCATCCAATGCCAGGCTGGCCGCGCCCTGGTCGATGGCCACGTTGCCCACGTGATGGCCTTCGTCGAGTACCAGCAGCATGTCCGACGGCGCGGCGATCATCGGCTGGCCGTTGTCGCTGTCACCAATGGACAGCGCCGACAGCAGCAGCGCGTGGTTGGTGACCACGATCTGCGCATCGCGCACGGTGTTGCGCGAGCGCAGTACCGCGCACTGCGCCGAGTACGCGCAGCGTCGCCCCGCGCAGCCTGAGGCCGGGGTGGTGATGCGGCTACGCAGACCGGGGCTGATGGTTTCCGGTGCGTTGTCGATGTCGCCGTCCCAGCTGCCGCTGGTGAAGGCCACGGTGAGGCGCTTGGCGATGTCCATCTCGATCGGCGCCAGCGGGCGGTCGAACAGCGGCTGCTCGTCCTCGAACATGCCGTTCTGCGCGCCCTCGCCGTGCGCCTCGGCGGCGTTGCGCGTGCACAGGTAGCGGGTGCGGCCCTTGGCCAGGGCAACGGTCGCCTCCAGGCCGGTGGCCTTGAGGAAGTTCGGAATATCGCGCTCGACCAGCTGCGACTGCAGCGCCACGGTACCGGTGCTGATCACCAGCTTCTTCTTGCTGGCCAGGGCAATCGGCACCCCGGCGGTCAGGTAGCCCAGGCTCTTGCCAACGCCGGTCGGCGCCTCGACCACGCCCACGCCACCGCTGGTGGACAGCGCACGCGACACCACGCCGATCATCTGGCTCTGCGAGCGGCGGGTGGAGAAGCCGGGGGTATTGGCCTGCAGCGTCGTGTACGCCTTGCGGATCGCGTCCTTCAAGGTGTCATCGAGCTTGCGTGGAGCGGCGACGGTTTCGGTCACGCCAGAACTACCGTAGCGGGGTCAGGCCGGCCATTGTCGCATGGCCGGCCACGGGCTCCGAGGCGCGGGCGCTGAACAGGGTCAGCCGCGTCGCGCGATGGCTGGATGCGCGCCCCGCAACACTACCGACGCGGCCAAGGCCGCCATCGGAGTCAGGGTGTAGCGGTGCGCTGCCGCAGCAACCGTACCAGTGCCCAGACCAGCAGGACCGTGCCGACGGCATCCAGCATCGCCAGGCCGAAGTGCACAACGCCCAGCACGGTGCTCAGCTGCGAGATCGCGCCGAAGTCACCGTTGCTGACCATCCACATCGGCACCAGGTTGGCCAGCAGGCTGCCCATGCTGGACGCCAGCAACAGCAGCAGGCCGGTCAGCGCGCCGGTACGTGCCGGATCGCGCGGCGCGCCCATCACCCAGACCAGGCCGACGCACAGGGCAATCAGCACCGGCAGGCGCACGCCGACCATGGTCAGCAGGGAGACCATCAGAGCCTGGGTATCCATCGATCAGTCCTGCCCGGCGAAGGCGCCGGCACCGGCGCGCAGCTGCTGGTAGACCTCGTCGGTCTGCGGGCGTACGGCATGCCACTGCAGGAAGCTCTCCGCCGCCTGCTCGACCAGCATGCCCAGGCCATCGACCGTGTTGCGGCACTGCGCGGCGCGCGCCCAGGCCAGGAAGGCGATGGCGGCCTCGCCGTAGTTCAGGTCGACGGCCGTGGTCATCGAATTGACCAGCGACAGCGGCAGCTTGAACTCGGCGTCGCGATCGCGGCCGGCCGAGGTGGCGTTGAGGATCAGTTCGAAATCACCGAGGTCGCGCAGATCGTCCCAGTAGCGGCTGAGCGCGCGGCCCGGCTCGCCCATGGCATCGATCAGTTCATCGGCACGTTCCGGCGTGCGGTTGACCACCACCAGTTCGGTGATGCCGGCATCCAGCAGCGCCGGAGCGACGCTGCGCGCCGAACCACCGGCACCCAGCAGCAGCACGCGGCGGCCGCGCAGGTCCAGGCTGTGGCGGTCGGTGAGGTCGCGCACCAGGCCGATGCCGTCGGTGGTGTCACCGTGCCAGCGGTCGCCCTTGCGCAGCAGGGTATTGACCGAGCCGGCGCGGCGCGCGCGTGCGGTCAGCGTAGTGCACACCGAGAACGCCGCTTCCTTGTGCGGTGAAGTGACGTTGGCACCGACACCGCCTTCGGAGGCGAACGCCTCCAGCCCGGCCAGGAATGCGTCCGGGGCGAGATCGATGCTGCGGTAGTCGAGGGAGATGCCTTCCTGGCGACCGAACGCCGCATGGATCTGCGGCGACTTCGAGTGGGCGACGGGGTGTCCGAAGACGGCGTAACGATCGGTCATGGAATCCTCAAGCTGGCTAGACTGGTGCTCTTTCGTGCATGGACCTGGATGATGCGTATCGCCCCGACCCTGCTGGTGCTCGCCGCCAGTCTACTCTCTGCCCCGGTGGCGATGGCGTTGAACGAGTACGGCATCGAAGGCATGGGCGTGGTCTCCAGCCGTGCCGATGAAGGCCGGGCCACGATCAGCGCCGATGGCCAGCGCATCGTCTTCGCCCGCCGTGGCGAGGCCGGCTGGGGGCTGTGGCAGGCGCGCGTGGTCGACGGCCGCTGGCAGCAGGCGCAGGCGTTGCCGCTGGCGGTGTCCGGCGAGGTGCGCGATCCGTATTTCAGCCGCGATGGCCGTTGGCTGCTGTTCGCCGCAGGCCGCGAGGGCCGGTCGGGGCTGTACCGGGCGGCGATCGCCGCCGATGGCAGCGTGGGGGCGCCGCAAGCGCTGGCAGGCGATGGTGGCCGCCATGAAGAGCGCGGGCCGGCATTGAGCGCGGACGGGCGACAGCTGCTGTTTGCCCGCCAGCAGGGCCGTGGTGCCGGCTGGGACCTGTTCGTGGCCTCGTTGGACGCGCAGGGCGTGCGAGGCCCGGCGACGGCATTGCAGGCATTGAACAGCCCCGCCGATGAAACCGATGGCGACTGGCTGGGCAGCGCTGGCGCGGTGGCCTTCAGCCGTGGCAGCGGTGACACCGCGCAGGTCTGGACCAGCGGTTGTGCGTGGACGGGCGCTGCGCTGCAGCCGATCGGACTGTCGTTCAACCAGGCCAGCGGCTGGACCGGCGCGCCGGTGGTCGACAACGCCAAGCCGGGCGAAATGATGGTGGCCAGCAGCGCGGCGAAGTCGCCCCGCGCCGGTGGCGTGGATGTATACCGGCTGGCCGTGCCGAAGGTGGCGGCAGTGCCCGGGTGCATGCAGTAGATCCACGCCATGCGTGGATGAGCGTTCGGAGGAGGCCGACCGCCCCCCTCCGGTAGGTGCCGACCTTGGTCGGCACAGAAACAAAACCGCCAACCAAGGTTGGCGACTACCAGTAGATCCACGCCATGCGTGGATGGCCCGGGTCCCGGGCCACGGCGCTCAGCGCGACAGCACCTTCGCGCGCTGCTGTTCGTACTCCGCTTCGCTGAGCTGGCCGTTGTCCTTGCGCCGGTTCAGGGCGGCCAGTTCGGCCTGCACGCTTTCCGGCACGGCCTGCTCGCGGGCGACCCGGGCCGCAGCGGAGAGCTGCTCCGGCGGGCGCCGCGCGGCGCGCCAGGCAGCAACGAACACGCCGACGATGATGGCCCCGAACACCAGCGTACCGGTGCCCCAGATCAACCATTGCATCCAACCCATTTCAGGTCCCATCGCGTGTTCCTCCGTCCGTCGTGGGCGCTATTGTCAGCGCTCGCGCAGCCAACGCGCCACCTGCGGCGCGAAGTAGGTCAGCACGCCATCGGCGCCGGCACGCTTGAAGCCCAGCAGCGATTCCAGCACGCAGGCGCGCTCGTCCAGCCAGCCGTTGGCGAACGCCGCCTTCATCATCGCGTACTCGCCACTGACCTGGTAAGCGAAGGTCGGAACCCCGAAGGTTTCCTTCACCCGCCGCACCAGGTCCAGGTACGGCATGCCCGGCTTGACCATCACCATGTCCGCGCCCTCCTCCAGGTCCAGGGCGATCTCGCGCATCGCCTCGTCACCGTTGGCCGGGTCCATCTGGTAGGTCTTCTTGTCGGCCTTGCCGAGGCTGGCCGCGCTGCCCACCGCATCGCGGAACGGACCGTAGAACGCCGACGCGTACTTGGCCGAGTAGGCCATGATGCGCACGTTGAGGTGGTGGTCGGCGTCCAGCGCACGACGGATCGCACCGATGCGGCCATCCATCATGTCCGACGGCGAAATGATGTCCGCGCCTGCCTCGGCATGCGACAGCGACTGCTTGACCAGCGCTTCGACGGTGATGTCGTTGAGCACGTAGCCCTTGTCATCGATGATGCCGTCCTGGCCGTGCGTGGTGTACGGATCCAGGGCCACGTCGGTCATCACCCCCAGCTCCGGGAAGCGCGACTTCAGCGCGCGGATCGCACGCTGCGCCAGGCCGTCCTCGGCCCACGCCGCCGAGGCGTCCAGCGACTTCTGCGAGGCGTCCAGCACCGGGAACAGGTCGATCACCGGGATGCCCAGTTCCAGCGCTTCCTCGGCCACCTTCAGCAGCTCTTCGATCGACAGCCGCTCCACGCCCGGCATCGACGGCACCGCAACGCGACCGGCCGGTTCGTGCACGAACACCGGATAGATCAGGTCGTCGGTGGTCAGCGTGTTCTCGCGCATCAGGCGGCGCGAGAATTCGTCATGGCGCATGCGCCGCGGGCGGTAATGGGGATGAGGCATGGCAGGCTCCGGGGAGTGGCTATTGCAACAGGTAGCCCTGCGGCAGCAGGGGTGCGGGCAACGGGCGTTCGCCGAGGGCGTCGAGCTGGTCGATCTCGATGGTGCGCACCAGCGCGTCCAGCGGCAGGTCGTTCGGCTCCAGGCCGAACGGGTCTTCCATTTCTTCGCCCAGCTGGTCCAGGCCGAAGAAGGCGTAGGCCAGCACCGCCGACAGCACCGGCGTGGCCCAGCCCAGCGAGCTGGCCAGGCCGAACGGCAGCAGCACGCAGAACATCCACGCGCAGCGGTGCAGCAGCAGGGTGTAGGCGAACGGCAGCGGGGTGGTCAGGATGCGTTCGCAGCCAGCCTGGATCGAGGACATCGCGTGCAGGCGCTCTTCCAGCTGGACGTAAAGAATGGAATCGAGCGTGCCGGCGCGACGGGCCTGGGCCAGTTCGGCGGCGATCATCGCCAGCAACGCATCGGGCACGTTCCCGCGCTGGGCGAGCTGCCCGCGCTGTTCCTCGCCCAGCCATGGCACCGCCGCCAGCGCCACGTCGCGGGCGCGCAGGCGCGCAGCCAGTGCATGGGCGAAGGCGGTGGTCAGGTAGCCGATGCGCTGGCGGCGCGGTGCGTCATCGGCCAGCAGCACCTGTACCTGCCGTGCCAGCGAGCGCGATTCGAACACCAGCTGGCCCCACAGCTTGCGGCCCTCCCACCAGCGGTCGTAGCAGGCGCTGTTGCGGAAGCTGAGGAAGATCGACAGGACCAGGCCGAGCAGGGTGAACGGGGTGACCGAGACGCGCTCGATGCCGATCGGCGGCGCCATTTCCACCACCGCGGCGACCGCGATGGACAGGACGAGGATGGCCAGCACCTTCGGCGCGATGGCCGGAACGATCGAGCCACGCAGGATGTACAGCAGTTGCCAGCCGTGGGGACGGGAACGAATGATCATGGGAGCAGCCGCGCAGGGCGCGGTTCGACAGGCACGCGGGGGGCTCGCGCAGCCGCCCATTCTACTCCCTGCCCGGCCGGCGGCCGTGTCCCTGCGACGCCCGGTCGCACCGGCCCGGCCGGCTCAGATCACGCCGCCGCCCAGCCCCAGGCGCAGGATGCCGACCACCACCACGATGCCGTTCAGGATCAGCCCGGTCCACGCACGGCCGCGCTTGCTGGGGTGGGTGAACAGGATGCCGAGCGCGGCGATGATCGCGCCGACCGCGGCGAACGGGATCAGGAACCAGTTGCCCCAGCCCAGCAGCGGTATCAACGCCAGGATCATCCACAGCAGCGCCAGCACGCCCCACAACAGACTGATCACACCCATAGCGCCCTCCCGTGGTTGTTCATGCGCCAACCATAGCCGTTCCCGGCAGCGCCGCCTACCGCCGTTGCCGTCAGCCTCACCGGCCCCGTGCTAGCGTGCGGCCATGGGTCGAGCCCCGATGTTGGCGCCGATTCAGAGTGCCCGGCTGATGATCCGAACCAGTCCTACAGGGGTATACGCCATGAACATCCGTTGGGTCGCCTTGGCGGCCATGCTGCTGACCGTTGCCGGTTGCGCCAGTACCTCCAAGGTCATGCTGGGCCGCGCCCGCGCGCCGATCGATCCGTCCCAGGTGCAGATCTATTCGACGCCGCCCGCCGGTTCGCAGGAAATCGCCCAGCTGGAGTCGTCTTCGGCGGTGGGCTTCGGCACCCAGGGCCAGACCGATGCCGCCGTGGCTCGCCTCAAGCGCGAAGCGGCTGCACTGGGTGCCAACGGCGTGATCCTGATGGGCGTGGGCAGCAGCGGCTCGCCGGTCGGCATGTCGGTGGGTGCCGGCAGTTACGGTTCGCACGTGGGCGGCGGCGTGGGCATCGGCATACCGACGACGCAGAAGCGCGCCGCCGGCGTGGCGATCTGGGTACCGGATCCGGCGCCGCCGGCACGCCTGCCGACGCAGACGATCACCCCGCAGCGCTGAGCGGCAGCGTCACCGCGGGTAGCGCCGGGCCATGCCCGGCGTCTCTTCCGCTGCACTCGCCGGGCGTGTCCCGGCGCTACCGGTACTTCGGAACGAACTGCTGCTGCACGGCTTCGGCCAGCTGGTCCGGCGGCAACAGGCCCTGGTCGAGCAGGAAGTTGTTGAACGCCAGGCGGTCGAACTTCGCGCCCAGTGCCAGCTCGGTCTGCATGCGCAGTTCGAGGATGCGGGTGTAGCCGTAGAAGTAGCTGCCCGCCTGGCCCGGCATGCGCACCATGTAACGGTCCAGTTCCTGGGTGGCCATCGCCTTGGACAGACCCACCTGCTCGATCAGCACGCGCTCGCCGTTGGCACGGTCGGTCAGGCCGAGATTGAGCATCGGGTCCAGCATCGCGCGGGCGGCACGCAGCAGGCGGAACTGCAGCGCGATCATCTGCCCGTCCAGCGGCTCGTACGGCACCATCTCCGCCTCGGCATACAACGCCCAGCCTTCCACGTTCACCGAATTGAACGCGAACATGGTGCGCGCCAGCGACACGCCACGCTCGACCATCGCGGTGAACTGCAGCTCGTGGCCCGGGCGTCCTTCATGCGCGCTCAGCGTCCAGGCCGCCGAACCGAAGTTGAAGTCGTCGTACTGCGCACCCGCACCGGCAGCCGGGTTGCCCAGCGGCAGCACGAAGGTGCCCTGCTGCCCGGTGTTGTTGACCAGCGGCGCAGGCAGGAAGTGCGGTGCCGGGCTGGCAGCGCTTTCGGCGGCCGAGCCCAGGCGCATCTGCATCGCGCGCTGCGGCACGTCGACGATGCGGTGTTCGCGGATCAACGGATCGATGGCATCGATCACCTTGCGGTAGTGGCCTTCAAGCTGGTCATCGGCAATCTTCTCGCCCTTCAGCGCGCGGATCACCGCCACCGGGTCGCTCGGATCACTGACCTTCAGGCCCTTCTCTTTCACCACCAGCGGCGCCAGCTGGCGCATCGCCGAGCGGGTTTCCATGAACTCCAGCTGCGCGCGCTGCATCAGCAGCTTCGGGTCGATATCAATGCCGACCTGCTTGAGCTGGTAGGCGTACAGCGGAGCCGGCAGGCGCGCATCGGCACGTGCCTTCGGCAGCACCTCCTTGCGGGTCCATGCGGCGTAGTCCTTCATCTGTGCGGCAAGCGCCTTCATCGCCTCGTCGGCACCAGTGACCTGGTACTTCTTCAGCAACGACTCGATGCCGGTGATGTAGGTCTCGACGTTGTCCAGCGACTGCTGCACTTCGATCTTCGTCGGCTGCAGCAGCGTGCTGTCCTTCAACCGCTCTTCGTAACGCTGGCGGGCCAGCGTGGTGAACGCGGTGCCGCCCGGCTGCAGGCCCGCATACGCCTTGAGGCGATCGACCGCCTTGGCCCGGCGCTCGGCCGGCACCTGGTCGGACAGCAGCAGGTTGAGGCCGCTGAACACGCTCTGCGGCGCATCACGCCACGGCAGCAGGTACTTCTGGTTGAGCTCGCTGCCTTCGATGCTCTGGTTGGCGGCGGCGATCATGATCTCCAGGTCCTGGCGGACGTTGGGATCCTTCTCGCTGGCCAGCTTGGCCTTCAGTTCGTCGCGGGCCTTGGCCATCGCGGCGCGGTAGCGCTGGTCGTTGTCCGGGCCGAGGTCGGCGACCTTGTCGTCGTAGCCGGGCACGCCGAAGAAGCCGGTCTCCTCGGGCTGGAACGGGCCTTGGGCATCCAGCAGGATCTGCGCCAGCGCATTGCTGCGCGCGACCCAGGCCGGGCTGGCCGGCGTGGAGGCCTTGGCGGCCGGTGCGGCCAGGGCCGGTGGGGCCGACAGCAGCGGGGCGGCGGTCAGGGCCAGGGCGATGGCAAGCGCGATCGGCTTCATGGAGCACTCCAGGACAGGGTTGCCCGCACCCTACGCGCTCACGGCGGTGGCGACAATCGGCCGGAGGTCACGCCATCTACAGCGCTGCCGTCAGCGCGCATTCGCCACGCTCCCGACAGGCCTGCAGTTCGCATTCGCCGGCCGCCTCGGCATCATCCAGCGCGCTCAGGTCGAAGGTCTGCTTGTCTTCGGCCAGCACATACATCACCGGATAATCCCACACGTCGTCGCTGCGGGTGCCCTTCACGAACAGGCGGCCGTGCGCATGCGGCCCTTCCAGCGCCACGGTCAGGCCAACGTCGCGCTCGCCGTTGATGGCGGTCTGCATGCTGCCCAGCGGCAGCGTGCCGGCCTGCAGCGGTTCGCCGAACACCTGCACCAGTTCGACGCTGCAGCCGGCGCGACGCATCGCCTCGCGCATCGGCGCACTGTCGTGCGCGGCTTCGGTCCAGCGCAATACGCTCCAGGCGATGGCACCGCCCAGTGCGATCAGGAACAGCAGCACCGCCAACGGCATCGCCCAGCGCCAATGCCGGCACCACCAGCCAGATCGCAGGTTGGAGGGAGCAGGAATCGGCGGCGGCAGGGTCATGGGCGGGCTCCTTCCCGGATGATGATCAAGGCTTCAGGCAACGCCCCAGGAAAGCTTCGGCAACGCGGTAGCGATGCAGTGCGTCGGCACCGGACAGGCCGTGCTTGGCACCGGGGTAGGTCATCAGTTCAAACGGCTGGCCGCGCTTCTGCAGCGCGCTCATCAGGCTGGTCGAATTGGTGAACAGCACGTTGTCGTCGGCCATGCCGTGGATCAGCAGCAGCGGCGAACGCAGGCCCTCGATGTGGGTCAGCACGCGTGCTTCGCGGTAACCGGCGTCGTTGCGCGACGGCAGGTCCATGTAGCGCTCGGTGTAGTGGCTGTCGTACAGGCCCCAATCGGTGACCGGTGCGCCGGCCACGCCACAGGCGTAGCTGTCCGACGCCTTGGCCAGCAGCATCAGGGTCATGTAGCCGCCGTTGGACCAGCCCTGCACGCCGATGCGCGCCGGGTCCACCCACGGCTGCTGCTTCAGCCAGGCCACGCCGCGCAGCTGGTCGGCCACTTCCACCGTGCCCTGCTTGCCATACAGTGCGCCGCCGAAGTCACGGCCGCGGCGCGGGGTGCCGCGGTTGTCCAGCGAAAACACCACATAGCCCTGCTGGGCCAGGTACTGGTTGAACAGATGGTCGCCACGGCCAGGCCAGCTGTCGGTGACGGTCTGGCTGGCCGGGCCGCCATAGACGTACACCGCCACCGGGTAGCGCTTGGCCGGATCAAAGCCTGCCGGCTTGATCACGCTGTAGTTCAGCGGCGTCCTGCCGTCGGCCGCGGTGAGCGTGCCGAATTCGACCGGGCGCTGCGCGTCGCGGTAGCGCGCATACGGATGCTTGGGATCGGCCAGATCGTTCTCGACCAGGGTGGCGATCTTCTCGCCATTGGCGCGGAACAGTTCGATCTGCGGCGGCGTGCTGCTGTTGGACCAGCTGTCCACGTACACGCTGGCGTTGCGCGCGAAACTGGCGCTGTGCATGCCCGGTGCCTTCGACAGGCGCTGCGGCTGGCCACCCTGCAGCGGCACGGCGTAGATCTGGCTTTCGCGCGCCGATTCGATGCCGGCACGGAAGTACGCCAGGCCGGCCTTTTCATCGACCGCCAGCAGTTCATCAACCGACCAGTTGCCGTGGGTCAGCGCGGTGGCCTTGCCCTTGCTGTCGATGCGGTACAGATGCTGGAAGCCGGTGCGCTCGGACGACCACAGCACGCTGCCGTCATCGAGGAAACGCAGGCTGTTGTGCAGCGGCACCCAGGTCGGGCTGGTCTCGTGGGCCAGCACGCGCTGCTGGTTCGAGGCCAGGGTGACTTCCACCAGGTCGAGCTTCTTCTGGTCGCGCGACTGGCGCTGGAAGCTCAGGTGCTGCGGATCACGCCAATCGACGCGGGCCAGGTAGATGTCCTGTTCCTTGCCAAGGTCGATCCACTGCGTCTGCGCATGTTCGGCCGGCGAGATCACGCCCAGCTTCACCTGCACGTTGGCATCGCCGGCGGCCGGGTAGCGCTGTTCGATCACATCGGTGCGGTCGGCATAGACCTCGTAACGCTTCTGCACCGGCACCGGGCTTTCATCGATGCGGGCGTAGGCGATGGCCGAATCGTCGGGTGCCCACCAGTAACCGGTATGGCGATCCATCTCCTCGTCGGCGACGAATTCGGCGATACCGTTGCCGATGGTCGTGCTGCCATCACCGGTCAGCTGCATCTGCTTTCCGCTGGCCAGGTCGATCACCCACAGGTTGCGGCCGCGGATGAAGCTGACGAAGCCGCCCTTGGGCGACAGCTTGGCGTCGGTGGCAAAGCCTTCGCCGTGGGTCAGCTGGCGCACCGCGGCCGTGCCTTCCTGCTTGAGGTCGTACAGGTACAGCTCGCCGCCCAGCGGGAACAGCAGGCGCTGCGCATCCGGCGACCACTGGTAGTCGACGATGCCGGTCATGGCGGCGATGCGCTGGCGCTCGCGGCGGGCCTTTTCCTCGTCGCTGAGGGTTTCGGTGCCGGGCAGCACCACCTTCGAATCCACCAGCAGGCGGGTCTGGCCGCTGCCGATGTCATAGCTCCACAGGTCCAGCTGGTTGCGGTCGCTGTCCTTGCCGCGCAGGAAGGTCACGCGCGAACCATCCGGCGCCACCTTCGGCTTCATCAGGGTCGGGCCGGACAACGGCAGCGGGCCGGTGATGGCTTCAAGGGTAAGTTTTTCAGCGTGGGCGACGGTACTGGTGGCAAGCATGAGGGCGAGCGAGGCGAACAGATGGCGCATGGAGGATCCCGGCAAACGGCAGGTCCGCCACCGCGACAGGCGCGGGACGGTCAGCGTCCATCCTAACCAAGCCGGTGCAGGAAGACAGCATGACCTTCTGCCCATGAGGTCTTCCCATAATGCGTGCCGACCAACGGTCGGCACCCACCGTCCCGGGTCAGCGTTTGCCGAACAGGTGCCTGCGTTCTTCGTCGCTGAGCGGCTTGCCCGCGTCCGGGTTGACCTGCTGGCGCAGCGCATAGGCGCGCTGGGTCGCCGGGCGGGCGGCGATGGCCTGGTGCCAGCGCTTGAGGTTCGGGAACGCGTCGAAGTCCGCCGGCAGCTTGTCGTAGGCGCCAACCCACGGGTAGCTGGCCATGTCGGCGATGGTGTACTCCTCGCCGGCCAGGAAGGCGTGCTCGGCCAGGCGCTTGTCCATCACCCCGTGCAGGCGGCGCACTTCATTGTCGTAGCGCTCGATCGCGTACGGGATCTTCTCCGGCGCGTATACATTGAAGTGGCCCATCTGCCCGCTCATCGGGCCCAGCCCGGCCATCTGCCAGAACAGCCATTCCAGGGTGGTGACGCGGCCACGCGGGTCGGCCGGCAGGAAGCGGCCGGTCTTCTCGGCCAGGTACAGCAGGATCGCACCGGACTCGAACACGCTCTGCGGCGCACCGCCGTCGGCCGGGGCGTGGTCGACGATGGCCGGCATCTTGTTGTTGGGGGAAATGGCCAGGAATTCCGGCTTGAACTGGTCGCCCGAACCGATGTTGACCGGATGGATGCGGTACTCCAGGCCGGCTTCTTCCAGCAGCAGGGTCACTTTGTGGCCGTTCGGGGTAGGCCAGTAATACAGGTCGATCATGGCGGCGGCTCTGGGGTACGGAAAGGAACCTGAAGTCTAGTGCGTGCGTTGGCTTGGCACCGTCATGGCGGGCCGGTAACCTCGCCTCTCCCCCGAAACGCAGCATCCTCCGCATGAGTGCAAACCGTCCGCCGCTCTCCCCGCTGTCCACCCTGATCTTCGCCTCGCGCTGGCTGCAGCTGCCGCTCTACCTGGGTTTGATCGTGGCCCAGTGCGTCTATGTGTTCCTGTTCGGCAAGGAACTGTGGCACCTGATCTCGCACTCGGTGTCGATGGGCGAGCAGCAGATCATGCTGATCGTGCTGGGCCTGATCGACGTGGTGATGATCTCCAACCTGCTGGTGATGGTGATCGTCGGCGGCTATGAAACCTTCGTCTCGCGCCTGCGCCTGGAAGGCCACCCGGACCAGCCGGAATGGCTGAGCCACGTCAACGCCAGCGTGCTGAAGGTGAAGCTGGCGATGGCGATCATCGGCATCTCCTCGATCCATCTGTTGAAGACGTTCATCGCAGCCAGCCCGCTGAACGGCCTGCCGCTGTGCAAGCCGGAGCAATGGGCTGCGGCGGCTTCGTCGGCATCGGCAAGCTTCTACAACGCCGGCGCCGAAACCTGCACCACCCTGACCCCCGATGGCGTGCTGTGGCAGACCATCATCCACTGCGTGTTCATCCTGTCGGCGATCGGCATCGCCTGGACCGACAAGCTGATGTCCAACAGCCACAGCAAGGCCGCCGCGCACTGACATCAACGCCGGCGGCGGCACGGTTGCCGCCGCCGGCCCCGCTGCCGGCCCTTGTGCGCAAGGGTGGCCGGGATGCTAGATTGCACCCTCGCTACAGGCGACGGTGACGCTGGGAAACGTCCCCCGCCACGCCCGGACCTTGCGTCCCGGCCATGCGTATCTACGTTTTTCGTAACGTCGTCTTCTTAGAGGGGAGCAGGATGTCGCACGTCGCAATGATCGCTGCCGCGCGCCGGTGGTTGCCGGTCGCTCTGGCTTTGGCCCTGGCTGCCTGCTCGGGCAAGGATGAAACACCGGCTCCGGCCGCGCAGGGCGCCGCTGCCCCCGCCGCTGCAGCACCAGCCGCACCGGCAGTGGCCGCCAAGGTGCAGTCGATGGGGACCGAGCAGCTGCGCGAATCGGCCAGCCAGGCACTGCGCGAGAACCGCATGTACGCTCCGGCCGGCGACAACGCCATCGAGTACTACCTGGCACTGCGCGACAAGACGCCGGACGATGCCTCGGTGAAGAGCGCGCTGACCGATCTTCTGCCGTACACCCTGATCGCCGCCGAGCAGCATCTGGGCCGCGAGGATTTCACTGAAGCGCAGCGGCTGGTCGCCCTGATCGAAAAGGTCGATGCCTCGGCCCCGGCCCTGCCGCGCCTGAAGGAAGGTCTGACCAAGGGCGTGCAGGTCGCCGCCAAGCGCACCGAAGACGAGACCGAGAAGGTCAAGAAGGACGCTGAAGACCGCACCAAGCAGCTGGCCGAGCAGCAGCGCCTGACCGAACAGCGTGCCAAGGAAGCCGAAGCGGCCAAGCAGATTGCTGCGCAGCAGGACGTTGCCCGCCGTGACAGCGAGCGCCAGGAGGCCGAGCGCCAGGCTGCCGCGCGTCGCGATGCCGAGCAGAAGCAGCAGCAGGCCGCTGCGCAGCAGGCCAACGCCGCCCGCCAAGCCGCGACCGCCGCTGCGCCAAGCCTGCGCCCGGTCAGCACGCCGGCACCGCGTTACCCGGCCGAAGCACTGCGTTCGGGTACCTCCGGCGAAGTCCTGGTGGAGATCACCGTCGGCACCGACGGCTCGGTGACCAATGCACGCGTACTGCGCGCCACGCCATCGCGTGTCTTCGATCGCGAAGCCCTCAACGCGGTCAAGCGCTGGCGCTTCGAGCCGGTCACGGCCCCGGTCACCACCCGCCGCACGCTGGTGTTCGCACCGGGCGGCTGATGCCCAGGGCGGTAGCGCCGGGCCGCGCCCGGCGGTTCTGGAGCAAGGCCCGGCATGTCCGGGCCTTGTGCGTTTCAGGCTGCGCTGTCGATCAGCCGTTGTAGCGCAGGATCACGCGCGGTCAGCACCTGGAACAGGCCCAGCGCGTGCAGCCCGGGCAGCAGACCGCGCAGATCAGCTTCGGCGGCGGCACGGAGGTCAGCATCACGGGCCGGGTCCTGCCACTCCCGCACGGTGGCGAGAAAGGCGCCGACGCTGCCCTTGCGCACGGTGAGGCCGTTCACCTGCACCTCGTTCTGGTGGTCGGGAAGGATGTCGTGCGGCTGCATGGCGTGCTCCTGGGAGGTGGGCGCTCAGTGTCGACGCTCGCTACCGGCGGTTCTGCCGTATAACTGCCAATGGATATGGCAGAACAGACACTCCAGACACCACTGATCGATCCTGCACTGGCCGATGCCAGTGAGGGGCCGGCCCTGCTCGGCACGCAGTTGGCGATGCAGGGTTCACGGCGCACCGCTCGCCACCAGCACGCGCGCGGGCAACTGCTGGGCGCCCACACCGGCCTGTTGCGGATCGAGGTGGGCGACACCCACTGGCTGCTTCCGGCCGGGCACGTGGCGTGGCTTCCGCCACAGCATCCGCATGCGCTTTCCAGCATCGGCAACTTCGATGGCTGGAGCCTGTACTTCAGCAAGGCGGCCTGCGCGGACCTGCCCACCGCACCGCGCATCTTCCAGCCCAGCGACGTGTTGCAGGTGGCGGTACCGCGGGCACTGCACTGGTGCGGGCAGGCGTTGGATGCGCGGCAACAGCGCTTGGCCGGGGTGATCGCCGATGAGATTGCTGCAGGCACGCCGTTGCCACTTGCGCTGCAGCAACCCGGTGACCGCCGCCTGCGCCGCATCGCCGCCGCCCTGGCACGTGCGCCACATGACACCCGCACCGTCGAGGACTGGGCAGCGGCCAGCGGCCTGTCCAGTCGCAGCCTCGCCCGCCGCTGGCAGGCCGAAACGAACATGACCCTGACCCGCTGGCGGCAGCGCCTGCGCGTGCTGCTGGCGCTGCCGCGATTGCTGGCCGGTGAATCCGTCACTACCGTCGCGCTGTCATTGGGCTACGACACGCCCAGCGCTTTCATCGCGGTATTCAAGCGCGAGATGGGAGTGACGCCGGCGCGGTATGCAGACGGAAACGCTTCACAGCGCTGAAATGCACGAGGCCCGGCATGACCGGGCCTCGTTTCAAATCCGCCGGGCATGGCCCGGCGCTACCGGTTACGCTCAGCCGGAAATCGCCAGCCGCTCGTTGTGGTAGCGGCGCACGGCGGCGAACCACAGCACGGCAGCCAGCGTCAGGCTGGCGCCGAGGTAGATCGCCCAGATGGTCGGGCTGATGTCCTCGTGGCGGATCACCTTCAGCAGCATCTGGTTCTGCGACAGGAACGGCACCGCGTACTGCCACAGCTCGCTCTTCACCGGGTAAGCCATCAGCGCGTAGCCGGGCAGCATCGGCAGCAGCACCAGCCAGGTCATGTGGCTCTGCGCTTCCTTCATGCTCTTGGCCGCGGCCGAGAGGAAGGTCAGCAACGAGGTGCCGATCAGCAGCATCGGCACCATCACCAGCAGCATCTGCAGCATCGAGCCGATGTTCATGTTGAGCTGCCGGCCGACGTTGCCGGGCGCGATCTGTGCGCTGGCCTTGAACGCGATCAAGGTCAGCAGCAACGAGGCGAAGCCGACCACGCAGGCGGCGGCGATCTTGCCGCTGACGATGGCGCTGCGCGAACCCGGGGTCGCCAGTAACGGCTCCAGCGATTGCCGCTCGCGCTCACCGGCGGTGGCATCCATCACCAGGTAGGCGCCGCCGATGAACGAGGTCAGCGTCAGCAGCACCGGCAGCAGCATCGACAGCATCATGCCGCGCTTGGCCTCGGCACTGGCCATGTCCTGGGTGGCCACATCCAGCGGTCGGGCAACCTGTGCGTCGACGCCACGCGCCATCAGCCGCAGCGCACCAACCTGGCCGTTGTAGGTTGCCAAGGCCGCCTGCAGCCGCGCACTGGGCACTTCGGCGGCACGACGGGTGCTGTCACGGATCACTTCCACCAGCGCGGGCTTGCCATCGGCCCAGTCCTTGCCGAACTCAGGGCTGATGCGCAGGGCCACGTCGATCTCCTGCGAGCGGATCGCTTCGGCCAGATCCTTCGGTGCCGGCGCGGCGTTCAATCCCTGCGCCGCCAGGAAGCGCACCAGGTTCGGCGCATTCTCCGCACCGATGGTCGGAATCTGCAGCGGCTGTTCGATCTGGATCCGCACGCGGCTTTCCGCCAGCTTGCCCATGCCCAGGATCAGCAGCGGGTACAGCACGGGGCCGAACAGCAGGGTCAGCAGCAGGGTGCGGCGGTCACGCGAGAGGTCACGCAGTTCCTTGCGCATCACCGTCATCAGGGTCGACATCTTGCTCATGCGTGCAGGCCCTCTTCGCTGCCGATCAGTTTCACGAACGCATCTTCCAGGTTGGGTTCGCCGGACTGCGCGCGCAGTTCATCGGCACTGCCGGCGGCCATCACCGTACCCTTGGCGATGATCACGATGTGGTCACACAGCGCGCCGACCTCCTGCATGATGTGGCTGGACAGGATCACGCAGCGCCCTTCTTCGCGCAGGCCCAGCAGGAAGCGGCGCAGCGCGCGGGTGGTCATCACGTCCAGGCCGTTGGTGGGTTCATCAAGGATCACGTTGCGCGGGTCGTGCACCAGCGCGCGGGCAATGGCGGTCTTGGTGCGCTGGCCCTGCGAGAAGCCATCGGTCTGCCGATCTAGGATGTCGGCCATGTCCAGCGCATGCGAAAGCACCTCGATGCGTTCGCGGATGCGCGACGCGGACAGGCCATGCAGCTCGCCGAAGTAGGCGATGTTCTCGCGTGCGGTCAGCCGCTTGTAGACGCCACGTGCATCCGGCAGCACGCCGAGGTGGCGACGCACTTCCACCGGGTCGCGGGCCGCGTCGATGCCATCGACGGTGATGCTGCCTTCATCGGGCGTCATCAGCGTGTACAGCATGCGCATGGTGGTGGTCTTGCCGGCGCCGTTCGGCCCGAGCAGGCCGGTGATGCGGCCATCCTCGGCGCGGAAGCCGACATCGGCCACCGCCTGGATGCGACCGGTGCGGGTATTGAAGGCCTTGTGCAGGTTGTCGGCGACGATCATGGGGCCCATCCGTTGAACGAGGTGAACGCCGGCACGTAGCTCAGCGTGTCCAGGCAGCTGGCATCCAGCGCCTTGGCATCGGTGGTGTCGATGAACTGGCCCAGCAGGCGTGGCATGCAGCCGGCGGTGAGGGTGCCGTGGCCTTGGCCGCGGGCAACCAGCGCGCGTCCCTTCGGCAGGCCCTTGAGCACCTGCTCGGCGTAACGCGGCGGCGTCACCGGGTCCAGTTCGCCGGACAGCAGCAGCACTGGCAGGTCGCTGTGCAGCGGCACTGCCGCAGCCGCCGCAGCCGGTTGGTGCGGCCACACCGGACAGGCGGCGAAGAACGCGCGCGCCACTTCCGGGCCGACCAGGCTGTCGCTGCTTTCGACCGGCGCCTGGTAGCGCGGAGCGTCTTCGCTGCAGATCACCGACCACTGCATGCCGCGGTTGATCTGGAAATCCATGCTGCGGGTCGCACCGCGCGCCAGCGACGCCAGTGGTGCATAGCGACCCTGTGCCGCTTCATCCAGCACCAGCGGCAACAGCGAGGAGTACTGCGGTACGTAGGAGAAGGCGAACGCCAGGCCGACCACGCTGTCCGGGGTCAGCACCTCCTGCCGCGGTGCGTTGGTGCCGGGGTCGCGGTAGTCGACCGTGACCGGTGCGCGGCGCAGGGTGTCCACCACGCTGCGCAGCTGCGCACGGGTGTCGACCGGGAAGCGCTTGCTGCAGACAGCATCCTTGCGGCACTGCTCGGACTGCAGGGTGATCGCGTTGTCGAAGGTCGTGGCGAAATCGCCGCCGACCACCAGTTCGTTCGGTACCACGCCATCGATCACGATGCTGCGGGTGTGCTGCGGGTACGCGGCCGCGTAGCGCTGGGCAACGCGGGTGCCGTACGAGCCACCGACCAGGTTCAGCGTGTCCGCGCCCAGCGCCTGGCGTACCGCGTCCAGATCGGCGATGGCTTCGGCGGTGGTATAGAAGCGCGGGTCGGCACGGCCCTTCAGCGACGCGGCACAGCGCTCCGCGTACTCGCGCAGCAGCGCCTCGCTGGGCGCAGCGTCTTCATCCATCGGCAGCTCCTTGCCGTCCGCGCCCAGACAGCTGAGCGGATTGGAGCCGCCGGTGCCGCGCTGATCGATCAGGAAGATGTCGCGCTGCTTGCGCACCTGGCGCAGTGCGGTATCGACGATGACGGCCACCTCGCTGGCCGCCTGGCCAGGTCCGCCGGCCAGGAAGAACACCGGGTCCGGCAGGCCCGAACCGCTGTTGCCCGACTCCAGCCAGGCCACGCGCAGGTCGATCCTGCGGCCATCCGGCCTGCTCCGGTCTTCGGGCACCTGGAACGTCGCGCACTGCGCCTCGACGTTGGCATTGGCGCCTTCGGTGGCCAGCGTGCAGGGGCGGAAATCAATCTGGCCGTAGCGGCGGCTGGGTGTATCGCCCGCGCCGTCGAGTCCTGCCTGCGGTGGCGCACTGCAGCCGGCAATCAGCATGCTGGCCAGCAACCCGGCCCGCGCGAAATGGTGTCTTTGCATCGTGCGTGATTCCCCTGGGAACGTTCCTGTCCACCACGACGGTCTGTCGCGGCGGATGTGACCAATCGAATGTGACCCAACTTACACGCGCCGGACGCTGACGGCGACAGGTGGATGTCCTAGGCCGGCGTCGGCACAGCCACCAGGCGGTTTCGACCCTCGGCCTTTGCCCGATACAGCGCCGCGTCAGCCAGCGCGATCAGGCCGGAAAGATCGGTCCGGCCATCGTCCAACACCAGCCCGATGCTGGCAGTCACCGCCACCGCACCGGTATCGAGCATGGCCGGACGTTGCTGCAACCCTTGGCGGATCGCGTCGGCCAGCGCCGTCGCCTCGTTGCCGCTGCTGCCAGGCAGCAGCATCAGGAATTCCTCGCCACCATAGCGGCTGAGCAGATGCACGCGCCCCATCGCACAGCGCTGCAACACCCCGGTGAAATGCTGCAGCACGCGGTCACCGGCCAGGTGACCCCAGCGGTCGTTGACCTTTTTGAAATGATCCACATCCAGCAACAGCACCGCCAACGGCGTACCGTGCCGGCGCCCCTGCTCCAGCTGCAGCTGGCCATCAGCCAGTACCGCGCTGCGATTGAGCAGGCCGGTGAGACCATCGATCCGTGCAGCCTGGCGCAGTTCCACCAGCATCCGTTCGACCAGCAGCAGCACCAGTGCGAAACAGCGTGCCAGCTCCAGCATCACTCCGGCCAGGTAGGTCACGAACATCGGCGTGCCGGTGCGCATGATGTCCTCACCAGCGTCGGCCGCCACCGGAAGGAACAGGCGCACCATGTACAGCAGGCCCTCTGCCAGGAACACCGCAGCGGCCAGCCTGCAGCTGGTGCGCTGCTGTGCCGGAGCATGGCGCAACAGCAGCCAGGCGATCCAACCATCGATGAGCGCGGCGAACACACTGAACACATGCAGGCGCACCACCAGGTTCGGCCACGGCACCAGGAACAGGAAGATGCCGGCCATGAATGCAGCCACCAGCAACAGCGGTCGCCACACCGGCAAGGGTTGGTCCAGATGCAGGGCCACGCCCCGCAGCAGAAGCACGGCGCATGCGGCCATCGCCGCATTGCCGGCCAGAATCGCCGGCACCTGCGGCAGGTAGGGACGCAGCGCCAGCAGGGTAACCCCCAGTGTCAGGGCCCACAGGCTGATCGTCCACAGCCGCAGCACCGGTTGCCCGCGCAGCACCAGCAGCAGCAACGAGAACCCCAGCGCGATGCCCACGCAGAGCAGGAAGCCAAGGACGGCGACGGTGGGGAAATCCAGGGACATGTGGCGCTGGAAGAAGGGCGGCGCGCGCATCTTAGCGCCTTGTGGCGCTGGCCCGGGCCGCTGCAGCCAGCGCGGGAACAGCCACGACCATGCAACCTGTCGAATCCGGTGGCGGAAAATGGCGAGCAGGTGCCTCGTGGCGGCGACAGAATGCGCGCAGAACCGGGAGACATTCATGCATCCGTGGCAACTCAGTGGCATCGACCACCAGCCGTTCGAGGCACTTTTCGAATCCAGCGATGATGCGCTGGCCGCTCGGGGAATCGTGCGCCGGCGCGCGGGCGACAGCGGCGGCTACCCCTGCAGGATCAGCCTGACCGACGCGCCTGCCGGTGCAGAACTGCTTCTGCTGCCTTACACCCACCTGGCCACGCTGTCGCCTTACCGCGCCTCGGGCCCGATCTTCGTGCAGCGCGGTGCAACCCGCTGCGTGCTGCCCGTGGGCGTGGTACCTGCCTACGTGCAACGTCGGCTGATCTCGGTGCGCGCCTATGACAGCGCGGACTTCATGCTGAGCGGCCTGGTCTGCCAGGGCACCGAGGTTGCCGCGCACCTGGACCGGCTGTTCGCCGATACGACGGTGGCCTTCGTGCAGCTGCACAACGCAGGACATGGATGCTTTTCGTGCCAGGTGGATCGGGTCGGCCACCCGCGGCAATGACGTTGCACAGGAACGTGATCGTCGCCGCGCCGCAGGCGTGACCGCCAGCGTGTTCGTTCAGTGTGGCGTGAAGCCTGCGGGAAGGGCTTCACACGCGTAGTCACGGATCGGCGTTGACGTGGTTTCCCACTGCGTATTGCAGCTCGATACTCGCGGCGGTACCGCTCATCGTCCGTCGCGCGACACGGCGTGGGTGCTGCGGTCACCGCTCCCTTCGACGAACACAAGGATGCGCCATGTCTCTGCGATACACCCCATTGCTGTTGGCCACCGTCTTCGTTGGCGCCGGTGTTGGCGTTGCCGGCAACGCCGCCGCACACGGCACGATGACCACCCCGGCCAGCCGCGTCTATGCCTGCTTCCAGGGCAACCCGGAGAACCCCACCAACCCGGCCTGCGCGGCCGCCAAGGCAGTGGCCGGCTCGCAGGCGTTCTACGACTGGAACGGCATCAACCAGGCCAATGCCAACGGCAACCACCAGGCCGTGGTACCCGACGGCAAGCTGTGCAGCGGCAACAACCCGACCTTCCGCGGCCTGGACCTGGAGCGCAGCGACTGGCAGACCACGCCGATCCAGCCCGATGCGAACGGCAGGTTCACCTTCGTGTTCAAGGCGACCGCCCCGCACGCTACGCGCGACTGGAAGTTCTTCGTCACCCGCGCCGGCTGGCAACCGGGCAGCCCGCTGCGCTGGGCCGACCTGCAGGAATTCTGCTCGCTGGGCAACACGCCGCTGTCGGCCGATGGCACCTACAAGCTGCAGTGCACGCTGCCGCAGCGCAGCGGCCAGCATGTGATCTACAACACCTGGCAGCGCGCCGATTCCACCGAAGCGTTCTATACCTGCATGGACGTGCGCTTTGAAGGCGGCGGCGGTACCACGCCGGTGCCGCAGTGGCAGGATGCCGGGCCGGTGACCGCGCGTACCGAGCTTCCGGTGGGCACCACCCTGGCGCTGCGTGTGTTCAATGCCAACGGCAACGACGTGGAACGCGTGGAAGCCACCCTGGCCGCAGGCCAGACCACGCCGGCGCAGTGGCCATTGGCGCTTGCGCGCAAGGTCAACGCCAGTGCCCAGCATGCGCGCGTCGGCGTACTCAGCAATGGCGCGATCACGCCGACCGCCTCGGCCACCGACAACCGCGTGTACTTGAAGGACGGCAACCGCTTCCAGCTGGACACCAAGGTGCCAGACCCGGGTACGCCGTCACCCGGCGGTGATTTCGACCATGTGTATCCGGCCGGTATCGGCAGCTACGTGCCCGGGCAGACCGTGGTGAAGAGCAGCGACGGCAAGCTTTACGCCTGCCGCCCGTTCCCGGAAGGCGCGTGGTGCAACGTCAATGCCGAGGCGTACCGGCCGGGCGTGGGTTCGGCCTGGCGCGATGCGTGGGTGCCGTACTGAGGCATGGTCCCGGGGGCGGCGTGATGCCGCCTCCGGTGTGCGGGGTTGCCGGCCAGCGGCCGGCACTACTTGCTGCTGACGTACTTCTCGCGGCGGATCTGCGGATTACCCAGGCCCGCCGCCTTCAGCGCTTCGGCGCAGGCGTCGACCATGTCCGGGTTGCCGCACAGGTAGGCGATATCGGTGGCCGGGTCCGGCGTGAACGCCGCCAGCGCCTGCTGCACATAGCCATGGTGTACGTCCGGGTGCGGCTCGGCCGGCAGTTCCCGCGACAGGCAAGGCACATAACGGAAGTTCGGGTGCTTTTCGGCGAAGCTGTAGAAATCTTCGCTGTACAGCAGCTCGCCAGGGCTGCGTGCGCCCTGCAGCAGGACCACCTGCACGCCTCGCTCGGCCATCGCCGTTGCCAGCAACGGCAGCATCGAGCGGTACGGGGTGACGCCGGTACCGGTGGCGATCAGCAGGTAGCGGCCGTTGTGGTCGCCCGGGTTCAGGCAGAACCGACCGTAGGGACCGGACGCGCTGACCTGGCCGCCGATGTCCAGCGCCTCGAACAGCGCCGTGGCGGCGCCACCGGGTACGAAGCTGACCGCGATATCCACCGCCTCGCCTGGCCCCAGCGCGTGGTCATGGATGGTCGCCAGCGAATAGCTGCGCTTGGTTTCGGTGCCATCGGCGTAGCTGAAATGGACCTGGATGAACTGGCCGGGCTGGAAATCCAGCGGCTGGCCGTCGTCACGCACGAACTGGTAATGGCCGATGGAGGGCGCCAGCATGCGGCGGTCGACCAGTTTGATGGGGAATTGGACAGGCACGACTTTTCGGGACAGTGTGTAGCCGGGGCAAGCCCTCGGGGTCTTCTATAATAGACCTTCCCCGCCCCTCTCCAGCGCCAGCCCATGGGCGCGAAGGCTTCGAGCTTGGCTTCCCTGAACGATACGGCGCCCGCCCTGCGCGTGCGCGACCTGCGTAAAACCTATGACAACGGCACCCAGGCCCTGAAAGGGGTCTCGCTGGAAGTGGCCCCGGGCGACTTCTTCGCCCTGCTGGGCCCGAACGGTGCCGGCAAGTCCACCCTGATCGGCATCATCAGTTCCCTGGTCAACCTCAGCGAGGGCCAGGTGGAAGTGTTCGGCAGCGACCTGGTGCGCAACCGCAGCGCCACCATGCGCCTGATCGGGCTGGTGCCGCAGGAGATCAACTTCAACCTGTTTGAAAAGCCCTTCGACATCCTGGTGAACTACGCCGGCTTCTACGGCGTGCCGCGCGCCGAAGCCGAGCAGATGGCCGAAGTCGAGCTCAAGCGCGCCCACCTGTGGGAGAAGGCGCAGGTGATGAGCCGCACCCTGTCCGGCGGCATGAAGCGCCGGCTGATGATCGCCCGCGCGATGATGACCCGGCCGCGCCTGTTGATCCTGGACGAACCGACCGCTGGCGTGGACATCGAGATCCGTCGCGACATGTGGCGGGTGCTGAAGGAGATCAACGCCGCCGGCACCACGATCATCCTCACCACCCACTACCTGGAAGAGGCCGAGCACCTGTGCCGCAACCTGGCCATCATCGACCACGGCCAGATCGTTACCCAGGGCCCGATGCGCGAACTGCTGGCCAAGCTTGACGTGGAAGGCTTCCTGCTGGACATCGACGGCACCCTGCCCGCCGAGCTGCCGGTGATCGAGGGGGCAACCCTGACCGCTACCGACGGCCATACGCTGGACATCGACATGCCACGTGCGATGGACCTCAACCGCGTGTTCGAGGCACTGAACGCGGCGGGCATCCGCGTGCGCTCGATGCGTACCAAGAGCAACCGCCTGGAGGAACTGTTCGTGCGCCTCACCGGCAACCAGGAGACGTCCGCATGAGCAGCACCCCGACCCCGGTCCTGACCGACGGCCAGCGCAACCGCATCGCACTGATGACCATCGTGCGCCGCGAAGTCGCCCGCATCATGCGCATCTGGGGCCAGACCCTGGTACCGCCGGCGATCACCATGACCCTGTACTTCCTGATCTTCGGCGGCCTGATCGGTTCGCGCGTGGGCGACATGGGCGGCTACACCTACATGCAGTTCATCGTGCCGGGCCTGGTGATGATGAGCGTGATCCAGAACAGCTACGGCAACATCAGCTCCTCGTTCTTCGGCGCCAAGTTCGGCCGCCACGTGGAAGAGCTGCTGGTCAGCCCGATGCCGAACTGGGTGATCCTGTGGGGCTACGTGGCCGGTGCGGTGCTGCGCGGCCTGATGGTGGGCGTGATCGTGCTGATCATCGCGATGTTCTTCACGCCGGTGCGCATCCCGCATCCGCTGGTGACGCTGACCACGGTGATCCTGGGCGCGACGATCTTCTCGCTGGCCGGCTTCATCAACGCGGTGTATGCGAAGAAGTTCGATGATGTGGCGATCGTGCCGACCTTCATCCTGACCCCGCTGACCTACCTGGGCGGCGTGTTCTATTCGGTGAAGCTGCTGCCGCCATGGGCGGAGGCGGCCACGCACGCGAACCCGATCTTCTACATGGTCAACGCGTTCCGCTATGGCCTGCTGGGCAGCAGCGATGTGCCGGTGGTGGTGGCGTATGCGCTGATGATCGGTTTCGTGGTGGTGCTGACGGCGTTGGCGCTGTGGTTGTTGCGCCGTGGCGTGGGCATGCGCAGCTGAGGATGTTCTGCAGGGCCTGCGGCCCTGCACCCGCAGTGGTGGTGCCGGCCGCTGGCCGGCAACAGCAACAGCAACGTCAACAGCAACGTCAACGTCAACGTCAAAAGCGAGATATCCGTGGGATGGCGGGATGGTGTCGGGTTGCGGGGACGCCGCAAGTACGTCCTTGTAGGCTTGGCCGCAAACTCCGGCACAATCGCTGCAGTGAATCCCCCAACTGCAGTGAGCGTGCAATGCGTATCCTGATCCTCGGCGCCGGCGGTACCGGCGGTTACTTCGGTGGTCGCCTGGCCCAGGCTGGCGTGGACGTGACCTTCCTCGTGCGCCCCGCGCGCGCCGCGCAGCTGGATCGTGATGGCCTGGTGCTGCGCAGCCCGGTGGGCGATGCCACGTTCCCGGTACAGCACGTCATCGCTGATGCCCTGCCTGCGCTGGCTGCGGACACGCCGTTCGATCTGGTGATCCTCAGCTGCAAGGCCTACGACCTGGACAGTTCGATCGATGCCATCGCCCCGGCGGTGGGCGCGGGTACCACCGTGCTGCCGATCCTCAACGGCCTGCATCACTACAACGCGCTCGACGCGCGCTTCGGCCGCGACGCCGTGCTCGGCGGGCTGTGCTTCATCAGTGCGACCAAGGCGCCTGATGGGGCCGTGCTGCACCTGGGAAAGCCGGCCAAGCTGACCTTCGGCGAGCGCGATGGCGGTGGGATCTCCGCGCGCGTGCAGGCGTTCGCAGCAGCGTGTGCGCAGGCCAATCTCGATCATCTGGCCAGTGAACACATCGGCCAGGAGCAGTGGATCAAGTACACCTTCCTGACCGCGCTGGCGGCGGCCACCTGCCTGCTGCGTGCGGACATCGGCACGATCGTGGCCACCGACGACGGCGACGCCATCGTGCGTGGGCTCTATGACGAATGCCTGGCGGTGGCCGAAGCAGCGGGTGAGCCGGTGCCGCAGGCGGCGCAGGACACCGCGCGTGGCACCCTGACCCAGGCCGGTTCGGCGTTGAAGGCGTCGATGCTGCGCGACCTGGAAGCAGGCCAGCAGGTGGAAGCGGCCCAGATCGTCGGCGACATGCTGGCGCGTGCGCGTGCCGCAGACCAGGAGGCGTTGCTGCTGCAGGTGGCCTACAGCAGCCTGCAGGCCTACCAGGCCCAGCGCGCGGTGTGATCCGATGAACATGCCTGGCCCGTTGCCGAAGCGCGTACTGATCCTCGGCATGGGCTGGAGTGGCCGCGTGTTGGCCGCGCGCCTTCAAGCCCAGGGCGTACACGTGGAAGGCACGGTGCGCGATCCGGCGTCGGCACCTGACGATGGCCTGCTGCGTCATCAGCTGCGTGCCGACGCCGCGCTTGCCCCCCGCCTGCTCGCTGCGATTGCCCATGCCGACGCGGTGCTGTGCAGCGTACCTCCCGATGCCGAGGGCGACCCGGCGCTGCGCCTGCTGCATGCCGCGCTGGGCGACAGCAGTTCACTGCGTTGGCTCGGTTACCTGTCGTCGACCTCGGTCTACGGCGACCGCGACGGTGGCTGGATCAACGAGCACAGCGTGGCCGATGCCACCGGGCCGGCAGGCATGCAGCGTCGCCTGGCCGAAACGCAATGGCGTGCGCTGGCGGAGGCGCGCGGTATCGCCTCGGCGATGTTCCGCCTGCCCGGCCTCTACGGACCCGGGCGCAACGCGCTGCTGCAGCTGGCGCAGGGCCGCGCACGGCACGTGGTGCGGCCAGGGCTGGTGTTCAATCGCCTGCACGTGGACGACCTGGCTGCGGTGGTGATCGCCGCGATGCAACGCCCCATGGCCAACGCACTGTATCTGCCGAGCGATGACGAACCGGCGCCGCCGCAGGATGTACTGGCCTTCGCTGCGCAGCTGGGGGGTTTCGCCATGCCACCCGCGGTGGCCTGGGACGATCCATCAGTCAGCGCGACATTGCGGCGCTTCTACCAGAGCAGCAAGCGCATCGACAGCCGCAGCACGCGCGACGCGCTGGGCTGGACGCCGCGGTTTCCAACGTATCGGGAAGGGCTGACGGATCTTGCCGCTTCGCTCGCCGGGCATGGCCCGGCGCTACCGGATCCGGGCGCTCCCGGCTGACGGGTAGTGCCGGCCGATCAGGCGGCGTCCGGCAACCGGAAGAACGCACGCGTGGCAGCCGTGGCGTTTGCGGCCGTGGTCTGCACATCCTCGCCACGGTCCCGCGCCAGCTCTTCCACGATGTGCGACAGGAACACCGGTTCGTTGCGGCGATCCTTCGGCATCGGCTTCAAGGTGCGCGGCAGAAGGTACGGTGCGTCGGTCTCGATCATCAACCGGTTGGCCGGAATGTTCTTCACCAGCTCGCGCAGGTGACCGCCGCGTCGCTCGTCGCACAGCCAGCCGGTGATGCCGATGTACCAGTCCTGGTCGAGATAATCGAACAGCTCCTGGCGCTCGCCGGTGAAGCAGTGCACCACGGCCGGACCGATGCGGCCTTCGAAATTCTTCATCTGCGCCATGAAATCGGCATGCGCGTCGCGCTGGTGCAGGAACAGCGGCTTGCCATTGTCTGCAGCCAGCTGCAGCTGGCGCTCGAACGCGCGATGCTGCGCCGGGCGCGGCGAGAAATCGCGGAAGTAGTCCAGCCCGCACTCACCCACCGCCACCACTTCGGCATGGGCGTGCAGCGCGCGCATCTCCGCATCGCACTCGTCGGTGTACTCCACCGCGTGGTGCGGGTGCACGCCGGCAGTGGCGTACAGGAAGCCCGGGTGCTGCTGCGCCAGCTGCAGGGCCAGCGGCGAATGCTCACGGCTGGCACCGGTGATGATCATCTGCACCACACCGGCCTGGCGTGCGCGGTCCAGCACGGCATCGCGGTCGCGGTCGAAGGAGTCGTGGGTCAGGTTGGCGCCGATATCGATCAGATGCATGGGGGCAGCAGAGGCAGGAAAACCCGCGCATTGTACCCGTGCCCGCCATGGCCCCTTATCCTTTGCAGATGAACGCCCCGCACTTCCCCATCTCTCCGCTGCTGCCGCAGATCCAACAGCACCTGGCCGTGCACCCGCGGCTGGTGCTGGAAGCCCCGCCCGGCGCTGGCAAGACCACCCAGGTGCCGTTGGCGCTGCTCGATGCGCCGTGGCTGGAGGGCCGCAGGATCATCCTGCTGGAACCACGCCGGGTGGCCGCGCGCAGTGCCGCGATGTTCATGGCGCGCCAGCTCGGTGAGGAGGTCGGCGGCATCGTCGGCTACCGCATCCGCTTCGAGAACAAGGTATCGGCGCGCACGCGCATCGAGGTCGTCACCGAGGGCATCCTGACCCGGATGCTGCAGGACGATCCAATGCTGGAAACCGTGGGTGCGATCCTGTTCGATGAATTCCACGAGCGCCACCTCAGTGGCGACCTGGGCCTGGCGCTGGCGCTGGACGTGCAGTCGCAGCTGCGCGATGACCTGCGGTTGCTGGTGATGTCGGCGACGCTCGATGGCGAACGCCTGGCGCGCTTCCTCGATGCACCACGACTGAGCAGCGAAGGCCGCAGCTATCCGGTGGCAATCAGCCACTTCCCTGCCCGGCGTGACGAGTCGCTGGAACTGCAGGTGCGGCGCGCGGTACAGCAGGCGCTGGCCGAGCACCCCGGTGACCTGCTGGTGTTCCTGCCCGGCCAACGTGAGATCGCACGCGTGCAGGCAGGCCTGCAGGACAGCCTTGCTGGCGCTGCGGTGGACGTACTGGCCCTGCACGGTGAACTGCCGGTGGAACAGCAGGCGCGCGTGCTGCAGGCCGCCAGCGACGGCCGCCGCCGCGTGGTGCTGGCCACCAACGTCGCCGAATCCTCGGTGACCCTGCCCGGCGTGCGCGTGGTGATCGACAGCGGCCAGGCGCGCGAGCCCCGCTACGACCCCAACAGTGGATTCACCCGCTTGGACGTGGTCGCCATTGCGCAGGCCTCGGCCGACCAGCGTGCCGGCCGTGCCGGGCGCGTGGCCGAGGGCGTGGCCTGGCGGCTGTGGCCGCAGTCGCAGCGGCTGGAACCGCAGCGTCGCGCCGAGATCGACCAGGTTGAACTGGCCGGCCTTGCGCTGGAACTGGCCGCCTGGGGCAGCAGCGACCTGCGCTTCCTTGACCCGCCACCGACCGGGCCGATGGCCTCCGCACGCGAACTGCTGCAGCGCCTGGGCGCGTTGTCCAGCAGCGGCGCGATCACTGCACTCGGCCGTCGCGTACTGGCGCTGGGCACCCACCCGCGGATGGCCGCGATGCTGCTGGCCGCAGCTGATGCCCGCGCGCAGGCGTTGGCCGCCGATCTGGCGGCATTGCTGGAAGCTCGTGACCCATTGCGCCAGGGCGGTGATGCACTGGCCGCACGCTGGCGCGCACTGGCGGCCTTCCGCAACGGCCGTGCGCCGGCCGATGCCAATCGCAGTGGCCTGGCCGCCATCGATGGCGCTGCCAAACAGTGGCGCCGTCGCCTGCGTTGTGACACTACACCGCCCGCCAGCATCGAGGCCCACGAACTGGGCGACCTGCTGGCCCATGCCTTCCCCGATCGCATTGCCTTCCAGCATCCGAACGACCCGCTGCGTTACCTGCTGGCCAACGGCCGCAGCGCCCGCCTGCATGAACTGAGCGACCTGCGGGGAGAACCGTGGCTGGTGGCCAGCGAGCTGCGCTTCGAAGCCCGCGATGCGCTGCTGCTGCGCGCCGCACCGGTGGATGAAGGCTATCTGCGCAGGCACTGGCCCGAGCGCTTCGTAACCGAAGACGCGGTGCGCTGGGATGACACCCGCCGCGCCCTGGTCGCGCTGCGCGAAACACGCTTCGACCGCATCGTGATGGACAGCCGTTCGGCTGGCCGGGTTGATCCGCAGCTGGCGGCGCAGGCGCTGACCGACGCCGTTGCCGAGCTCGGCCTGCAGGCGTTGCCATGGACCGACGGTCTGCGCCAGTGGCAGGCACGGGTGGAATCGCTGCGGCGCTGGATGCCCGAGCTGGGCCTGCCCGACTGCAGTGATGGCGCATTGCTGGCCAACCGTGCGCAGTGGCTGCAGCCGGCGTTCGCGGGCAGGACACGGCTGGATGCACTGGACGAGGCCAGTTTCGGCGAAGCGCTGAAGTCGCCACTGGAATGGTCGCAACGGCAGCTGGTCGAGCGCCACGCGCCCACCCGGATCACCGTGCCGTCGGGGCTGGAGCGGCCTATCAGCTATGCGCTGGACGGCGAAAGCGGCGAGCCGCTGCCGCCGGTGCTGGCGGTGAAGCTGCAGGAGTTGTTCGGCCTGGCCGATACGCCACGCATCGCCGATGGCCGGGTGCCGCTGACCCTGCACCTGCTGTCGCCGGGTGGCCGGCCGTTGCAGGTCACCCAGGATCTGCGAAATTTCTGGGAGAACACCTACGCCGAGGTGAAGAAGGAGATGAAGGGCCGTTACCCGCGCCACCCGTGGCCGGACGACCCTTGGACGGCTACGGCGACCCACCGGGCCAAGCCACGCGGGACGTAATGCGCGCCGACACCCCGCCCGTTCCTGAATGGCTGCGGTAGAGTCACACCACGCGCCCGCCTGACTGACATACCGTTTACGGGCAACAGGCGACACTGGACTTCGACCCGAGGCAAGGACACCCCCGCATGAGCAAGCTGACCGTAATCACCGACCGCGCCCTGGAGCGCGCCCTCGACCTGGCCCATACCGCAGGCGATGGCCTGAAGAGCGCGGGCGGCAGCCTGCGTCACCTCGGCCCGCAGGCCAGCGACTGGATCAAGACCGGTGCCGCCCTTGGCGCGGTGAAGACCGGCGGCAAGGTCGCCACCAGGTTCGCCCGCCGCAATCCGGCGGTGACCATCGCGGCAGCTGCCGTGGGCGTAGGCCTGCTGGGCTATGCGCTGTACCGCAAGCAGCAGAAGAAGAAGGCCGCCAATGGCCATGTGGTCAACGGCCAGGCCCAGCGCATCAACGCGCGCGATCGCCGCAACGACACCGTGGTCGACGAGCACAGCGATATCGGCAGCGACGCCTGATTGACCGGGGTCGGAACCCTTCCGCAGGAAGGGCTCTGACCCCATGACGCTGCACGAGGGTCGGACGCCGCAAGGCCTCCGGCCTTTTTTTCAGCCGATCTGCCGCCACTGCCCGGGCTGCAGGTCATCCAGCCGGTATGGCCCCATTGCAGCGCGTACCAGCCGCAGCGTCGGCAGGTTCACCGCAGCGGTCATCCGCCGCACCTGGCGGTTACGCCCCTCGCGGATCGTGATCGCCAGCCAGCTGTCGGGCACCGTCTTGCGGAAGCGCACCGGCGGATCGCGCGGCCACAGTTCAGGCGCAGGATCGAGGCGCTCGATGTTCGCCGGCAGCGTCGGCCCATCATTGAGCACCACGCCATCGCGCAGCTGCTGCAGCTGCCCGTCGCTGGGCGTGCCTTCCACCTGCACCCAGTAGAGCTTGTCCGCCTTGTGCTTCGGGTCGGTCAACTTGTGCGCCAGCGTACCGTTGTCGGTCAGCAGCAGCAGGCCTTCACTGTCATGGTCGAGACGGCCGGCAGCGTAGACGCGCGGCGGCAAACCGAAGCCGGCCAATGTCGGCCGCGGTGGCACGCTGCGGTCGGTGAACTGGCAGAGCACGTTGAACGGCTTGTTGAAGGCAATCAGCATCGCGGGGACGGCAGGCGGCGGGCAGGGCATTGTCCCATGCCACGCCGCGTGCTCGCCGGGCATGGCCCGGCGCTACCGGGTCACGGCTTCACGAAACGCAGGGTCATGCGGTCGCTTTCACCGATGGCCTGGTACTTGGCGTCATCCGCCTTGTCATGCTGGTTGGTCGGCGGCAGGGTCCACACGCCATTCGGATGGTCCTTGGTATCGCGCGGGTTGGCATTGACCTCGGTGCGCGCGTCGAGCTTGAAACCGGCGGCCTCGGCCATCGCGATCACCTGCTGCTGGCCCACATAACCGGTGTCGTCAGCGTCGGCCACGTCGGCCTTGGCGCGGTGCTCGACCACGCCGAGCACGCCGCCCGGCTTGAGCACGTTGAAGAAGCCCTGGAACATGCCCTGCGCCTGGCCGGCCTTGCGCCAGTTGTGCACGTTGCGGAAGGTCAGCACCACATCGGCCGAGTTGGCTGCACCGAACACCGGCTTGGCCGGGTCGTAGGCAACCACGGTGGTTTTGTCGAACTGTGCCGGTGCGGCGGCGTACTTCTTTTCCAGGCTGTCGCGGCTGCGCTGCTGGTAGTCGCGGCCACGACCTTCGGCCACGGCCTGCGGATCGACCACCGCAGCAATGTAATGGCCCTTGTCGCGCAGCAGCGGCGCCAGGATCTCCGAGTACCAGCCATTGCCCGGGGTGATCTCGATGACGGTCTTTTCCGGCGCGACGCCAAAGAAGCCCAGGGTCTGCGCAGGATGACGGAAACCGTCGCGCTTGACGTTGGCCGGGTCGCGGGTCGAGGCGTTGACCGCGGCATCGATCGCGGGCGACACCTGCATCTTTGCCGGTGCGACCGTGGCTGGCGCGGCGAATGCGGGAACGGCAACCAGCAGGGCCGAAGCAAGCAGCAGGCGGCAACCACGCAGGGATGAGGCAGCAATCATCGGGGCGACTCCAGCGGAAGATGCGGCGAGACTAGCAGCCGCCGCGCCGCAGGTGTTCACAAAACGTTAGCCGCGTGCGCGGTGCGGAACACAGTTTTGTGGTCAGCGCCGCAGCGCGGTCACACATCGCGTTCTATCCTGAAGGACTTCCCCCAAGGAGTCCGTGCCCATGACGGCAAACCGCGAACTGGGCCGTTCAGGCCTGCATGTAGCTCCGCTCGCCTTCGGTGGCAACGTGTTCGGCTGGAGCGCTGATGAGAAGGCCAGCTTCGCCCTGCTGGATGCCTTCGTCGATGCCGGCTTCAACCTGGTCGACACCGCCGACGTGTACTCGGCGTGGGTGCCGGGCAACCAGGGTGGCGAGTCGGAGACACTGCTGGGCAAGTGGTTCGCGCGCAGCGGCAAGCGCGACAAGGTGGTGCTGGCGACCAAGGTGGCCAAATGGGCCGAGCGCCCCGGCCTCACCCCGGACAACATCAATGCGGCGGTGGAGGATTCGCTGCGTCGCCTGCAGACCGAGGTGATCGATCTGTACCAGGCCCACGAGGACGATGAATCCACGCCGCTGGAAGCGACCCTGGCCGCGTTCGGTCGCCTGATCGAAGCGGGCAAGGTGCGCGCGATCGGTGCGTCCAACTACAGCGCCACGCGTCTTGCCGATGCCTTGAAGGTCTCTACCGACTACGGGCTGCCACGCTATGAAACCCTGCAGCCGGAGTACAACCTGTACGACCGCGCCGGCTACGAGAAAGAACTGGAACCGCTGGTGCAGCGCGAGCAGATCGGCGTGATCAACTACTACGCACTGGCCAGCGGCTTCCTCAGTGGCAAGTACCGCACGCCGGACGATGCCGGCAAGAGTTCCGCGCGCGGCGCCACCGTGGTCAAGCGTTACCTGAACCCGCGCGGCCTGCGCATTCTGCAGGCACTGGATGACGTGGCCAGCAAGCACAACGCCACTGCCGCGCAGATCGCACTGGCATGGCAGATGGCACGGCCGTCGATCACCGCACCGATCGTCAGTGCCACCAGCGTGGAGCAGCTGCACGACCTGCTGGCGGCGGCGAACGTGGCGTTGAGCGGGCAGGATGTGGCGCAGCTGGACGCGGCCAGCGTGGAAGGTTGAAGGCGGAGGGTGCCGGCAACGTCGGCACCCTTCAATGGATCCGCGCCCTGCGTGGATGCATTGCCTCAGCGCGGCAGGCTGTCCTCGGCCACCAGCGCATGGTGCATGCCGATGCCCGCGCGCACGCCTTCGGCCATGGCCAGGGTGATGTTGCCGACCGTGGTCGCATCACCGGCGGCGTACACATTCGGCACCGAGGTCTGTTTCATCATGTCCACCTCGATCAGCACGCCCAGCGGACCCTCCACCAACGCGCAGCCCAGCTGCTGCACCAGCGGCGTGGCCATCTGCTGCATGGCCGGCACGAACAGCGCACGCTGGGCAACACGGCGACCGTCGGCAAGCTCCACTTCCAGCCACGTCGGCTGCTCGCCGTGCACAGCTACCACCGGCGTGGTTTCCACCTGCACAGCGCGCTGCTGCATGGCGGCCAGTTCCTCGTCGCTGATCGGCAGGCCCTGGCTGAAGAAGGTGACGTTGCCCCAGTCGGCGAACAGCGGCGCCTTGCTGGCCGACATCGGATGGCCGCCGAGCAGGCCGATCGAGCCGCCCCCCACTTCATAACCATGGCAGTACGGGCAGTGCAGCACGGTGCTGCCCCAGCGCTCGGCCAGGCCGGGCAGATCGGGCAGCTGGTCGGCGATGCCGGTGGCCAGCAGCAGCTTGCGCGCGGTCAGTACCTGGTCGTCAGCCGTACGCACCTCCACACCTTCGGTGCGGAGCGTGGCCTGCACCGCTTCGGCATTCAGCCAACGCACGGTCGGGTAGTCCAGCAGTTGCTGGCGCGCGTTCTTCAGCAACTCGGCGCCACTGATGCCATCCAGGCCCGGCACGCCGTGCGAATGGCTGGCGAAGCGGTTTCGCGGCGAACCCGCATCGATGATCGTGACCGCCCGGCGCGCACGCGCCAGGATCAGTGCGGCGGCGATGCCGGCGTAGCTGCCGCCGACGATGAGGACATCAGGATTCATGGTGACCTTCCAGGGAACGGTGATGGGCAAGATGGCGGGCGAAGTCGGCGCCAAGCTGGTCGAGCGTGGTTGCCTGCAGCCGCTGCTCGAGCAGGCGCTGCGCTTGGCGGGCACTGTCCAGCAGGGCCTGGTTGACCAGCTGCTGGATCGGGCAGCCACCCCTGCCTTCGCGGGTACCGACCTGGACCATCGGCGGCGCGCCGATGGCCTGGTAGACGTCGTGCAGGGTGATCGTCGCCGCATCGCGGGCGAGCTGGCTGCCGCCACCGTGACCGCGCGTGCTGCGTACCAGGCCGGCCTTGTGCATCTGCGCCAGCAGGCGGCGGATCACCACCGGATGGGTCGGCAGGCAGGTCGCCAGCTGTTCGGAGGTTCGCGGCCCGTGCTGGCCGACCAGATGGGCCATCACGTGCAGGGCGTCGGAAAGCGGGTTGGCGGATTTCATGTAACTACAGTAGTTACATTTAATCCACCTGTCGAGGGTCTGCTTTTGTTCCAAATGGACACATTTGTCCAAGTAAACATATCCTTCACATCACTAAACAGAACGGTAATGTGACAGACATCGCACTTCAGAGACCTAAAGGATGGTCGATACCGCATCGCACCCCTTCCGAGATCTCGTCCCATGAACGCCTCTTCCCATGCGCCGCGGCTGCAGTCGAAGCTGCTCGGTGCCGTTTCCGTAGGTCTGGCTGTTGTCCTGGTATGCGCCCTGGCGGGCCTGGCGTCGGCCTGGTTGAAGCTGTCCACCGACGTACCGCCGGAGGTTGCCCACAGCCGCGATGCCGAGCGCCTGCAACGCGAATTCCGCGGGCAGGTGCAGGAGTGGAAGAACGTGCTGCTGCGCGGCCACGATGACGCGTTGCGCCAGCACCACCTGCAGGCCTTCGACAACGAGGGCCGCATCGTTGCCGAACTGGCCACGGGCCTGGCCGCCAGCCCCGATGCGCGCACGCGCGAACTGGCACAGGCGTTTTCCGGCCGGCACGCACAGTTGCAGCAGGACTACCACGCCGCATTGCAGGCCTTCGCTGACGCCAGCTACGACCCGGCGGTGGGCGATTCCCTGGTGCGTGGCAAGGACCGTCCGGTGGCGGCCGCGCTGGATGCGCTGGGTACGCAGGCCACCGAGGTGGCCGAAGCCGCGGTGACCGCGCGTTCGCACCAGGCACGGCAGACGCTGCTGCTGTGCGCCGCGCTGACCATCGGCGCCGCCGTGCTGCTGCTGATCGCCCTTGGCTGGTGGCTGCGGCGCGCCGTGGTGCAGCCGGTGCTGGCGGTGGAAGCGGCCGCGCGTGCGGTCGCCGCCGGTGACCTCGACCACGTGGTGCAGGTGCGCAGCCGCGACGAGATCGGTCGCCTGGCACAGGCGATGCAGGCCGTGCAGAGCACCCTGCGTGGGGTGCTTGATGCGCAGACCGCGATGGCCAGGGCTCACGACGCCGGCACGATCAGCCACCGCATGGACAGCAGCGCCTTCCCCGGCGCCTACGGCACGATGGTGGCCGACACCAACACCCTGGTCGATGCACACATCCAGGTGAAAATGCGCGCGATCACGATCATGGGCCGCTATGCCGTGGGCGATCTCAGCCTGGACATGGAGCGCCTGCCCGGCGAGAAGGCCGTGATCACCCAGGCGCTGGATGCGGTCAAATCCAACCTGGGCGCGATCAACGGCGAGATCCGCCGCCTGGCCGAAGGCGCTGCCGCAGGCGACTTCAGCCAGCGTGGCGACAGTGCGCGCTTCGAGCATGATTTCCGCGCGATGGTCGATGGCCTGAACCGCTTGATGCAGACCACCGAACAGAACCTGGGGGAGGTTTCGGCCATGCTGCGTGCCATTGCCGATGGCCGCCTGGGTGCGCGTATGGACGGCGACTTCCAGGGCGTGTTCGCCCGCATTGCGGGGGATGCCAACGCCACCGCTGCACAGCTGGCGACGATCGTCAGCGACATCAAGCACGCCTCCGGCAGCATCCACACCGCCGCTGCGGAAATTTCCGCCGGCAACAACGACCTGTCGCGCCGCACCGAACAGCAGGCGGCGAACCTGGAAGAAACCGCCGCGTCGATGGAGGAACTGACCTCCACCGTGCGCCAGAACGCCGAGCATGCGCGGCAGGCCAACCAGCTGGCGATCGGTGCACACAGCGTGGCCTCGCACGGCGGTGAAGTGGTCGGCCAGGTCGTGGCGACGATGGATGCGATCGAAGGCTCATCGCGGCAGATCGCCGACATCATCAGCGTCATCGACGGCATCGCGTTCCAGACCAACATCCTGGCGCTGAATGCCGCGGTGGAAGCGGCGCGTGCCGGCGAGCAGGGCCGCGGGTTCGCGGTGGTCGCCAGTGAAGTGCGTACGCTGGCGCAGCGGTCGGCGGCAGCGGCCAAGGAAATCAAATCGCTGATCGAGGCGTCGGTGGAACAGGTTGGCCACGGTGCGCAGCGCGTGCGCCAGGCCGGCGACACCATGGCCGAGATCGTCGCGTCGGTGCAGCGCGTGACCGACATCATGGCCGAGATCTCCGCTGCGTCGCAGGAACAGTCGGCCGGCATCGAGCAGGTCAGCCAGACCATCATCCAGATGGATGGCACCACCCAGCAGAATGCCGCGCTGGTGGAAGAAGCCAGCGCCGCGGCACGCAGCCTGGAACAGCAGGCGGATCGCCTGATCGAAGCGGTGGATGTGTTTGATCTGGGAACCGCGACGGCGAGCAAGGGTGCGCTGGCGCGCGCGGCCTGACGGAACCACCGGGCAGTGTGGGGGTTGCCGGCCAGCGGCCGGCACTACCATGCGTGCGATTCCCGGTAGTGCCGGCCGCTGGCCGGCAACCCGGACACTCCATCAGCGCAGGTAATCCGATGCGGCCATCGCCTCGCCCAGGTAATCCAGGAACGAGCTGATCCGTGCCGACACGGCCGTGTTGCGGTAGTACACCGCATGGATCGGCTGGTACACATCCAGCGTCTGCGCGGCCAGCACCGGCACCAGGGTGCCGGCCGCGCGGTCGCGTTCGGTCACGAAGTCGGACAGGCAGGTGATGCCCACGCCCTCCACCGCCAGCGTGCGCAGGGTCTCGCCGCTGGACACCGCGATGTCCGGCCGCACCAGCAGCTGCCCCTCGGCATCACCCGGCAGCGGCCATCGGTTCAATGACTCCGGCTCGTTGAACCCCAGCAGCGTGTGCTGACCCAGTGCCATCACGCTGGCCGGCTGGCCGTGCGTGGCCAGATAGGCCGGGCTGGCCAGCACCTGCAGCCGGCAGCGCCCCAGCGGCCGCGCATGCAGGGTGGAATCGGCCAGCGGGCCGATACGGATCGCCAGATCGGTGCGCCGTTCCAGCAGGTCGATGTAGCGCTCGGAACTGTTCAACTCCAGCTGCACGTCCGGATAGCGCGCGCGGTAACCCGCCACCAGCGGCGCGATCACGTGCAGCACGAACGGCATCGCTGCATCCACCCGCAGCCGGCCGGCCGGACGCTCGCGCCGCGCCGCCATCTGTTCCTCGGCCGATTCCACCGCATCGATGATCGCCCGCGCATGGCGCAGGTAGGCCTCGCCCTCGGCGGTCAGGTGCAGGCGGCGGGTGGTGCGGGTCAGCAGGGTCGTGCCCAGCTTGTCCTCCAGCCGACCCAGCGCGCGGCTCACACCCGAGGGTGTCTGCCCCAGCTGCTCGGCAGCCGCGCTGATCGAACCGCTGTCGATCACCGCCAGGAAGGCCTGCATTTCGTCGAGGGTGGTTTTCATGGCGCCATTATTGACCAGGCGGCAAGAGTGATTGGCGTGAAGACCGGTTTTTCGGCAAAGGTCGGCCGCGCACACTGCGCGCCTTCCTTCCCTCTGGACACTGTCATGATCCGTGGCATTCCGCTCGCCCTGCTGGCGCTGACCCTCGGTGCCTTTGCCATCGGCACCACCGAATTCGTCATCGTCGGCCTGATCCCGACCATCGCTGCCGACCTGCAGGTCAGCCTGCCCTCGGCCGGCCTGCTGGTCTCCCTGTATGCCCTGGGCGTGGCCGTCGGCGCGCCGGTGCTGACCGCGCTCACCGGCCGCGTGCCGCGCAAGACCCTGCTGGTGGCGCTGATGGTGCTGTTCACCCTCGGCAACGTCATCGCATGGATGGCACCGGGCTACACCTCGCTGATCGTCGCCCGCATCCTCACCGGCCTGGCGCACGGCGTGTTCTTCTCCATCGGCTCGATCATCGCCACCGCCGTGGTGCCGAAAGAGAAAGCCGCCAGCGCGATCGCCATCATGTTCACCGGCCTGACCGTGGCGCTGGTGACCGGCGTGCCGCTGGGCACCTTCATCGGCCAGCACCTGGGCTGGCGCGCGACCTTCCTGGCCGTGGCCGGCCTGGGCGTGATCGCGCTGCTGGGCAGCCTGCTGTTCGTGCCGCGCGGGCTGGCGCAGAGCGCGCCGGCCACCTTCCGCCAGCAGCTGGGCGTGCTTGCGCAGCCGCGCCTGCTGATGGTGTATGCCATCACCGCGCTTGGCTACGGCGGTACCTTCCTGTCCTTCACCTACCTGGCGCCGATCCTGCAGGACGTCACCGGCTTCTCGGCCAACGCGGTCAGCCTGGTGCTGCTGGTGTATGGCGTGTCGGTGGCGATCGGCAACCTGTGGGGCGGCCGCATGGCCGACCGCATGGGCCCGATTCCCGCACTGAAGCGCATCTTCGCGCTGCTGGCCATCGTGCTGCTGGTCATGACCTTCACCGCCCACAGCACCTGGCTGATGCTGCTGACCGTGCTGGCACTGGGCGCGGTGGCGTTCGGCAACGTGCCCGGCCTGCAGGTGTATGTGGTCAAGCAGGCACAGCGCTACGCACCGCAGGCGACCGATGTGGCCTCGGGCCTGAACATCGCCGCCTTCAACATCGGCATCGCGCTGGGTGCGTCGCTGGGCGGCCTGGTGGTCGAGCACATCGGCCTGATGCATACGCCGTGGCTGGGTGCGCTGGTGGTGGTCGGTGCGTTCGCCCTGACGGCACTCAGCGGCCGCCTGGACCGTCGCGACGGCATCGATGATCGCGCCGAAGGCATCGCGGTGAGCGCGCACTGATGCGTGCAATGCACCGTTGCCGGCATGCACACGGCCCCTGCCCTACCCTTTCCCATCATCTCCTTCCCCCGCTTTGGAGTTCTCCATGACTGTCCCCGCTTTCGGCCTCGGCACCTTCCGCCTGAAAGACCAGACCGTGATCGACTCGGTGCGCAACGCGCTGGACGTCGGCTACCGCGCCATCGACACCGCGCAGATCTACGGCAACGAAGCCGAGGTCGGCCAGGCCATCGCCGAGTCCGGCGTGCCGCGTGACGAGATCTACCTGACCACCAAGGTGTGGATCACCGAGTTCAAGCGCGATGCGCTGCTGGCCAGCCTGCACACCAGCCTGGAAAAGCTGCGCACCGACCACGTCGACCTGGCGTTGATCCACTGGCCGTCACCGAACGACAAGGTCGACACGCCGATGGAGGAATATCTGCCTGCCCTGGCTGAGGCCAAGGCACAGGGGCTGACCCGGGAGATCGGTATCTCCAACTTCACCATCGCCCAGACCCGCAAGGCGATCGAGATCCTCGGCGCCGATGCCATCGCCACCAACCAGATCGAGATCCACCCCTACCTGCAGAACCGCCTGCTGGTGAAGTTCCTGCAGGACAACGGGATCCGCGTCACTGCCTACATGAGCCTGGCCTACGGCGAGGTGATCAAAGACCCAGTGATCCAGGCCATCGCCGGCCGTCATCAGGCCAGCCCGGCGCAGATCGCGCTGGCATGGGCGCTGCAGCAGGACTACGCGGTCATTCCGTCGTCGACCAAGCGCGAGAACCTGGCCAGCAACCTGGAAGCCGCCGCGATCCGCCTGACCGAAGACGACATGGCGCAGATCGCCAAGCTGGACCGTGGCCACCGCCTGGCCAATCCGGAAGGCATCGCACCGGCCTGGGATTGAAGAACGGCCGCCGGGCATGGCCCGGCGCTACCGGATGACGGTGGGTAGCGCCGGGCCATGCCCGGCGGATCCATCAGTACTGCAACAACCATCCGCGCATTGCCGCACTCACCTCGTCCGGCTTCTCCATCGGTGCCAGGTGCCCGCAATCGGGCACCACCACCAGCTGCGAATGCGGCACCAGCGCGTGCATCTCCTCGCTCACCGCCAACGGCGTGATGCGGTCGTTCGCACCACAGACGATCAGCAGCGGATCGCGGTAGCCGGCCAGCACATCGTGGCCATCACTGCGCTCCAGCGCGCTCTGGCGCAGGAACACCTCCGCACCCAGCCGTGCGGTCATGTCACGCACGCGCTGCACCAGCACGTAGTCGTCCAGCCGCGAGGCGTCGATATAGCTGCGCATCAGCGCGTCACCAAAGCCGTGGAATCTGCCGGGCAGGCGCACGCTGGCGCGCTGGCTGCGGCGCTGTTCGGCACGTTCCGGGGAGTCGGCATGGATCGAGGTGTCGATCAGGGCCAGCTGCAGCACCCGCTCCGGCGCGGTGCGCAGGATCTGCTGGGCGACGAAGCCGCCCAGTGAGAAACCGGCCAGCGCAAACCGTTCCGGCGCCTGCGCCAGTACCTCCTCGGCAACGGCCTGCAGGGTCTCGCCGCGGGTCTGGTCGCCCACGGTGCAGTCGGCGATATCGGCCAGATCGGCCAGCTGCGCGCGCCAGAGTTCGGCATCGTTGAGCAGGCCGGGGAGCAGCAGCAGGGGAATGCGGTCGGTCATGTGGGTATTGTGGCGTCTTCAAACCCACAACACGACCAGACACCCATGGCCGACCCCTACAACAGCGGTACCCCGACCACGTCCGCAGCGCGCTTGGATGATTCGATGGTGACCACCGCCTTCGAGCTGCCCGGCTACCGCATCGCGCGCAACCTGGGCGTGGTGCGCGGCATCACCGTACGCTCGCGCTCGATCGTGGGCAACTTCCTTGGCGGCATCCAGACGATCTTCGGCGGCAACATCACCATCTACACCGAGCTGTGCGAGCAGGCGCGCGAGGAAACCTATCGCGACATGGTCAAGCATGCACGGCAGCTGGGGGCCAACGCGGTCATCGGCATGCGCTACGACGCCACCGATGTGATGACCGGGCTGACCGAAGTGCTGTGCTATGGCACGGCGGTGGTGGTCGAGCCGCTGCGTTGAATCCGATGTTCCGCCGGGCGTGGCCCGGCGCTACCGTCACGGTCACGCCACCGGCGGGACGTCGGGCACTTCCACCTGCTGCACCGGCAACGTCACCATCATCACCGTCGGGTCGTCCGGGTCCAGCCGGGTCTTGAAGCCCAGGCTCCGGCACATCGCCAGCATGGTGCTGTTCTCGCGCAGCACCTGGCCTTCCACCACGTCCAGGCCCAGCCACTTGGCGTACTCGATCATGATCGCCATCAGGCGCCAGCCGATGCCGTGGCCCTTCAGATCCGAACGGATCAGGATGCCGTACTCGCCACGGTGGTAATCCGCATCGGCATGCAGTCGCACCGCGCCGAGCATCTCGCCGCTGCGCGGTTCGAGCGCCACCAATGCGATCGAGCGCGCGTAGTCCAGCTGGGTCAGGCGGGCGATGAACTCGTGGCTGAAATGCTTCACCGACTGGAAGAAACGCAGACGCAGATCCTCGTCGCTGACACGCGCGAAGAACGCACGGAACAGCGCGTCATCTTCCGGCCGCACCGGGCGCACGAACGCGCGACCGCCGTCGGACAGCTCGATGGTGCGCTCCCACTCCTTCGGATACGGGAACACGGCGAAGCGTGGATGGCCACGGCCCTTGTGCAGGATGCGCGACGGCGCGACCGCCACGCGCGCGTCCAGTGCGAGGATGCCCTTGCTGTCCACCAGCAGGGGATTGATGTCCAGCGTGCGCACTTCGGGAATGTCCGCCGCCAGCTGCGCCAGTTTTACCAGCGCCAGTGCCAGTGCGCGCTCATCGGCGGCGGGCACATCGCCATAGGCCTTGAGGATGCGCGAGGCCCGCGTCTGGCCGATCAGCTCGTGGGCCAGGCGCAGGTCCAGCGGCGGCAGCGCCAGCGCCTTGTCGTTGATCACTTCCACCGCCGTGCCACCGCGCCCGACCACGATCACCGGTCCGAACGTGGCGTCGTCGGCGATCCCGACGATGAGCTCGCGCGCCTTCGGGCGGACGATGGTCGGTTGCACCAGCAGGCCGTCGATGCGCGCGTCCGGCCGCAGCTGGCGTGCACGGGCAAGGATCGCCTTGGCCGCGCTCTGCACCGCCGGCAGCGTCGCCAGATTCAGGCGCACGCCATCCACTGCGGATTTGTGCGGAATATCGGGCGACAGGATCTTCAGCGCGACTGTCGCGCCACGCTCCAGCAAGGGTTGCGCCAGGTCCATCGCCTCGTGCGCATCTCGCGCGTGCATCACCGGTGCAGAGGGGATGCCGTAGGCCTTCAGCAGTTCATGGGTGGCCAACGGGTCCAGCCAGCCCTGGCCATTGGCCAGCGCGGCTTCGACCAGCGCGCGCGCACGCGCGGTATCCACGCTGAAATCCTGCGGCAGGCTCGGCGGCGTTTCCATCAACGCACTCTGTGCCTCCCGGTAACGCACCAGATGCTGGAAGCCGCGCACGGCCTCCGCTTCGGTGGGATAGGTCGGCACGCGTGCGGCATTGAGGGTGGCAGTGGCCTGGTCGTCGTTGCCCAGCCACACCGCGAATACCGGCTTGTCGCGGTGGTGGCGCGGGCGCAGGCCGAGCGTACGGGTCAGCGCCTGCGCCGCATCGGCCGACGAGGTGAACGCGGTAGGCACGTTGACCACCAGCACCGCATCGTTCTCGCTGTCGGCCAGCAACGCTTCGATGGCAGTGGCATAGCGATCACCATCGGCGTCGACCACGATGTCGACCGGGTTGCTGCGCGTCCAGCCCTGCGGCAGTACCGCATCCAGCTTCTGCACGGTGCTGTCGGACAGTTGCGCCAGCGTGCCCTGCAGGGCGATCAGCTGGTCCACCGCCAGGTGGCCGACGCCACCGCCGTTGCTGAGGATGGCCAGGCGACGACCGGGGAAGGTGCCAAGCCGGCCCAGCGACTCGGCCGCGGTGAACAGCTCGTCCAGCGCGCTCACCCGCAGCAGGCCGGCACGGTTGAATGCCGCGCCGTAGACATCATCGGCGCGCGCCAGTGCCTGCACGTGGGTATCGGCGCTGCCCGGCTGTACCCGTTCGGCGCGCCCGGACTTCACCACCACCACGGGTTTGGCACGCGCAGCGGCGCGCGCGGCCGACATGAACTTGCGCGCGTCCTTGATCTGCTCGACATAGAGCAGGATGGCGCGGGTACGGTAGTCGGTGGCGAAGTAATCCAGCAGGTCGCCGAAGTCCACGTCCATGGTGTCACCCAGCGAAACCACGGCGGAGAACCCTACCGAACGCGCCACGCCCCACTCCACCAGGGCCGCGGCAATCGCCGAGGATTCGGAGATCAGCGCGAGATCGCCGGCCTGCGGGAAATGCGCAGCGATGCTGGCATTGAGCCGTGCATGTGGTGCGATCACGCCCAGGCAGTGCGGGCCAAGGATGCGCAGGCCATGCGCGCGCGCGGCGGCCTCCACCTGTGCCCACGGCGAGCCCGGGCCTTCTCCCAGATGCGCGGTGAGGATGATCGCGGCCTGCACGCCACGTTCGGCAGCGGTGCGTACCACCTGCGGCACGATGGCGGCCGGCGCGGTGATCACCACCAGATCGGGCACCCAGTCCAGGTCCTTCAGCCGCTTCACCGTGCGGATGCCATCGATCTCGGCGTGGCGCGGGTTGATCCATGCCACTTTGCCGGGGAAGCCGGTGCCGCGCAGGTTGCGCATCACTGCGCGGCCGGCCGAGCGCTCACGCGGGCTGCCGCCGATCACCGCGACCGACTGCGGACGGAACACGGACTGCAGGTGGTAGGTACTCATGTGCCTACGTTACACGGACCGGCGCTGCGGCGGCATGATCGTGCGCAGGATCCTGGCATCGCATCCACGCAGGGCGTGGATCTGCTGCGCCGGCCGGGACCAGGAGGTCCACGCCATGCGTGGACGACGACGCCGTTACAGCAGCGTCCCGTGCAGGATCATCGCGGCGATGCTGAAGTAGATGACCAGGCCGGTCACATCCACCAGGGTGGCCACGAACGGAGCCGAGGCACTGGCCGGGTCGAAGCCCAGCCGCTTGAGGATGAAGGGCAGCATCGACCCGGACAGCGAGCCGAAGGTGACGATGCCCACCAGCGCGGCACCGATGGTGATCGCCAGCAGGATCCAGTGCTCGCCGTAGTCATGGAAGCCACCGAGCTGCCAGATCACGATGCGTACGATGGCCAGGCAACCGAGGATGGCGCCGAGCACCATGCCGGTGGGCACTTCGCGCAGGGCCACCTTCCACCAGTCGCGCAGGCGCAGTTCGCGCAGCGCCAGGCTGCGGATCAACAGCGAGGTCGCCTGCGAACCGGAGTTGCCACCCGAGCTCATGATCAACGGAATGAACAGGGTCAGCACCACCGCGCGCGCCAGTTCGTCCTCGTAGTGCTGCATCGCGCTGGCGGTCAGCATCTCGCCAACGAACAGAACGCTCAGCCAGCCGGCGCGCTTGCGCAGCATCTCGAAGAAGCCGATCTGCATGTACGGCTTGTCCAGCGCTTCCATGCCGCCGAACTTGTGCGCGTCCTCGGTGGATTCTTCGATCAGCGCATCGAGGATGTCATCGACGGTGACGATGCCGAGCATGTGCTGCTGCGCGTCCACCACCGGAATGGCCAGCAGATCGTGGCGGCGGATCAGCCGCGCCACGTCTTCCTGGTCCATCTGCGCATCCACCATCACCGGCGGATTGACCTGGGCCACATCCAGGATCGATTCCTCCGGCAGCCCGGTGATCAGCCGGCGCATGGTCACCACCTGCTGCAGCTGCTGGTTGGCCGGGTCGAGCACGTAGATCGCATACACGGTCTCGCGCGTGCGTTCGACCTGGCGGATGTGCTGCAGGGTCTGGGCCACGGTCCAGGTGGCGGGCACGGCGACGAACTCGGTGGTCATCAGCGCACCGGCGGTGTTCGGCGGGTAGCTCAGCAGCTTCTGGATGGTCTGCCGGGCTTCGTTGCCCAGCAGCGGAATCAGCCGCGCGCGTTCTTCTTCATCCAGCTCGTGGACGATATCGGTGGCACGGTCGTCGGCCATCAACCCCAGCAGCGCAGCGGCGCGTGCCGGCGGCAGTGCGGCAACCAGTTCGCCACTGCGGTGCAGCTCCGGCGCCTCGAGCATCTTCACTGCACGCGGCAGCGACAGCGCGGCCAGCGTCTCGGCGGCGCGCTCCAGTTCGAGCGTGTTGAGGAATTCCACCGCATCGGCGGTGTTGTAGTTCGCCAGCGGTGCCGACAATGCTGCGGCATCGGCCACCGGACGCAGCAATTGCTTCTGGTTCATGGTGATTCGCCTTCATGGGGTGCGACTTCGCGCAACGCCAACGCAGGCAAACCGTCCCGGTGTCAGGCGGTGGCCATCGCTGGCGTCGACCGAGGTCGACTTCTACTGTCGCTGGACATGGGTTGGGGACTCCGGAGGGGTGTACTGCCGGACACGCCGGCAGCGGCGGGCAGTCTGGACCTGCGGTCGGTGCAGGTCAACCCGCCGCGCTGACCGGCCAATGGGCCCGCTGCCGTTCTCGTGCGTACACAGCGGCGCGCGCATAATGCCCAGGTGGCATCTGCCGCACTTTCCCCCCCGCCGAACGGACGCACAGCCGGCCTCCCGATGACCAGGTATTCCCATGCATAGCGGTGGTCTGGAACTGGCACTGGTGCTGCTGCTGGCCGCGGTGATCGCGGTGCCGGTGTTCAAGAAGTTCGGCTTCGGCGCGGTGCTGGGCTACCTGGCGGCCGGCGTCGTGCTGGGTCCGGACGGTCTGGGCTTCGTACAGGACGCCGACCGCATCCTCGGCGCGGCCGAGATCGGCGTGGTCATGCTGCTGTTCGTGATCGGGCTGGAGCTGTCCCCGGCCCGGCTGAAGGTGATGCGGCGGTCGGTGTTCGGTGCGGGCGCGGCGCAGGTGGCGCTGTCCGGGCTGGTGCTGGGCGGCCTGCTGCTGCTCGATCACTTCCAGTGGAAGAGCGCGCTGGTGGTGGGCGTGGCGCTGGCGCTGTCGTCGACTGCGGTCGGCCTGCAGCTGCTGTCCGAACACAAAGCGATCAACAGCGACCATGGCCGGCTGGGGTTTGCCATCCTGCTGTTCCAGGACCTGATCGCCATTCCGCTGCTGGCCGCGATTCCGCTGCTGGGCGGGGTCAAGAACGAGACGCTGCGCTGGGAAGATGCGGCCGTCGCGCTGGGCGCGCTGGCGGTGGTAATCCTGTGCGGGCGGCCGGTGCTGCGCCGGGTGTTCGGCATCATCGCCCGCACCCGCAGCCCGGAGGTGTTCACCGCCACCGCGCTGCTGGTGGTGCTGGGCACCGCCTGGTTCATGCAGGAAGCCGGCCTGAGCCCCAGCCTGGGGGCATTCCTGGCCGGCGTGCTGCTGTCCGATTCGGAATTCCGGCATGAGCTGGAATCGCAGATCGAGCCGTTCAAGGGCCTGCTGCTGGGCCTGTTCTTCATTGCCGTGGGCATGGGCATCGACCTGGACCGCATCGCCGCCGAACCGTGGATGATCGCTGCGGGCGTGGCGATCCTGCTGGTGGTGAAGTTCAGCCTGCTGTACGCCATCGGCCGCATCGCCAGACTCAGCTCGCGGCAGTCGTTGCTGCTGGGCAGCGTGTTGTGGCTGGGCGGCGAGTTCGCCTTCGTGGTGTTCAACGAAGCCCAGCGTGCGCATCTGCTGGGCAATGCCAACCATGACCGGCTGGTGGCGATCGTCGGCCTGTCGATGGCGATCACCCCGTTGCTGATGATCGCCCTGATGCGCCTGCTCGGCGAGGAGAAGGTCGCACCCCGCCAGGCGGCGGAGGCCGACAAGGTGGCGCCGGACAATCGCCCGAAGGTGCTGATTGCCGGCATGGGCCGCTTCGGCCAGGTGATCGCGCGCCTGCTCACCGCGCAGAAGGTGCCGTTCGTGGCACTGGAGGCGAACCCGGACACGGTGGCCGACCTGCGCCGCTTCGGCAACCAGCTGTACTACGGCGATCCGACCCGGCCGGAAATGCTGCGCGCCGCCGGCGGCGAGCACATCGACGTGTTCGTGATCACCGTGGACGACCCGGAAACCAACCTGCGTGCGGTGCGCATGGTGCGCCGCCTGTACCCGGACGCGACGGTGCTGGCGCGTGCGCGCAACCGCCAGCATGCCTGGCGGTTGATGGACATGTCGGCCGAACCGTTCCGCGAAGTATTCGGTACCAGCCTGGAAATGAGCGGGCGCGTGCTGACCGCGCTGGGCGTGGCGCCGAACGTGGCCGAGCGCCATGTGCAGCAGTTCCGCGAGCACGACGAGAAGCTGCTGCGCGACCAGTACCTGGTCTACGACGACGAAGCCGCCGTGATCCAGACCTCGCGCGATGCCCGCAACGACCTGATGCACCTGTTCGAAGCGGACGCGGAAAGCGACAGCGACAAGGAGCGCTGACCGCGGGCCGGTGTGCCGACCAACGGTCGGCACCCACCCAATGGAAGGCGACCTTCAGCCGTTGTCGCGCAGGAACCTGGCCATCGACGAGACACCCGGCACGCGCGGCTCGAACTCGGCGGCGACGTCGATGAAGCCGCGCATCACCGCGATCTCGCGCGGGCTGCGGTTCAAGCCATCGCGCGCTTCCGGGTCGGCACCGGCGCGCAGCAGGCGCTGCACCAGCAGCGGCAACCCGTGCAGGGCGGCCAGGTGCAGCGGGCCGAAGCCGCGCGGATCGCGCACGTCCAGGCTCACGTCTTCATCCAGCAGGCGCTCGACGGCGGCCATCACCACCTGCTCGTCGCAGGCAGTGCCCGGTTCGGCACGCGCGCCCATCAGCAGCAGCAACGGCGTGACCGCACCGGCGGCCGCCTGGTCCGGCTCTGCACCAGCCAGCAGCAGGGTATCGAGCAGCGCCAGCAGGCGCGAACGGTCGCGCGCACTGAAGCCATACAGGGCTGCGCAGTGCAGCGGCGCCAGCTGCTGGGCATCGCCGGCATGCACATCGGCACCGGCGGTGAGCAGGCGCGCCACGATGTCCGGCAGGCCCAGCGCCGAGGCCAGCATCAGCACGGTGACCCCGCCCGGCAGGCGGTGTTCGAGCTGCGCACCGGCGTCGAGCAGGGCCGAGACGATCTCGACCTGGCGCATGCTGACCGCCGCTGACAACGGCGTGGCACCACTGGCAGCGGCATGCTGCGGATCAGCGCCGCGCGCCAGCAGCAGGTCGACCACGGCCAGGTGGCCACCGCCGGCAGCACGCAGCAGCGCGGTGCAGCCCTGCGCATCGACGGCATCGATGGCAAAGCCCAGATCATTCAAACGACGCACGGCGTCGACATCGCCGGCCATCGCGGCGGCCGGCAGATCGCCTTCGCGCAGGGTCCGGCGCGGCAGCGGCCAGACGCGCCAGTCCAGCCAATCAGCCAGATCACGACGACCGATCGACAACGCCACGCCCAGCGGTGTCTGCCCATCGGCAGCACGCGCTTCCGGCGAGGCGCCGTGCTGCACCAGCAGCTTCAAGGCGCTTTCGCGCGCCAGTGCGGTGGCCAGATGCAGCGCGGTCATGCCATGGCTGTCGCGTGCTTCGCGGTCCACGCCGGTGGTGAGCAGGGCCTGCTGCAGGCGCAGCCAGCCCAGGCGCACCGCCAGCGACAACGGCGGATCACCGGCCGGCGAGGCGGCAAACGGATCGGCGCCCCGCTCCAGCAGTTCCAGCGCCAGCTGCTCAAGGCCACGCGCCGCCTGGTCGTGCTGCGCACAGGCGGCGAGGAAACGCGCCAGGCCACCACGCCCGGCCGGCGACAGGCCGTGCTGCAGCATCACCTGCAGGGCTGGCACGGCATCGATGCCACGCGAAAGCAGGGCGAACATCGGCGTATCTGCGCAGGCGTCGCGCACGTACGGATCGGCACCATGGGCGAGCAGCCAGTCGACCGCACGCGGCTCCAGCGCCAGCTCCGGATCGAGCAGCAGGCCACCCAGTTCTTCGGGCTGGCACAGCCTGGCCAGTGCGGCCATGCCATCGGTATTGCCGAACCCCAGCGCCTCGCGCAGCAGGGTCAACGGCGGGCGGTCGGGCAACAGGCCGCTGGCGCTGGCCGTCTCACCGCGCTCGGCCAGGCCATCGCTGACGGCGGCGGGCAGCGGGTAGGACGGGTCCAGCAGGGCCACGATCGCCCAGCGACCGGCTTCGGCGGCATAGTCCACCGCGCGCCGGCCGGCCGGATCGCTGCCGTCGGCGGCGATGCCCAGTTCCAGCAGGCGCTTGATCAACAGCGGCGAAACGTCCTCGGCCATCGTGGCCAGCAGCACCGCGTTGCGGCCATCGGTGTCGACCGCAACCAGGTCGGGTTTGTGCGGCAGCAGGTGCTCGACCACGGCAGCGCGGCCGGCGCGTGCGGCTTCCAGCCACGGGGTGCGGCCCAGCGCATCGCGCGCTTCCAGGTTGGCACCGGCGGCCAGCAGCACGCCAATGATGTCCACGTGGCCGGCCAGTGCGGCTTCATGCAGCGCGCTGCGGCGCTGGCGGTCGCGCGCGTCGGCACGTGCCTTGTGCTTGAGCAGCAGCTGCACGCCGGCCGGATCGTCGTCCTCGGTGGCGGCCGCGGCCAGCAGCACCGGGGTGCCGTCAGCCGGTTCGCTGCGCGCGCCACGCTCCAGCAGGAAGCGCGCCAGGCGCCAGTTGCCGACCTGGCAGGCCACCGCCAGCGGTGACCAGCCATCACGGTTCAGTGCGTCCACTTCAGCCGCCGCATCGCGCAGCAGCGCGGCTACGCCCGGGTCGGAACTGCGCGCGGCGTGGTGCAGGGGCGTGTTGCCCTCGCTGTCGGTGGCGCGCGAATCGGCACCGTTGGCCAGCAGGGTCATCACCGCTTCCGGACGCCCATGCCAGCTGTCGCGGGTCGCGGCCAGCAGCGGGGTCATGCCGCGGTGCGGCGCGTTCACATCGACGCCGCGGCCGATCAGCTCGCGCAGCAGGCGCAGGTCCGGCAATACCGCGGCCAGTACAGCCAGGCTGCGCTGGTCGCGCCAGTTCGGGTCAGGCAATGAATGCGGATCGGCGCCGGCCTGCAGCAGTTGCAGCGCGCGGTCGATGCGGCCGTGGCGCGCGGCTTCGTACAGGGCCGGGGTCAGCTCCTGCGGCGCCAATGCTTCCAGCGGCGTGGTGTCCACCGCAGCGCTGAACAGCGTTTCGCGATCGACCGGCAGTTCAGCGCCAACCGGGCCGCGCAGCGAGACCAGCGGCGCCGGTGCGATGCGCTGCAGCAGCAGGTGCAGCAGCGGCGACAGCAGCAGCACCGCCAGTGCCGACGGCCAACGCGCGCTTTCCGGCAGCAGGCCCGGCCAGGTCGGCAGTACCACCAGTGCGGCCAGGGCCATCACCAGTGCGGCCACGCCGAGGCCACGCCAGGCGCTGAGGTCGCGGCCGGCCAGCGCCTGCCAATGCTGGGCCAGGCCACCATCGAGGCGCTCGACATCGTTCCACAGCGGCCAGGTGCGCCAGGCCGCCAGCAGGCCGGCGCTGACCAGCACGCTCAGGCCCAGCACCGCAGCCAGGCTGCCGCTGTCGCGCAGCGCGGCCAGGGGCCAGGCCAGCAACAGGGCCAGCAGCAGCGGCGCGGCCGTCCACAGCGCCAGCAGCGCTGGCAGATCCTGGCGGGCGATCACCTTCGGCGGCAGCAGCGCGCGGCTGCGCCGCCACCACGAAATCCCCAGCGCGAACGCCGGTTGTGCCAGTGCCGCCAGCACCGCACCGGGCAGGCCGCCCAGCGCCGAACCCAGTGCCAGCAAGGCACCCAGGGTGAAGGCCAGCGACAGGGCGCGGGATCGGGAAAGCTCAGTCATAGTGGCGCAGCATCATGCTGCTCACCGACGGCGGCACCTGCAGGTAGAACCCGCGCTCGGTCAGTTCGCTGCGCACCTTGGCCGGGTCGGCCTGGGCCAGCCGGCGCTCCGCGTCCAGGGTCACGTCCAGCACGAAGACGAGCGAACCCAACGACGCCGACAGCGGCGCAGGCAAAGCGCTGAAGTCATCGCGTCGGGCGAGATAGACGTAGGTGTCCGGCTTGAGTTGGCTTTTGTAGACGTAGGCGTGCATGTCCACGGGACGATAACCCGGGAAGAGCCGTGATTGTGTCGGAAAGCCGACACCGGGGAAAGCCGTCACGCGACGATGGCGGCGCGATCGACGGCGTTTCCCCGTTGAGGTTCAGCAATGTGGCGACGCCGTTCAGGCTGCGCCACCGGTCGGCAGCGCTTACTTGACCTTGGCGTAGGTGCCCTTCAGGGCCACGCCGGCGACGAAGGTGCCGGCCCAGCACTCGTAGTTGGTCGCGCTCTTGAACTCGTTCTTCTTGTAGTAGCTGACGATGTCGACCACGGCGTTGGCACCGCGCGACTTGGCACCGTCCTGCAGGGCCAGCAGTGCCGACAGCGCGACCCAGTTGCAGGCCTCGACATCGCTCTTGTTGGCAGCGTTGGTCTTTTTGTTGGTCACGTCTTCGCCCAGGCGCTGCTGCACGCTGACCGGCTGGCCGGCCAGGTAGAAGCGCACGCTGCCGTCGATGCCGGCATCTTTGGCGGCCTGCGAACTGATCAGCTCGCGCAGGGACTGTTCGACGCGGGTATCGCGCGCCGAAGCGGTGGAAGTCAGGGCCAGCAGCGCGGTGGCAGTGGCGATCAGCAGGGTGCGGCGCATCGGAACGTCTCCTTGTTGGGGTGCGGGTACGGCGGGGTCACGCGCTCCAGCGGCGGAACACCAGCGAGGTGTTGATGCCGCCGAAGGCGAAGTTGTTGCTCATCACGTACTCGGCCTGCAGCTCGCGGCCTTGCCCGGTGATGAAGTCGAGCTGGCCGCAACGCGGGTCCACCTCGACCAGGTTCAGGGTGGGCGCGAACCAGCCGGCGCGCATCATCTCGATGCTCATCCAGGCTTCGAACGCGCCGCAACCGCCCAGCATGTGGCCGACGTAGCTCTTCAACGAGCTGATCGGCACGCGGCTGCCGAACACCTGGGCGGTGGCCTGGGTCTCGGCGATGTCGCCGTGGTCGGTGGCGGTGCCATGGGCGTTCACGTAGTCGATCTGCGCCGGCTGCAGACCGGCGTCTTCCAGCGCCAGGCGCATGGCCTGGGCCATGGTATCGGCGCTGGGCTGGGTGACGTGCTGGCCGTCGCTGTTGGTGCCGTAACCGACGATCTCGGCGAGGATGGTCGCGCCGCGTGCCTGCGCGTGTTCCAGATCCTCCAGGATCAACGTGCAGGCGCCCTCGCCCAGCACCAGGCCATCGCGGCCGGCATCGAACGGACGCGGGGTGGTGTGCGGTGCGTCGTTGCGCGTGCTGGTGGCAAACAGGGTGTCGAACACCGCCGCAGCCGTGGCGTCGAGCTGTTCGGCACCACCGGCCACCATCACCGTCTGCTTGCCGCTGCGGATCGCTTCATAGCCGGCGCCCACGCCCTGGCTGCCCGACGTACAGGCGCTGGAAGTGGTGTAGACACGCCCGGACAAGCCGAAGAACACACCGATGTTGACCGGCGCGGTGTGGCTCATCATCTTCAGGTAGGTGGTGGCGCTGATGCCGTCGGTGGTGAACTCATGCAGCATGCGGCCGAATTCGCCGGTGGCTTCGTGGCTGCCCGACGACGAGCCATAGGCCACGCCGGTACGGCCACTGCGCAGCACCGGGTGCTCGAACAGGCCCGCCTCACGCAGGGCGACCTCGGTGGCGCGCACCGACATGATCGCCACCTTGCCCATTGAGCGGGTGGTCTTGCGGTTGTAGTTCGGCGGCAGCTCGTAGTCCTGCGCCGGCGCGGCAAGCTTGGTGTTCAGGCCCGCATACACATCCCATTCCGGCATCGAACGCACCGCATTGCGGCAGCTGCGCAGATGGGCCTGGATGGTCGGCCAGTCGTGGCCGAGCGGACTGATGGCGGCAGCACCGGTGACCACCACGCGACGATCGGCGGCCATCAGATCATCCCTCCGTTGACCGAGATCACCTGGCGGGTGATGTAGCCGGCCGGCTCGGACAGCAGGAACGCGACCGTGGCCGCCACTTCCTCGGGACGGCCGACGCGGCCGGCCGGGATCAGCTTCAATGCGTGTTCGACCACTTCTTCGTTGAGCATGTCGGTCTCGATCAGGCCCGGGGCCACGCAGTTGACGGTGATCTGGCGGCTGGCCAGTTCCAGCGCCAATGCCTTGCTGGCACCGATGATGCCGGCCTTGGCCGCACTGTAATTGACCTGGCCGCGGTTGCCGGCCACGCCGGACACCGAGGACAGGGTGACGATGCGGCCCGGCTTGCGCCGCCGCACCATCGGCATGATCAGCGGATGCAGCACGTTGTAGAAACCGTCCAGGTTGGTGTGGATCACCTGGTCCCAGTCGTCCTCGGACAATGCCGGGAACGCGCCGTCACGGGCGATGCCGGCATTGCACACCACGCCGTAATAGGCGCCATGTGCCTCCACGTCAGCCTCCAGCGCAGCACGCGCGGCAGCACGGTCGGCCACGTCGAAGGCCAGCACGCGCGCCTGCCGGCCCAGCGCCTGGATCTCGTCGGCCACCGCCTGTGCTTCTTCCACACGGCTGCGGCAATGCACCACCACGTCGAAGCCATCGCGCGCGATACGCAGCGCAATGGCCCGGCCGATGCCCCGGCTCGCGCCGGTCACCAGCACGCTTGGATTCCCTGTCATGCCTGTCCACTCTCCAGATAGGCCATCGAGTCGGCCGGTTCGAACACCGACACGTTGGCAACCGCCCATTCTTCTTCGCCTGCCAGGATGCGGCAGGCGAACATCCCTAATCCATTGTCGCCCAACAACTCGCAACGCGCCTGTACCTGCAGGCGGGTGCCACTGGGGAAACTGCTGCGCGTGCTCGTGTAGCGCCGGCTGCCAAGCAGGAAGCCCAGCTGCGGCGGGTTGCCGGCCGTGCGTGCGCGGCAGCCGGCCCAGGCAGCGATGGCTTGGGCCATGTATTCGATGCCGACCCATGCCGGGACCGCACCGTCTTCGATGAACAGGCCGGCCTCGGGCACCACCAGTTCCGCCTCGATGCCGTCCTGGTCCCAGCGCAGGATGCGGTCCAGCAGGCACATGTCCTGGCGGTGCGGCACCACCTCTTCGATGGCATACAGCGGCATGTTCATCGGCGCTCCAGTGCCAGTACGGCATTGCTGCCGCCGAAGGCGAACGAATTGCTCAGCACCCGCCGCGGCAGCTGCTGCAGGAAGGTCGCCGGGGCTACCAGCGGCAACGCCGGCAGCGCCGGATCGGCCACGCCGTCCCACCAGTGCGGCGGCAGCTGCTGCTGCGGATTCCCGGCCAGCACGATCCAGCACAGCGCCGCTTCGATCGCACCGGACGCCCCCAGCGTGTGGCCGGTCAGTGGCTTGGTCGAACTGGCCGGCACGGCGGTGCCCAGCACCTGCGCCACGGCGTGGCTTTCCATGGCGTCGTTGTGGCCTGTCGCGGTGCCATGCAGGTTCACGTAATCCACTTCCGAAGGTGCCCAGCCAGCACGCTGCAACGCCTGCTGCAGGGCATCGATGGCACCCAGACCCTGCGGGTCCGGTGCCGACATATGGTGCGCGTCGGCCGACTCACCCCACCCCGCCAGGCTGACCGGGCCTGCATCGCGGGTCAGCAGGAACAGCGCGGCGCCCTCGCCGATGTTGATCCCGCAGCGATGCTGCGAGAACGGATTGCAGCGCACTGCGGAGACCGATTCCAGCGCACTGAACCCAGCAACGGTGAACCGACACAGGGAATCGGCACCACCGGCGATGACCGCATCGACGATGCCCGAACGCAGCATGCGCGCTGCCGACATCAACGCCTTGGCGCTGGACGAACAGGCCGTGGACAGCGTCCAGGCCGGGCCCAGCGCACCGCTGCGCTCACGCACGAACTGCGCGGCGGTGCCCATTTCCTGCTGTGCGTAGTCGAAGCCTTCGGGCCAATGGCCGTGCTCGGCGCGGGTACGCAGCGCCTGCTCGGATTCACCGATGCCCGAGGTGCTGGTGCCCAGCACCACCGCCACACGCTCGGCGCCGTAACGGTGGATGGCATCGGCAACGGCCGGCGCGATCTGCGCCAGTGCCACGTCCAGCAGAGCATTGTTGCGGCCACGCAGGGACACCGGCAGTTCTTCCAGTGTCGGCAGCGGGCTGTGCACCTCGCCCAGCGCGAGGGTGCGACCCGGCAGCAGGCTGGCGTTGTCGCTCAGGCCGCCGGGCGCATCGGCAAACAGCGCAGCAGCCACCGCGGCGCGGCCCTCGCCCAACGCGCAGACCACGCCGAGGTCGTTCAGGAAAATGGGAGCGCTCTTCATTCCTGGCCGGCCATGTCGATCGATTCGATGCGCAGGGTGTAGCCCTCGGCGCGGTTGTCCAGCTGCACGCTGCCATCGCCCAGGCGCTGCAGCTGCAGCCACACGGTGCCGTCGCGGGACAGGCTGCGCTGGCGGCCGTCGTCGTTCACCTGCCAGCCGGCCGGCAGCGCGGCGGCAATGGCGTCCGTCGGCCACAGCGCGAACTGCAGGTCATCCAGTACGCGTTCGGCACGTACCTGTGGCGGCAGCCACGGTGCACGCTGCTGGGTCAGCTGCTGGCCGTCCCACTGCAGGCGCACGCCGGTCTGGCCCATCGCCTGCACGGCCAGCCGCACCTGCTGCGCGTCGGCTTCCAGCAGCGCATCCAGATCACGCTCGTGGCTGCCGAAGCGGAAGTGCAGTTGCTGCTGCAGGGCCAACGGCGCCGGCAGGCTGGACGGTGCCAACCGCAGCGGCGGCAGGTCGACCAGCGGCCGCGGCATGCGGCTGGCACAGGCGGCCAGCAGCAGGCACAGCAGGACCGCGGAGAGGCGGACGATCAGGCGCTGCACAGTTCCTCCAGCACGCGCATGCGACGGCCACTGTCGTCGGCCACATACGGATTGTTGGTGTCCCAGGCGTAGCCGGCCAGGATGGAGCTGATCATGTCGCGCACCTGCGGCTGCTGGTCGGGGTGGTAGATGATCTTCTGGAAGCCGCCCTGGTACCAGCTTTCGACGAAGCGGCGGAAGGTTTTCACGCCGGCACGCAGCGGAATCGAGAATTCGCTTTCCCAGTCCACGGTCTCGCCCGCGTAACGGCGCTTGAGGCATTCGCTGGCCAGCTGCGCCGACTTGAACGCGATGGTGACGCCGGAGGAGAACACCGGGTCGAGGAACTCACCGGCGTTGCCCAGCAGCGCATAGCCCGGGCCCCACAGCGAGCTGACATTGGCCGAATAGCCGGTGATGCGGCGCACCGGCAGCACCGCCCATTCGGCATTGGCCAGCAGCGAGGTCAGGTTCGGATCCTCGCCGACGATGGCCTGCAGCTTCTGCAGGTCGTCGCCTTCGTAGCGCTCGAAGAACGATGGCTCGGCGACCACGCCCAGCGAGCAGCAGCCGTTGGAGAACGGAATCGTCCAGTACCAGACGTCGATGTGCTCGGGATGGGTGGTGATCAGGATCTTGTTGCGGTCGAATTCCGCTTCGGCCGGGATGTTGTCGCGCACGTGGCAGAAGATCGCGCCCCGCACCGGAAAGTTGGACGGTGATTCCAGGTCCAGCAGGCGTGGCAGCAGGCGCGCGAAACCAGAGGCGTCGAGGATGAAATCGGCTTCGATGCGGTACTCGCTGCCATCGGGGCGGCGCACGCTCACCAGCGGCTGCTCGCCCGGCTCGACGGACAGCACTTCGTCACCGAAGCGCAGGGTCGCGCCCATGCGCTCGGCGCCACGCGCCAGCACGTTGTCGAAGTCGGCGCGCTGCACCTGGTAGGTGGTGCCCCAGCCCGGCGAGAACTTCTTCCTGAAGTCGAACGCGGTGCGCGCATTCCCGTGCACGAAGGCCGCGCCGTTCTTGTACTGGAAGCCCGCCTCGACCACGTCCTGCAGCAGGCCCGCCGCTTCGATGTATTCCATGCTCTGCGGCAGCAGGCTCTCGCCGATGGAAAAGCGCGGGAACTGCTGGCGCTCCAACATCAGTACCTTGCGGCCCTGCTGGCGCAGCATCGCCGCGGCCACCGAGCCGGCCGGGCCGGCGCCGATGATCAGGATCTCGGTACGTTCCACGTCTTCGTGGCGGGAAGAATCAGCGGCATCCACAGCAGTAGTCATCGGTGCGTCCTTGTTGCTCGATCAGGTGGAAAAGCGGAGGAATCGGAATGAAGCGTGCCCGGTCAGGCCGGCGGAGCGTCATGCGGTGGCGGCCGGAACAGCGGCGAGATCAGCCACACCAGGCCGATGCCGAACAGCAGGGTGAGCCCGAACGCACGCAGCGCCGGCGTCTGCGAAAGACCCAGCAGGCCGAACGACAGCCAGGTGCTGGCCGCACCCACGCATACCGCCAGCCAGGCGCTGGCATCGCCGCGGTGCTCGATCAGGAAGATGCCGTAGTCGATGCCCATGCCCAGCAGCAGCATCAGTGCCAGCACGTTGAACAGCTGCAGCGGCTGGCCGAACAGGCCGAGCAATCCAAGGGTGAGTGCACCGGCCACCAGGGTCGGTGCGAATACGCGCCAGGCCTGGCGCCGGTAGCGCAGCCACAGGGCGCCGAACACCAGCACGATGCCGACCAGCAGCAGGCCGCCCATCAGCTTGCGGTAGTGGCCCAGCAGCTGCGAGAAATCGGCCGTACGGTCGACCCAGCGCACGCCGTCCAGGCCTTCGGCAGCACCGCGCAGGGTGGCCAGTGCATCGGCACGCGACAGGTCATCGACCATCACCACGCTGATCATCTGCCCGCCCACGTTGCCGACCCACAGGTGGCGGAACGGCTGCGACGCCGGCGAGGCGAGGAAGGCCTCGGCGCTCAGCGGCGCCGCTGCAAATGCCGGGCGCTGCAGGGGCTCGCCCACCGCTTCGCCCACCGCGGCCAGCACGCCCGGTTCCACCCTGGCGGTCAGCGCCGCATCGGCCTGCTGCCGCGCGGGCGACGGCAACCAGTCACTGATTGCGCGGTAACCGCCGATGCGCTTGTCGTAGGTCAGTTCACGCAGGCGCGTGGTCAGCGCTTCTTCGCGCTGCAGCAGTTGTGCGGCATCGCTGCCCTGCACCAGATAGAACTGCGCCGGGCTGGGCATGCCCAGCAACTGGCTGAGGCGGATCTGCTGGGCCATCAGCGCCGGCGGCGACGACTGCAGGCTGCGCAGGTCGTCGTTGCTCTGCAGGCGGGCGATGCCGATGACCGACACCAGCGCGGCCACGCCGAGGAAGATCGCCACCGAGCGACGCCCGTGCAGGCGCGGGAAACGCTCCAGCGTGTTGCCCAGCCACTGCGCGAAGCGGGTGGTGCGGATCTCGCCACCGTCCAGCCACGGGAACCAGAAGATCACCGTGAGGAAGGCAGCAGCCAGCCCCACCACCGAGAACAGCGCCATCTGCCGCAGGCCGGGGAACGGCGCCAGGCCCAACGCCAGGTACGCCAGCGCACTGGTCAGCAGCGCCAGCCACAGGCCCGGCAGCAGATGCCGCAGCAGCTTCCAGCGACGGTCGGCCGGTTCGGCCTGGCGCGAAGCGAACCAGTGGATGCCGTAGTCCTCGGCCACGCCGACCAGCGAGGCACCGAACACCAGGGTCAGCACATGCACCTTGTCGAACACCAGCACGGTCACCGCCAGCGCCACGCCACAACCGATCAGCAGCGAGGCGGCAACCAGCAGGATCGGCCGCAGCGAGCGGAACGCCAGCCACACCAGCAGCAGCACCGCCGCCAGCGAGCCCCAGCCGATGGTGTTGATCTCCTGGTTGGCCTGCACGGCAGCCGCTTCGGCATGCAACGGCACGCCGGCATGCAGGATCTCCAGATCCGGCGCAGCGGCCTTGGCCGCCTGTCCGGCGCGTTCGAGCAGGCCATCGAGATGACGCTCGCCATCGAGCCTGAAGGCCGAGCCCGGCGTATCGAACTGCAGCGCCGCCCAGTGCTTGCCTTCGGCCTCGAGCAGGCCGTCATCGCCCAGGCGCAGGCCGGAGCCCTGGGCCTGCTGCTGCCACCACTGCGGCCACAGCGACAGCGGATCCTGCCGCCACTCGGTCAACCGCGGCGCGCCCATCGGGCCGTACAGCGCGCCGAGTGCCTGTTCGGCCAACGCACCGGGTTCGGCCTGCTGCAACTGCTCGCGCTGGGCCGGGGTCAGCAGGCGATCGCGGTACGGTGCGTAGAACGCACGCGCTTCATCGAACCAGCCTTCGATCGAACCACTGGGCACCAGCAGCGCGCTGTCGGCATCACTGGCCATCGCCGCGGCGAACGCGGCCTGCGCGCGCTTGGCAGCGGCACCGTCGGTACTGCCGAGCAGCACCACCACCTGCCGCGAGCTGCCATCGGCAATGCGCCGGGTGACGTCGCTGAGCAGGCGGTCGTGCGCGTCCTGCGGCAGCAGGGCAAGGATGTCGGTGTCGATCCGCGACTCCTGGCTCCACAGGCGCCACTGCTGCGCACCCAGCACCAGCAACAGCAGCAGCCAGGCGATACCCAGCCAGTGCCACCAGCGGCGCAGGCGATCCGGTGCGGCGCTGTCACTCAAAGCGGCGCGCCTCGTCGGCGTTCAACGTGGCCGGCGCTTCGCTCAGCGCAGTGAACTGGATGCGGGTGCGATCCTGGTTGGCTTCGATGATCTCGACCTGGCGCACGTAACGGTCGCCCTGCAACGTCAGCGACTGGAAGGCCTTGGCCAGCATCGCCGACTTCGGCGTCAGCTTCAGGCGCCAGCCCTGCCCTTCACGGGTGGCCTCGACGTTGAACTGGCTGGACAGTGCCTGCACGTCACCGCTCATCAACGCGAACATGATCGCGTTGACCGAGCGCATCGCCGGCTGCTGGCGCGCGTCCAGTTCGACGCGGGTGCTGCCATCGCGCTGGCGGCTGAGGATGCGGTCGGCAGTGACCACCACCTCCGACGGGAACGGCTTGAGCGTGGACCAGATCACGCCGTGCTTGCGCGCGACCACGAACTGGCCCTGCGAACGCAGCGGGTTCTTGAAACCGCTGACCTGCTTTTCCTGGGTGAACTGCCCGCGCAGCACGTCCGGCCGGGCGACGGCCTGGGTGATGGCATCGACGGCGGCATCAGCCGCCTGCACCAGCGGTGCGGCCACCAGCAGCAGCGCGCACAGCAGCACGCACGGAAGACGAAGGGATCGGATCACGGGGCAGGCACTCCAAGACGCTGCCACAGCACCGGCGGGCACTGGTACAGCATTTCCTTGCTGGCCGCGTCGACCGCGACCTGGATGGTCATTGCGCGGGTCAGCACCTGGCCGCTTTCCGCATCGAGGATCTCGTATTCGATCTTCAGCCGGTTCTCCCACTCGACGATGCGCGAGCGCACGCGCAGCGCCTGGCCGAACAGCAGCGGCCGCACGTACTTCACCCGCGCGTCGACCACCGGCCACAGGTAGCCCGATTCGAGCATCTGCGGATAGTCGTAGTCGTAGCGCTTCAGCAACGCGCAGCGCGCGATCTCGAAGTACTTGAAGTAGTTGCCATGCCAGACCACGTTCATCGGATCGCAGTCGTGGAAAGCGGGGGCCAGCTCGACCTCGCCGACCAGTTCATTACCTTCATTCACCGACATACAGCTCCCAGCGTTGCGCGCGGATCTCCACCAGCAGTTCCCGCAGTTCGCGATCCAGCGCGCGGTCTTCTTCGACCAGGGCGATGCGCTGCCCCAGGTCGGCGTACATATCGGCCAGACTGCCATGCAGCTGCGCGTTCATGCCAACCCGTTCGCGCAGCGCCAGGCCCTGGCGGGCAGCGATCAGCATGGCCGCCACCACCTGCTCAGTCAGTTCGATCACGCGCAGGCAGTCGCGCGCGGCGATGGTGCCCATGCTGACCTTGTCCTGGTTGTGGCATTCGGTGGACCGTGAGAACACCGAGGCCGGCATGGTCTGCTTCAGGGCCTCGGCCGTCCACGCCGAAACGCTGATCTGCAGCGCCTTCAGGCCATGGTTGATCGCCGCCCGCGGGCCGGTGGCCGCCGACAGGTTGGCCGGCAGGCCGTGGTTGTAGCGGGCATCGACCACCAGCGCCAGCTGCCGGTCGAGCAGGTCGGCGATGTTGGCAACCGTATTCTTCAGCGTGTCCATCGCCAGCGCGATGTGCCCGCCGTAGAAGTGGCCACCGTGCAGGATGCGCTCGCCGTCGGCGTCGATCAGCGGGTTGTCGTTGGCGCTGTTCAGTTCGGTTTCGATCAGCTGGCGCAGGAACGGCAGGGTGTCTTCCAGCACGCCGATCACGTGCGGCGCGCAGCGCAGCGAGTAGCGGTCCTGCAGGCGCTGCTCGTTGCGCGGCGGGCGCTCGCTGTGCAGGTCGCTGCGCAGGCGTGCGGCAATGCGCGACTGCCCCGGGTGCGGCTTGGCGGCGAACAGGGTTTCATCGAAGTGATGCGCGTTGCCGTCGCTGGACAGCACGTTGAACGCGGTCAGGCGCGTGGCCATGCGTGCCAGGTAATCGGCGCGCTGCCAGGCCAGGCAGGCCAGGCCGGTCATCACCGCCGTGCCGTTCATGATCGCCAGGCCCTCCTTCGGCCGCAGCTTCAGCGGCGTCATGCCGATCTTCGCCAGCACGTCGGCAGCCGGCTGTACGCGGCCGTCGTGCAGCACCTCGCGTTCGCCGCACAGCACGGCCGCCACGTACGACAGCGGGGTCAGGTCGCCACTGGCGCCCACCGAGCCTTCGGCCGGAATCAACGGCAGCACATCGTGCTGCAGCAGCGTGGCCAGGCCTTCCAGCAACGGCACGCTGACGCCGGACATGCCGCGCACCAGCGAAGCCAGGCGGGCGGCCAGCACGGCGCGGGTCTCGGCCGGGTCCAGGTAACGGCCCAGGCCGCAGCCATGGTAGGTGTACAGGTGGTGCGGCAGCTCGGCGACCAGTGCCGGCGGAATGTTCACCGTGCACGAATCGCCGTAGCCGGTGGTCACGCCATAGATGACGCCATCCTCGCGCAGCAGGCGGTCGAGGAAGTCGGCACCACGCTGGATATGTGCGCGGAACGCCGGCACATCGCTCAGCGCGGCCTCGCACTTGCGTTGGGCCAGGGCGACCACCTCTTCGATGGTCAGCGGTGCATCGCCGAAACGGCACACGGGTACGGCGTCAATCGTCATGAGGAGCCTGATCCCAGAAGGGGAAGAAATTGAACCAGTCCAGCGGAGACTGGATGACCTGGAGTTCCAGCCAGCGCGCGAAGCGCTGCGCCTGTTCGGCCAGTGCGGCATCGCGTGAACCGCGCGGCAGCACCACGCGGTCGGCGAACTGTTCGAATGCCACCCGATAGCCGTCGCCCTGGTGCAGGCACGACATCGTGTAGACCGGGCAGCCGAGCGCGGCCGCCAGCACGTAGGCGCCGATCGGGAACGGCGCGCGGTGGCCGAGGAAATCCGCCATCACGCTGCGCCCGCCCTGCACCGGCACGCGGTCGCCGACGATGGCGACGAAGCCCCCCGAGGCGACCTTGTCGGCCAGCATCATCGCCGTGGCCGGGCCCATCTCGGTGACCTGCACCAGCTCCACCGCGGCCAGCGGGTCCAGCCGCTGCAGCAGCCGGTTGAAGCGCTGCGCGTGCGCGGTATGCACCAGCACGGTGATGCGGAAGCCCGGCACCTGCTCGGCCAGCACCTGGCACAGTTCCAGGCAGCCGATATGCGCGGTCAGGATCAGGCCGCCTTCGCGGCGCGCGATCCTGCCCAGCACCAGGTCACGCTGCAGGCGGATGCGCTCGGGCGGATAGCGGCCGCCGAGGCCGAGAATCTTGTCCAGCATCGTGTCGGCGAAGCTGAAGAAGTGGCGCAGGCTGTCACGCCGGGTGGGCGCATGGCCCAGCGCACCGGCATGGGCCTGCAGCCGCTGCAGGTACTGCATCGAGGCCTGGCGCCCGACGCGGTTGCCCAGCCAGTGGCAGGCCACGACCGGCCACACGCAGAGGTGGAACGGCCAGCGCCCGAACCAGCGGTGCACCCAGCACAGCAACAGCACGCCGGCAACCGACGTGGACTCGCCGATGTCGGCCCAGTGCGGGGCGTCGTGCGCGTGGCTCATCTCAGCCCTGCCCCTGCAGGCGGCGCCACAGCAGGCGCGGCGCGCGCCACAGCATGCCGAAGAACAGCCGGGTATGCATGCGGCTGATGCGCACGTTGTCGCGCCACACGTCGAAATGCGAAACGCCGTCGGCGGGATAGGTCACCCGCGTAGCCAGGTGTTCGACCGGTACCTGCCGCCAGTACAGGCGCACCATCACTTCGGTGTCGAAATCCATGCGCTGGCCGATGGTTTCCTCGCCGACCAGGCGCAGCACCGGCGGCAACGGATACACCCGGAATCCACACATGGTGTCGCGCAGGTGCAGCGACAGCGTGTTGATCCACACCCAGATGTGGGTGGCGTAGCGACCATACAGGCGCGCCTTCGGCACACTGGCATCGTAGGCGGGAATGCCGCAGATCACGGCATCCGGCCGCGCGCGGGCGGCGTCGATGAAGCGCGGCAGGTCGCCGGTGTCGTGCTGGCCGTCGGCATCGATCTGCAGCACATGGGTATACCCACGTCGCTGCGCTTCGGCGAAACCGGCCAGCATCGCACCGCCCTTGCCCTGGTTCGCGTCCAGCCGCAGCAGGTCGACACCCGCTCGCTGTGCCAGTTCCCGCAGCACCAGCGCGCAGGACGGCTGCGAGCCGTCGTCGACCAGCAGGCAGGGCAGGCCCGCTGCCTGCACGCCATCGACGACCGCGCCGATGGCGTGTTCGTGGTCGTACACGGGAATGACCACCAGCGGCGCGAACGCGCCGCCAGCGATGGCCGGCTCAGTGCGCATCGGCGAAGACCACCCTGCCGCTGGCGTGCACGCCATGCACGGAGGTGTAGCGGAACGTCAGCACGCCGCGCCCGGTGTCCCACTCCAGGTGCAGGGTCAGCTCGTCGCCGGGGCGGGCCACGCGTTGGAACTTCACTGCATCCATGCGCTGGAAACCGGTCGGCAACACAAAGGCCTGGCGGCCGAAGCGCACCGCCCAGTCCAGCTGGGCGACGCCGGGCAGGATCGCCGCCTGCGGGAAATGGCCCTGGAACGCGCGCAGCGCGGGGTCCAGCGTCATCCGCAGGGTGGCCGCCGCCTCGTCGCGACAGTCCCAGACCGGCACCGGCATCATCGGCTGGAACAGCGCCACCAGTGCGGCCTGGGTGACCTTGCCCTGGGCATTGATCGGCAGCGATTCGACCAGGCGCCAGCGCCGCGGCCGGGTGACCGCATCGTGGCCCTGCGCCAACCGCGCACCGAGCCGCTGTCCCAGCGCACGCCGTGCGCTGTCACCGGCACGTGCCAACGCCGGATCGGCCGGCACCACCACGGCCGCCAGCTGCTCGCGCTGGCCCTGCAGCACCAGCACGCGCACGTCCTCGACTTCCGGATCCTCGCGCAGCGCGCGCTCCAGTGCATCCAGCGAAACACGGCGTTCTTCGATCTTGACGATGCGGTCGGCACGGCCCAGCAGGCGGAAACGGCCATCGGCCAGTGCTTCCACGCGATCCTGGGTGCGCCACCAGTCCAACGTCTCCAGGTGCGGCGAGGCCACCGCCAGGCAGTCCTCCTCGATCCGCCACTGCACGCCCGGCAACGGCTGCCACGGCGGTGCATCGATGTCCCAGCGCCGCCAGGCGATGCCACCGGTTTCACTGCTGCCGTAAACCTCGGTGGGCGCCACGCCCAACCACTGGCGGACCTGGCGCGCGGCGTCCTCGGGCAGCGGGCCGCCGGAGGAGAACACCGCACGCAGGCGGCCGTGCAGGCTGGCCCAGTCGAGCTGCTCGGGCAGTCGCTTGAGATGGGCCGGGGTCGCCACCAGCACCGTGTCGGTACCGGCCAGCGCGCCCACCAGGTCTTCGTGGAAGAAGCGCCGGGGCTGGATCGCACGGCCGGCAGCCAGCGGCCACAGCACGCGGAACAGCAGGCCGTAGATATGCTGGTGGGACACGGTGCCGTGCACCTGGGCCCCATCGAGCTGGGCGCCGAAGGCGGCCTGCAGCGCATCGACTTCGCGCGCCAGCTGGTCCAGCCGCTTGCTGATCGCGCTGGGCTGGCCGGTGCTGCCGGAGGTGAACACGCACAGTTCGCAGGCGCGCTCGTCCAACGGCAGCAGCGCCACGTCGTCGGCGGCGCTGTCGGTGGCCTGCAACGGCTGGTAATCCGCCGACAGGTCGCCTGCGAAGCCACTCACCTGCGGCTGCAGCGCCTGCAATGTCGCGGGCAGGTTGTCGGCGGCCAGGAACACCCGCTTGCCGGCATGCCAGGCACCGAACAACGCCGCAGCGAAGGCCACGGTGTCATCGAAGTAGAGCGCCCAGTCACGACCTTCGGCAGCGCTGAAAGCGTCATGCCAGGCCAGTACGCGCAGGCGGAAGGCGACATGGTCGAGGGCAGTGCCATCGCAGATACCGATGTCACGACCGGGCTGCGCCGCGATCAGCAGCCGGTCCAGGGCAATCCAGTCAGCCATGCGCGTGCGCTGCCTTGACCCGACGCCGTACCAGCCATTCGCCCCCGAACAACAATCCCATCATCACGTACGCCAACATTCCGTTGTAGAGCATCCAGACCCGGTCCGACGCATACAGCGCGGTGAACAGGGCGAGACCACCATTGAGAACGAAAAAGCCACACCACACCTGGGTGACGCGGCGGGTATAGACCACCGCGAACGGTGGCAGGTCCGGCTCCTGCAGGCGCGCCAGGCGTTCCACCAGCGGCGGACCGAAGCGCAGGCTGGTGGCGAACACCGTCAGCATCACCACGTTCACCAGCGCCGGGTACAGCTTCAGCGGCAGGGCCTGGTTGAGCACGGTGGCCAGCCCGGCCAGCAGGCCCGCGCCGGCGGCGGCGGCCCACCACAAGGGCTGGCGGGTGCTCAGCGCGCGCAGCAGGGCCAGCGCGAACAGCAGCAGCGACAGCCAGCGCGGCTCGAAGCGGCCCATCGCCAGGTAGACCAGCACCGGATAGGCAAGCGAAACCGCTGCCACCACGACCATGCGTGCCCGTGCCATGGTCGCGGCGTCCGTGCTGCTGTCAGGCAGCGGCCTGGCCGGGCAGCAGACCATGCACGACATCAACGATGTCCTGCACGGTGCGCACGGCCTTGAACGCTTCGGGCTGCAGGTTGCGACCGAGCAGCGGCTTGAGCTGCACGATCAGGTCCACGGCATCAATGCTGTCGATGTCCAGGTCGTCGTACAGGCGCGATTCCGGGCTGATCCGCGCCGGCTCGATCTCGAAGCTGTCGGTCAGGATGCGGACGATGCGCTCGAACAGTTCATTCTTGGTCATGGCAGTTCCTGGCGCCTTACAACTGGCGGGCGGCGACGAACTCGCCGAGCGCGCGCACGCTGGAGAAATGGCGACGGGTTTCTTCCGAGTCGGCCGAGAGGCTGACACCGTACTTCTTCTGCAGCGCCAGGCCCAGTTCCAGTGCATCGATCGAGTCCAGGCCGAGGCCTTCCACGAACAGAGGCGCGGTCGGATCGATGTCCTCCGGGGTGATGTCCTCCAGTGAAAGCGAGGAAATGATCAATTCCTTGATCTCGTGCTCAAGTGCTTGCACGGGTCGGATCTCCAGACAGGTCGAAATAACGAGTGAGGTGGTCGGTGACGCGACGGGCCGCCAGGGCATCCCCCCTTGGCGAGTCATCTTCGGCCAGGAACGGCGCGATCGGGATATCTTCGCCGATCTGCAGCTGAACGTGAAAACGACGTGAGGGTACACGATACCACTTCTGGCCCTTGGTCAACGTCGGCGGGGTGCAGGTGATGCGCACCGGGGTGATGTCCAGGCGCCCGCGCACGGCGATGTTGGCCGCGCCACGCTGCAGCCGCAACGGCTGCCCCGGCACGCTGCGGGTGCCTTCCGGGAAGATCACCAGGGTGCCGCCGGCATGCACGGCCGCCGCGCAGTCATCGACCAGCCCAGCGCCGTCGTCATTGGAGATGTAACCGGCGGCACGCACCGGCCCGCGCATGAACGGGTTGCAGGCCACCGCCCGCTTGACCACGCAGTCGGCGTTGGGCAGCAGGGCGATCAGGCAGACCACGTCGATCAGGGTGGGGTGGTTGGCCAGCACCAGCAGGCCATCGCGCTGCAGGCGTTCGCGCCCGTCGACCTGCAGGGTCATCACCCCCAGCCGGCACATCAGCCACACGTGGCTGGCGAAGGCGCGCTGGACCAGCCGGCGGGCCCGGCGGCGACGCGCCACCGGGTCGCGCATCAGCAGCAGCACCGGCATCACCAGCACGCCCAGCAACAGACCGCCGACGCCAAACGCGGCGAAGCTGAGGCCGGTGCCGAACACCCGCCAGGCATGATCGAGGCGGCGCAGCGCCTCAGCCACGGCGGCGCCAGGACCAGCGCTGGCCCTGGGTCACGTGCTGCAGCTGCGGATCCCCGGCCAGCAGGAAGCGATGCAGGTCCAGTGCATGCGGCAACAGACCCGGCGCGGTCGGATCGGCGTCGCCGGCGACCTGCCAGGACAGCGAAAGATCGGCGCCACCGGGAGTACCGGCAGGTGCCAGGCGCCAGCACCAGGCGAAGAACGGGTCGGGTTCGTCGGCGAATTCGGCGTAAACGTCGGGCAACGGCGACTCGTAGATCACGACCCGCACCTCGCTCGCACCATCACCAAGCAGGCCCACGGCCTCCAGGCACGCCGCTTCCACCGTCGACTGGCCGGAGGACAGCGCCAGGTAGTTGCCCCGGTGGCCGCGGGCGATCGAATACAGCGCAGCGATCGCGTTGTGCACGGACAGGCCGAAGCCGGTGGGCGACAGCGGCTGATCGGCCACCAGCGAGCCCAGCAGGTCCATCGAACGGGCGACATCGCCATGGCGGCTGGCGAACACCAGCGGCACCTGGCTGTCAGCGCCCTGTCCGTCCTCGCACCAGCACGCGGCCTGGATCGCCATGCGGCCCAGGCGCTCGATACGGCGCCGCTGCATGGCCGGAATCTCGGCCAGGGCCGGCGTGTCCTCACCCTGCGGCAGGAACGGTGCTCCGGCCCAGCCCATCCATTGGCTACGCTCGGTCAGGCCAGGCGCCCAGGCGGCCCAGTCGACAACGGAAAATTCGATCATTACCGGTGATGTTTCGATGGGCGAACGAGAGTCTCGAGCCATTACGGCGACACGCGGCTGCCCCCCATTCCTGCAGCCATGCATCCGTCCAGGACGTCGCCGGCTGCCCCCCTGGCTGCCGGAAAGGAGCGCACGCTAGCACGTCCGACACAGGGATGACATGTTTCACAAAGCACAACGGGGAGCGGTCAGCGACCGCCCCCCGCTTGGACCGATCCAGCGAGCCGGTTCAGTGGTAGCCGGCGTCGGCGCGTACCTTGCCGCGGAACACCCGGTAGGACCACGCCGTGTAGCCCAGGATCACCGGCAGCAGCACCACCAGCCCCACCAGGGTGAAGCCCAGCGACGAGGCCGGCGCGGCGGCCTGCCACAGCGTCATCGACGGCGGCAGCAGGTACGGCCACATGCCCAGCACCAGTCCAGCGAAGCCGAGCACGAACAAGGCCAGGCTGAGCAGGAACGGCGGCAGGTCGCGACGCGGATGGGTGGCGCTGCGCCACAGCGCGATGGCCACCGCCAAGGTCAGCAGCGGCACCGGCGACAGCCACCAGAAGTTGCCGTCGCTGAACCAGCGGTCCATCAGCCGCGACTGCAGGAACGGCAGCCAGCTGCTGACCAGGCCCATTGCCGCGATCACCGCCACCACCAGCGGGCGGGTCATCTGCCGGGCCAGCGCCTGCACGCGGCCTTCGGTCTTCAGGATCAGCCAGGTGCTGCCCAGCAGTGCGTAGCCGGCTACCAGCGCGGCACCGGTCAGCATCGCGAACGGACTGAACCAGCCGAACGCGCCGCCCTGGTACACGCCATCGACCAGCGGCAGGCCCTGTACCAGCGTGCCGAGGATAACGCCCTGGGCGAACGTGGCCAGCAGCGAACCGAGGCCGAACGCCACGCTCCACAGCCGCCGTGAACGGTGCGCCTTGAAACGGAACTCGAAGGCCACGCCACGGAACACCAGCGCCACCACCAGCAGCAGCACCGGCAGGTACAGCGCCGACAGCAGTACGGCATACGCCTTCGGGAAGGCGGCCATCAGGCCAGCACCGCCGAGCACCAGCCAGGTCTCGTTGCCGTCCCAGATCGGCGCGGCGGTATTCATCATCAGGTCCAGCTGTTCCTCGTCCTCGGCGAACGGGGCGAGGATGCCGATGCCGAGCACGAAACCGTCCAGCACCACGTACATCAGCACGCCGAAGCCGATCACCGCGAACCATGCCACCGGCAGCCAGGTCACCAGGTCCATGTCAGCGCTCCTCCAGCGGTTCGTCGGCGGCCGACAGCGGCCGCGCCGGGGTGTGGCTGCCATGGTCCAGCGACGGGCCTTCGTCGTATGGCTGCGGGCCGTGGCGCAGGATCTTCACCAGGTACCAGACGCCCCAGCCGAACACGAAGGCATAGCCGATCACATAGACACCCAGCGACAGCGCGGTCATCCATGCACTCTGCGGGCCAACGGCATCGGCGGTGCGCAGCACGCCATAGACCACCCACGGCTGCCGCCCCATCTCGGTGACGAACCAGCCCGACAGCAGCGCGATGAAGCCGCTGGGCAGCATCCAGTTCCAGCCACGCAGCAGCCACGGCGAGGCCAGCAGCTTCTTCCGCCACAGCTGGAAGGCCGAGACCCAGGCCAGCACCAGCATCAGCGTGCCCAGCCCGACCATGATGCGGAAGGCGAAGAACACCGGCGTCACCGGCGGCCGCTCGCTGGCCGGCACCGACGTCAGCGGATCGAACGTACCGTCCAGGGTGTGGGTGAGGATCACGCTGCCGAGCTTGGGAATGGCCACCTCGAAATCGTTGCGCTCCTCCTTCTCGTTGGGCAGCGCGAACACCACCAGCGGCACGCCCTCGCCTTTCTTGGCCTCATGCCAGTGCGCTTCCATCGCCGCGATCTTCATCGGCTGGTGCTTGAGCGTGTTCAGGCCATGCATGTCGCCGACGAAGATCTGCAGCGGCACGGTCAGCGCCGCGAACGCCACCGCCGCGATCAGCATGCGCCGCCCCGCTTCCACGTGCGTTCCCCTGCGCAGATACCACGCGCCCACGCCACCGATCACGAAACAGGTGGTGATGAACGAACCCAGCGCCATGTGCGCCAGCCGGTACGGGAAGGACGGGTTGAACACCACCTGCCACCAGTCGACGGGATGCACGATGCCGTTGACCATCTCGTAGCCGGCCGGCGTATGCAGCCAGCTGTTGGACGAGAGGATCCAGAAGGTAGAGAACAGCGTGCCCAGCGCCACCATGCAGGTGGACAGGAAATGCAGGCGCGGCGACACCCGGCCCCAGCCGAACATCATCACGCCGAGGAAGCTGGCTTCCAGGAAGAACGCGGTCAGCACTTCGTAGGTCAGCAGCGGTCCGATGACCGTACCGGCCACTTCACTCAGCCGCGGCCAGTTGGTGCCGAACTGGAAGGCCATGACGATGCCGCTGACCACGCCCATGCCGAAGGACACCGCGAAGATCTTCTGCCAGAAGAAATACAGCTCGCGCCATACGGGCAATTTCGTGCGCAGCCAGCGCCACTCGATGAAGGCCAGCCAGCTGGCCGTACCGATGGTGAAGGCCGGGAACAGTACGTGGAAACTGATGACGAATCCGAACTGGATCCGGGACAAAAACAACGCGTCCAAGGGACGCCTCCTGCCAGCTGCCGGTGGGATACCAGACCACTTTAGGGGGATATCGTTAAGCCGGGATGCGACCGGGTGACGCGCTGCTTCACTTTGTCGCAGGGTGCGTGGACGCCGCCGGGCATGGCCCGGCGCTACACGTCATTTCATCATTGGCGGCTCCGGGCCATGCCGGGCGAGGTGCTGATTCACGCGGTAGCCCCTGGCCATGCCCGGCGGGGTGCTGAATCACGCGGTAGCGCCGGGCCATGCCCGGCGGGGCGCTGATTCACGCGGTAGCGCCGGGCCATGCCCGGCGGGGCGATCACCGCCAGAAATACCAGACGCCCATCGCCAGCAACGCGCCCAGCAACACGATCTGCACCACCGCATAGCCCACGCTGCTGTCGCGCGACTCGGACGCAATCCGCTTCTGCAGCGCTTCGCTCACATCCGGCACCTCGTCCTGCCTTACCTGTTCATGCAAGGCCTGCGAGAGCGCACGCTCGTCGGGTTCGCGGGAATCGGTTGGTCGGCTCACAACGGTTCTCCGGCGGTGGCGTGCTTCACCAGCTCCTGTTTCAGGACCTGGCGCGCACGGTGCAGGTGGCTCTTGATGGTACCCCGGGCCAGCCCGGTCACCTGCTCGATCTCGGCCAGATCGAAATCCTCCAGGTAGTGCAGGCCGACGATCAGGCGCTGCGGCGCGCTCAACCGCTGCAGCGCTGCGCCCAGTTGGCGGCCGGCCTGCAGCGCCTCGCTGAGTTCGGCCGGGCCCGGCCCTTCATCGCCGATACCCAGCTCTTCAGGTACCTCCACCGCCACCATCCACTGCGCTTCCAGCCGCCGCCGCCGCAGGTGCTGCAGCGCGGTGGTGTAGGCCACGCGCGAAATCCAGGTCCGCAACGAAGATTCAAAACGGAACCGGTGCAGCTGGCGGAACACGGCCAGGAAGGTTTCCTGCAGCAGGTCGGCCACCTGGTCACGGTCGCCGACCATGCGCCCGATCACATGTGCGCAGGTGCGCTGATGTGTTTCCACCAACTGCGCGAAGGCCGCTTGCGAGCCGTCGATGATCGCGCCCACCAGGGCGCGGTCGTCCGACCACGCAGAGGGCTCCTCCACGGGGACATTGCGCCGCCGCCCCCGCAGTGCAGCCAGCGCTTCCCCCAGCAGGCTCATGCGTGGGGCTCCCCCTGTGCCCGCAGCATGCGCCGGCTCAGCCCTTGCGCGTGGCGGGGCGGGTGAAGTGCCAAGCCAGCAGCTGGCCCAGCCCTGCACTGCCAACCAGCGCGGCAGCTGCGCCGAACGTCAGGTCGCGTGCACCGATGGCCTCCAGCAGCGCCATGGCCAGCGCCAGGCAGACCAGGCTGATGCCCCAGCGCAGCGCGCCCTGGCGGCGGCGTTCCTCTTCCAGCACCGCAAGCGAGCGGATCACCTCTTCCGGTACGTGCGGTGCCACCAGCTTGCTGCGCGCACGCGCATCGGCGATGGCATGGATCGCATAGGCGATGCAGATGAAAAGGGTGATCGGGATGAGTTCCTGCATGGTCGTGCTCCTGTCCGGTGGATGATGCGGGTTCAGGAGATTGGATGCGCGACCCTGCCGACCGGTTGCACCGCTTTGCCGATTCCGCTGCCATGACCTGTGGCCCCTGCCCGGGGCCGGGGCGGCTGCTACGCTTGCCCGGTTTCCTCTTCTGGTGCCGTCCGCCCATGTCCCGAGTGCTGCCCCTGTCCCTCCTGCTGTCTGCCGTGCTGGCCGCTCCGGCCGCGCAGGCTGCGCCGACACCGATCACCATCGAACAGGCCATGGCCGACCCGGACTGGATCGGTCCGCCGGTGGAGAAGGCCTGGTGGTCGTGGAACAGCCAGCAGGTGGAGTACCAGCTCAAGCGCAACGGCAGCCCGGTGCGCGACACCTTCCGCCAGCCGATCGCCGGTGGCGTGGCCGCGCAGGTGGCCGATGACCAGCGCGGCAGCCTGGACGTGGCCGATCCGGTGTACGACCGCAGCCGCACGCGCAGCGCGTTCGTGCGCAACGGCGACGTGTTCGTGCGCGACCTGCGCAGCGGCGCACTGACCCAGCTGACCCGCAGCAACGAGCGCGCCAGCGGCGTGAACTTCGCCGCCGACAACGGCGTGATCTGGCGCGTGGGCCAGAACTGGTTCCACTGGACCGCCGCCAGCGGCGTGCAGCAGGTGGCCAGCCTGAAGGCCGAAAAGGATCCCAGCACGCCGCCGAAGGCCGACGTGCTGCGCGACCAGCAACTGCGCACGCTGGAAACCCTGCGCCGCGACCGCGAACAGCGCGAGGCGCTGAAGGACCAGGACCAGCGCTGGCGCCAGGCCGACCCGACCCGCGCACCGGGTCCGGTATTCCTGGGTGCCGACGTGGATATCGTCGACAGCGTGCTGTCGCCGGACCTGGGCCACCTGATCGTGACCACCAAGCCGAAGGACTTCGATGACGGCCGCGGCGGCAAGATGCCGCTGTACGTGACCGAGTCGGGCTATGAGGAAACCGAGGACACCCGCCAGCGCGTCGGCCGCAACGGCTTCGAGCCGCACACCCTGTGGTTCGTGGATGTACGCAGCGGCAAGGCCGAGAAGCTGTCGCTGTCCAGCCTGCCGGGCATCGGCACCGATCCGCTGGCCGAGCTGCGCCGCAAGGCCGGCAAGGACGCACTGAAGGGCGACCGCAGCGTGCAGGTGATGAGCGACTTCATGGGCGGTGGCATCCGCTGGAGCGCTGACGGCCAGCAGGCCGCGGTGATGCTGCGCGCCAACGACAACAAGGACCGCTGGATCGTCAGCGTTGCTGCCGCCGACGGCCGCGTGCAGAACCGCCACCGGCTGACCGACAACGCCTGGATCAACTGGGGCTTCAACGATTTCGGCTGGATGGCCGATGGCCGCACGCTGTGGCTGCTGTCCGAGGAATCCGGCTTCTCGCACCTGTACACCCAGGCCGGTGGCGGCAAGCCGCAGGCGCTGACCAGCGGCAAGTGGGAAACCTCGGCGCCGGTGCTGTCGGCCGACGGCAAGGGCTTCTACTTCCTGTGCAACCAGCAGGCCCCGCATGACTACGAAGTCTGCGCGGTCGATACCGCTGCCCGCCAGGTGCGCGAGCTGACCAACCTCAATGGCGTGGAAGATTTCTCGCTGTCGCCGGACGGCCAGCAGCTGCTGGTGCGCTATTCCGGCGCCTACCTGCCGGCGCAGCTGGCGGTGGTGCCGAGTACCGGCGCCGGCCAGGCGCGCGTGCTGACCGATACCCGTACCGCCGAGTACAAGGCGCGCCAGTGGATCCAGCCGAAGCTGGTGGCGGTGCCGTCCAAGCATGGCGCCGGCGTGGTCTGGGCCAAGTACTACGCGCCGGAAAACAAGGAACCCGGCAGGAAGTACCCGATCGTGATGTTCGTGCACGGTGCCGGCTACCTGCAGAACGTGCACCAGCGCTACCCGGCCTATTTCCGCGAGCAGATGTTCCACAACCTGCTGGTGCAGAAGGGTTACATCGTGCTGGACATGGACTACCGCGGCAGCGAGGGCTATGGCCGCGACTGGCGCACGGCGATCTACCGCAACATGGGCCACCCGGAGCTGGAAGACTACAAGGACGGCCTGGACTGGCTGGTCGACACCCAGCAGGGTGACCGTGACCACGCCGGCATCTACGGCGGCTCCTACGGCGGCTTCATGACCTTCATGGCCCTGTTCCGCTCGCCGGGCACGTTCAAGGCCGGCGCCGCGCTGCGTCCGGTGGTCGACTGGCACCAGTACAACCACGGCTACACCAGCAACATCCTCAACACCCCGGACATCGATCCGGAGGCCTACCGCGTGTCCTCGCCGATCGAGTACGCACAGAACCTGCAGGACAACCTGCTGATCGCCCACGGCATGATGGACGACAACGTGTTCTTCCAGGATTCGGTGAACCTGACCCAGCGCCTGATCGAGCTGCACAAGGACAACTGGTCGATCGCGCCGTACCCGCTGGAGCGCCATGGCTACGTGCGTGCCGATTCCTGGCTGGACCAGTACAAGCGCATCCTCAAGCTGTTCGAGCAGAACCTGAAGTGAGTGCTGCCGCGGCCACGATCCACATCGTGGCCGCGGTCATCCTCGATGACCGTGGCCGGGCACTGGTAGTGCGCAAGCACGGTGCCAGCCGCTTCATCCAGCCGGGCGGCAAGCCCGACCCGGGCGAGGCCCCTCTGCAGGCACTGGCGCGCGAGCTGGACGAGGAACTGGGCGTACAGCTGCGCACCGCTTCGGCCATCGCACTCGGCAGTTTCGAGGACTGGGCGGTGAACGAGCCCGGCCACCGCGTGCAGGCGCAGGCCTGGCGGGTGTGGATCGAAGGTGAGCCGTGCGCGCGCGCGGAGATCGCCGAACTGGCCTGGGTGCCGCTGCAGCCGCCGCACGGCCGGCCCTTGGCACCCTTGAGTGAACACCATATCCTGCCGGCGGTCGCTGCCCTGGCGACGGCCCGCTGACCCGGCGGGCATCGCTCACCCGGACAACGGATGTCAGCCTCGATTCCCCCGATTCCAGCACCCGCCCCACCGCCACCCAGCAACTGGGTAGGCGCGGTGGCGCAGGGCTCGTTCTGGCTGAGCCTGCTGGTCACCCTCTATTTCCTCGCGCAGGCGCTGATGGCTGCGGCGCTTGCCCGCACCGGGTTCTGGACCACGCTGGTGACACTGGCATGGGAACAGCAGCTCGACGGCAGCCTGTGGTGGATGCTCAAACACCCGGCGGCCACCTCGCTGCTGGTTGCCCTGCTCTGCCTGTTCTCGACCCTGGCCAGCTTGGGCCTGTGGCGCGGGCGGCGATGGGGCTTGTGGGCCTATGTGTGGATGCTGGGCCTGAGCGCGCTGGCCAACTTCGTGATCGCCTGGTGGATGGACCGCCTGCTGCTGGTGTTGATCGCGCTGCTTGCCAGCGACCCCACGGCGCAGCATGAGCTGCAGGTGCAGCGTGTGCTGTTCACGCTGACACTGGTCGGTACCTCGGTGCTGTTCGCGGGGCTGCAGGGTTGGCTCGGCTGGCGCCTGCTGCGGCCGGACATCCGCGCGCGCTTCCGCTGAACATCTCCCTTCCTTCCGCACGACAAGGATGTCGCATGCCTGCCCTGCTCCGAATGTTTCTGGTCGTCACTGCGCTGCTGCTGACCACCCCGCCAGCGCCGACCGCAGCCTCCGCGTCCACGTCCGCGCCCGCGCCGCTGCGATGTGGCCAGTACGTCAATGCGCAGAATGACTCCACACTGGTGATCGACTCACACAACCGGGGCCGTCGCCTGGCGGCGGGCTTTGGTTTCGAGCCGCTGCAGATCGAACGCGATGGCAACGGCCTGGTGCTGGTCAACCTGGATGACGGCGTGGCAACAGCGGTCACTGCCAGTGCTGATGGCAGACGCATCAACGACACGCTGCAGGACTACCAGCTGCGTGCACCGGCGGTCTGCCAGCCGGTAGCCGTGAACGCCGCCGGCAGCTGCCTGGCCGATGCGAACCGCTGTATGGCTCACCTGCACGCGGCGACGCCGCCGCAGCTGCTGACCGCCTGCCAACAGGGCGTGGGCGCGGCCTGCAGCGGCCTGTTGCTGGGCTACGTGGACGATGCGCTCCTCGCTGCCGCGTCTGCCAAGGGCATAGCGCTGGCTACCGCCGCACCGGCGCCCTGCACCACCGATGCGGAGCGCGAGGAGGTACTGACCTGCCGTGATGCCCGTCGTGACGCGTTGGCCGCCGCCGTGGCACAGGCCAGCGGCCAGGCGTTCGCCCGTGGCATCGATCCAGCGTGGGTGGAACTGCCGGCGGCGCAGCGCGACCAGTTGCAGCAGCTGTGCCTGCAGCAGCGCGCTGGCCGCTTCTGCACCGAAGTGGCCGAGCAGCAGTTGAACGCGCGCGATCCACGCGCGGCCGTGCAGGCGTTGCAGGTGGTCTGCGACAGCGGTCGCTACAGCGCATGCGAACGGGTCGAACCCCTGCAGGCACTCGGTGCCGCGTTGCGCCTGGTCGATGCGACCGAGCCGCCCTGTGGCCTGTACCGGGCCGACGGCGGCACGATCGATGCGGTTGCGTTCGGCGACGATGGCCACGCGACGATCGGTAGCCAGCGCTCGCAGGTGCGACTGCTGGACGGTGCCATCCATCTGCGCAATGACCACGGCAGCGATCATGTGCTGCGCCTGCTGGCCAATGGCGACCTGCTGGGCATGGATGCCTGGACCGGCTACCAGCGTTACCAGCGGCAGCCGGGTGCTGTGCGCTGCAAGGCTGCGCCCGCCCGAGATACCGCACCATCTGCGCACCGATGATGACCATCGTTCCACGTACCGTTTCTGCAAGGAGTTCCTGCATGCTCCCCTCCACTGCCCACCGCAGCCGCCTTTCACGCGGGTGGATCGCCGCGCTGCTGTTGTCGCTCGGCCCGGCAGCATCCGCGCAACCACTGCTGTGCGGCACCTTCAAGGACGCCGACAACGGCGCCCGGTTGACGGTGGAAAGCCCAGTACAGGGCTCCCGCCTCATCCCCGGCGCAGCCCCGGAGCCCTACAACCTGGAGCAGCTGGAGGACGTGCTGATGCTGGCCAACCTGGCCACCGGCGACATCGAGGCCCTGCAGATCGTCGACGAGGGCCACGCGCTGGCCGGCGAAGAGCGCTACTACACGCTGGAAAGCACGGCGGACTGCCAGGCGTCGCCGGTGTTCGCAGCGGGCAGCTGCCGCGCCGATATCGCCAGCTGCATGGATGACATGGCAATGGCCGGACCCGAGCGCTGGCGGCAGTGGTGCCGTGAAGGCGTGCCGGCCGGCTGCAATCGCTTGATCGAGGATTATCGCAGCGACGCCCGCAATGCCCTGGTGCTCGACATCGCCCTGGCCAGTAATCGCCAGGAGCCTGCTGAACCTGCGGCATGCCAGCGTGGCAGTACGGACGTCGACGAAGCATGCAAACAGGCCGAAGCGGTGGGCCGGGTCCGTGACGCGGCCTGGGCGTTCTCGGTGGCGCGAAGCATCCCGCGCGACGTGCCGCTGCCGGCAGCGCAGCTGGACGAGGTCAGCACGCTGTGCCGCGAGCATCCCAGTGCCAGTTCCTGCCATGCCGCAGCCGTGGCGCTGTGGGCATCGGCGCGCCTGCTGCCGGCCCGCGATGCCCTGCAGCTGGCCTGCAGCATCGGTCGGGACCCGCAGGCCTGCAGCAGCGTCGCCCCCTTGGCCGCACTGAGCAGCGCAGACCTGGTCATCGTGGACGAGGCCAAGCTGCCCTGCGGCCGCTATGCGGCGCAGGGCCACGCCCTGGTGTTCGGCGACGACGCCCAGGTCCAGGTCGATGCGTCCGGCAGGCAGCCGGCGGTCATGCGCAAGGGCGCCATCCGGGTGCGGAACGAGGAAGGTGAGGACCACGTGTTCTGGCAGCTGGCCAATGGCGATCTTGTCGGCAACGACCGTTGGGCCCGCTTCGCCCGCTACCAGCGTGATGGTTCGTCGCCGACCTGCGGGGCGCGCGCCAGCGCAGGCACGGCGCTGCGGTAAAGTACGCGCCATGAACGAATTCGAGCGCGTTCGCGCCTACCTCACCGACCTGCAGGACCGCATCTGTGCAGCGATCGAATCCGCCGATGGCCGGGCACGGTTCCAGGAAGACCTGTGGCAGCGCGCCGAAGGTGGCGGTGGCCGCACCCGCGTGCTGCGCGATGGCGCGGTGTTCGAGCAGGCCGGCATCGGCTTTTCCGATGTGGCGGGCAGTCGCCTGCCGCCGTCCGCGTCGGCCAACCGGCCGGAACTGGCCGGTGCCTCGTGGCGCGCCACCGGTGTGTCGCTGGTGTTCCACCCGCTCAACCCCTACGTGCCGACCACCCACGCCAACGTGCGCTTCTTCCAGGCCCAGCGCGACGGCGAGGTGGTGGCCAGCTGGTTCGGCGGTGGCTTCGACCTGACCCCGTTCTACCCGTTCGACGAGGACATGCAGCACTGGCATCGGGTGGCACGCGATCTGTGCGCGCCGTTCGGTGAAGAGCGCTACGCGGCGCACAAGCGCTGGTGCGATGAGTATTTCTTCCTGCGCCACCGCAATGAGACGCGCGGTGTGGGCGGTCTGTTCTTCGATGACCTGCACGGCGATTTCGAACGCGATTTCGCCTACCTGCGCGCGGTCGGCGATGGCTTCCTCGATGCCTACCTGCCGATCGTGCAACAGCGCAAGGACACGCCCTACGGCGAACGCGAGCGCGAGTTCCAGCTGTACCGCCGCGGCCGCTACGTCGAGTTCAACCTGGTCTACGACCGTGGCACGCTGTTCGGCCTGCAGAGTGGCGGGCGCAGCGAGAGCATCCTGATGAGCCTGCCGCCGCGGGTGCGTTGGGAGTACGGCTTCAGCCCCGATGAAGGCAGCGCCGAGGCACGCCTGGCCGATTACCTGGTGCCGCGCGACTGGGTGTGATGCGTGGCGCCCACAGTGGTCGAGCAAGCTCGACCACTACCGGGACCAGGCCGAGGCGACAGGCGGTCGGGAACGCTTGATATCGACCGCAGCGCTTACCCGTCCTTGCGCTTGGGAATGATGGTGATGTGGCCGTTGGTTTCCAGCAGTGCCAGTTCCACTTCTTCCACGCCGATGCAGCTCTGCTGGCGCATGGCGACATCGAAATCGGCGCGGCTGACCAGCTCGCGCCGCAGCACACCGTCGAAGAGCTTGCCGTTGCGCGCGATCACCACCGGTTCGCCCTCGATCAGCCGTTCCATGCGGCGGCTGCGGGCGGTGATCCAGCCGACGCCATAGTTCAGCAGGATCAGCGTGGCGGCCAGCAGCAGGCCGCCGGCCAGCGAGGTGTCGGTGCCCAGCAGCGCGTTCTGCACCGCGTTGCCCAGCAGCACGATCAGCAGCACGTCGAACGGAGTGACCTGGCCCAGCGCGCGCTTGCCGCTGAGCCGGACCATGCCCAGCACGACCGCGTAGACCACCACCGCGCGCAGGATGAATTCCCACCACGGCATCGCCAAGTCGAACAGATCGGGCATTGCGGGATTCCCTGCTGGACAATGGCCCAGCGTGGCGCAGCAGCGCACAAATAAAAAGCCCCGCTGACCAGGGGGAGGTCAACGGGGCCGGGGAACGGGCGCTTGGGGAGGAGCCCCCGTTCCGAGATCTGCTCCAGGGGATGGGAGAGATCCACAACAGGCATTGCGCCTGTCGGGAGTTATAGAAGCACTCCGAACACTAACGGTTCGTGAAGGGGCCCAATTTAATAAGCGCCCCTCAGGGAAACATTCATGTTCGAGTCAGAAATATCATGCAAATGAACGAATTCACGGCGTTTTTCGCCTGAATGCGACTCAGTGCGCCTCGTCCCAGTTACTGCCTGTACCGGTATCAACTACCAACGGCACTCGCAACTGTGCCGCTTGCGACATGCGCTGCACGACATTGCTACGCAGTTCTTCGATGAAACCGGCCTCGGCTTCGAAGACCAGTTCATCGTGCACCTGCAGGATCATCCGCGCCGGGGCGCCGCTGTCCCGCAGCCACTGATCCACGTCGACCATCGCGCGCTTGATGATGTCCGCGGCGGTACCCTGCATAGGTGCATTGATGGCTGCACGTTCAGCACCGGCACGCAGGCCCTGGTTACGTGCATGAATGTCGTTCAGGTACAGGCGGCGACCGAACAGGGTCTCCACGTAACCCTGCTCGCGGGCCTGCTCGCGCATGCGCTCCATGAAGTCCCGGACGCCCGGATAGCGACTGAAGTACAGCGCCACGTAGTCCTGCGCCTGGCCACGGTCGATGCCGAGGTTGCGGGCCAGTCCGAACGCACTCATGCCGTACATCAGGCCGAAGTTGATGGCCTTGGCCGCGCGACGCTCGTTGCTGGTCACTTCTTCCAGGGTGCGGCCGAAGACCTCGGCGGCGGTGGCGCGGTGCACGTCGGCGCCCTGCTCGAAGGCCCGCACCAGGCCCGGGTCTCCGGACAGGTGGGCCATGATCCGCAGCTCGATCTGCGAATAGTCGGCCGCCAGCAGCTGGAAGCCTTCCGGGGCGATGAACGCACGGCGGATGCGACGGCCATCCTCGGTGCGGATCGGGATGTTCTGCAGGTTCGGATCGGACGAGGACAGGCGGCCGGTGGCGGCACCGGACTGGTGGTAGCTGGTGTGCACCCGGCCGGTATCGGGGTTGACCATCTCCGGCAGCTTGTCGGTATAGGTGCTGCGCAGTTTGGCCAGGCCACGGTACTCGAGGATCACCCGGGGCAGCTCGTGCTGCTCGGCAATCGCCTCCAGCGCCTCTTCATTGGTGCTGGGCTGGCCCTTGGGAGTCTTCACCACCGCCGGCAGCTTCAGCTCGTCAAACAGCACCGCCTGCAGCTGCTTGGGCGAATCCAGGTTGAAGCTGCGCCCGGCCAGTTCGGTGGCCTTCTGCTGCGCGGCCAGCATGCGCGAGGACAGGTCCTGGCTCTGCCGGCGCAGTTCGTCGGTGTCGATCCGCACGCCATTGGCCTCGATGCTGGCCAGCACCGGCACCAGCGGCATCTCGATGCTGCGGTACACGCTGTCCAGGGTCGGTTCGGCCAGCAGCTGCGGCTGCAGCGCGTGGTGCAGGCGCAGGGTGATGTCGGCGTCTTCGGCGGCGTAGCGGCCGGCCTCGTCGATTCCCACCTGCGAGAACGAAATCTGCTTGGCGCCCTTGCCTGCCACGTCCTCGAACTTGATGGTGCTGTAGCCCAGGTAACGCAGGGCCAGCGAATCCATGTCGTGGCGGGTGGCGGTGGAATTGAGCACGAAGCTCTCAAGCATGGTGTCGTCGTGGTAGTCCTGCACGTCCACGCCATGGCGGCGCAGCACGTGCAGGTCGTACTTGCCATGCTGGCCCAGCTTCTTCTTCGCCGGGTCCTGCAGCACCGGCCGCAGCGCATCGAGCACCTGCGCCAGCGGCAACTGTGCCGGGGCGCCGGGATAGTCGTGGCCGACCGGGATGTAGGCAGCCTTGCCCGGCTCCACCGCCAGGCTGATGCCGACCAGGCGCGCACGCATCGCATCCAGTGCGTCGGTCTCGGTGTCGAAGCTGACCAGGTCAGCCTGCTGCACGCGCGCCACCCAGGCCTGCAGCTGCTCGGTGGTCAGCACGGTCTCGTACTCGCCGGGCGCCGACAGCGCCGGATCGAGCTCACCGGCAGGCGGCGCTTCGGCGCTGCCACGGGCAAAGCCGGCCGCGGTGCCACGCAGGCTCGGCGTCGCGTCGTTGGCCACTGCAGGCGCCGGTACCGGCCCGCCCAGCTCCTTCAATGCCTGGGTGAAGCCGTAACGCAGGTACAGCTCGCCCAGGGTGGGCACATCCGGATCACGCAGGGCCAGCGTGGTCGGGCTGGCGTCCAGCACGACGTCGGTGCGGATGGTCACCAGCTCCTTGTTCAGCGGCAGGCGCTCCAGCGCGGCGCGCAGGTTCTCGCCGATCTTGCCCTTCATGGTCGGCGCCGCCGCCATCACCCCGTCAAGATGCTGGTATTCGGCCAGCCACTTGGCAGCGGTCTTCGGCCCGCACTTCTCCACGCCGGGCACGTTGTCGACCGCGTCGCCCATCAGCGCCAGCAGGTCGACGATCTGGTCGGCGCGCACGCCGAACTTGTCCATCACCGCCGCGTCCGAGTCCATGCGGCTGCCGGTCATGGTGTTGACCAGCTCGATGCCCGGGCGGACCAGCTGGGCGAAATCCTTGTCGCCGGTGGAAATGGTGACCTTCAGGTCCTGCGCCACGCCCTGCAAGGCCAGGGTGCCGATCACATCGTCGGCCTCCACGCCTTCGATGCGCAGGATGCTGATGCCCAGTGCTTCGACGATGCGGCACATCGGCTCGACCTGGCTGCGCAGTTCATCGGGCATCGGTGGTCGGTTGGCCTTGTACTGGTCGTACAGGTCGTCGCGGAAGGTCTTGCCGGGGGCATCGACGACGAAGGCGACGTAGGCCGGGCGCTCCTTCAGCGTCGAGCGCAGCATGTTGACCACGCCGAACAGCGCGCCGGTGGGCTCACCCTGTGCATTGGACAGGGGCGGCAGCGCGTGGAACGCGCGGTACAGGTAACTGGACCCGTCGATCAGGACTAATCTGCTCATGTGTCGATTCTACGCGCCTGTTCCTGCATCGCGGCGACACGGCAGCGACGCGGCGTTGGGGCATAATCAAGGCTCTTTCCAGGCAAAGGCCCCGCCGATGAAGACCCTGATGCTGGCTTCCCTGCTCCTGCTTGCTGGCTGCGCCAGCATGGGCGGTGCGGGTGTTCCCCCGGTGGACGTCAAGGGCGCCGATGTTTCCAAGCGCACGATGGACAACGGCGACACCATCGAGGAATACCGGGTGTCCGGCCAGTTGCGCATGGTCAAGGTGACGCCGGCACGTGGCGCCCCGTTCTACATGTATGACAAGAACGGCGATGGCCGCTTCGACAACGACAAGGATGGCGTGTCGCCGGTGTACTGGAAGCTGTACAGCTGGTGATGCGGCCGGGGTCGGATCCCTTTCCACGGGAAAGGGCTCTGACCCCATCAAGGCGATCGGCACGGCCCATCCACGCATGGCGTGGATCTACCGGGCACTGCGGTGGCCCTATCCACGCGTGGCGTGGATCTACCGGGCATTGCGGTGGCCCCATCCACGCATGGCGTGGACCTTTGACGGTGAACTGGAGTAGATCCACGCCATGCGTGGATGCTCTTCGGGCCGCCGATAAAAAACAACGCCGGCGCGCATCCTGCGGCCGGCGTCGGGTCCCCTCCCCGGGAACGCTTCCGTATCAGCGGATGACCAGCACCGGCAGCGTGCTGCGCGCCAGCACCTCGGCGGTCTGGCTGCCCAGCAGCACGCGGGTGACGCCGCGGCGGCCGTGCGAGGTCATTACGATCAGATCGCTGTTGCGCTGGCCCGCCGTCTCGATGATGCCGTCGGCCGCGTAGCGGTCCAGCACATGCACAGGATTGGCGGTGATGCCCTGCTCGGCCGCCTTGGCCAGGGCCGGCTGCAGCACCTTCTGCGCGCCTTCCTCGCGGTCGGCCTTGTACTCCGGGCTGTTCATGTAGCCCACGCTCCAGCCCATGGCGTCGTACATGCCGACGGCCCAAGGCTCGGAGACGGTGACGATGTCGACCTCGGCGTTGAGGTCCTTGGCCAGCTCCAGGCCCTTGGCCAGGCCCTTGTCGGCCAGCTCCGAGCCATCGGTGGCGATCAGGATGCGCTTGTACATGGTGGGGCTCCGCGGTGATCCAGCCAGTGGGAACGACACCATTACACAGCCTGTGTGGAGATCGTGCCTTGCGCAGGATCAATCCGGCAGCGCGCAGCGATGCCTGGGCAGCGCGGCATGATCGGCCGACGCGCCCAGGATCGACAGGCGGCTGGGATGTTCCGGTAGCGCCGGGCCATGCCCGGCGGGCACTCAGGCCTGCACCGTCACCCGCCAGCCACCGTCGTGCGGCTGCCAGTCGAATTCCACCGGCAGGAACTTCTCGATCAACCGCGCATTGCTGACCAGGTGATCGCTCAGCAGGTGGGTGGTGAACGCGCCGCCGCCCGCCAGCGCCATCGGCAGCAGCAACTGGTCGGACAGGTACTCGCCAACAGCACCGGTCCCGTCCAGGTACTGCTTGACCTGCCCGGCCAGGCGCGCCCCGACCTGCTCAGCGGAGACACTGCGCTCGCCGTGGCCGCTGAACACCTCCACGTGATCACCATGACGCACGCGCACCAGGGCGACGTTGCCCGGTCCCAGCGCCGGCCGTATCGACTGCACGTTGCGCGGGTGCGGGTCCACGCCCAGCGTCTCGGCCAGTACCTGCAGTTCGCGCAGGCCGATGCCGCTGGACAGCCCGGACATCAGCACCTGTGCCTCGATCGCCTGCAACGGTGCACGCACCTCCAACGACGGCGGCTGCAACGCCGCGCACGGCTGCACCTGCACCTCCATCACGCCACCGCCCGCCGGATGGAAGCCGTGCTGCAGCAGCTGCATCGACGCCTGCACGCCCATCCGGCCCAGCGCCGGCAGATAGCTTTGCGCGATGAAATCCGCGCTGGGTGCCAGCGGATTGTGGGTACCTCCTTCCAGGCGCAGCTGCGACGGCCCCTGCGCGCGCCACAGCGCGGGCAGCACGGTCTGCAGCACCAGCGTTGCCGAGCCGGCGCTGCCGGTCGCGAAGTGGTAGGTGCCGGCGCTCACCCGCCCCGGCTCGAAGCGCAACGAGGTAGCGCCCAGTTCTGCACCGTGCACACAGGCGCTGCCGACCCGCGCCGCAGCGTTCACCGCGGTCAGGTGCTGGCGCATCAACCCCGGCTTGCGCCGGATCGCGCGGATGTTGTGCAGCGTGAAGCCGGTGCCGGTGCACAGGCTCAGGGTCAGTGCCGAGCGTAGCAGCTGTCCGCCTCCGTGCCCGCCATCCAGTTCAATCATGTCCATCTGTCTGTTCCTCCGTGCCCGTTGTTCGATGCCGGGCCTTGCTGCCGTGCGCGGCGCAGTGTACGCCGCGCACGGGTTGCCTCATCCCTTCACGCACACCACCTGGCGCAGCGTGTGCACGATCTCGACCAGATCGCGCTGGGCCTCCATCACCGCCTCGATCGGCTTGTAGGCCGCAGGCGATTCATCCACCACCTCCGCATCCTTGCGGCACTCCACGTGCGCGGTGGCCTTGGCGTGGTCATCCACCGTGATCAGCTTGCGCGCCTGGGTACGGCTCATCACGCGGCCGGCGCCGTGGCTGCAGCTGTGGAAGCTGTCCTCGTTGCCGAGGCCACGCACGATGAAGCTCTTGGCCCCCATGCTGCCCGGGATGATGCCCAGTTCGCCCTTGCGCGCACTCACCGCGCCCTTGCGGGTCAGCATCACTTCCTTGCCGAAGTGGGTCTCGCGGTTCACGTAGTTGTGGTGGCAGTTCACCGCCTCGGCCTCGGCCTCGAACGGCTTGCTGATCACCGTGCGCACCGCGGCCACCACGTTGCGCATCATCACCTCGCGGTTCATGCGTGCGAAACGCTGCGCCCAGTCCACCGCGAACACATAGTCGCCGTAGTGCTGGCTGCCCTCGGGCAGGTAGGCCAGGTCCTGGTCGGGCAGGTTGATCATCCAGCGGCGCATTTCCTGCTTGGCCAGCTCGATGAAGTAGGTGCCGATGGCATTGCCTACGCCACGCGAACCGGAGTGCAGCATGAACCACACGCGCTGCTCCTGGTCCAGGCAGACCTCGACGAAGTGGTTGCCGGTGCCCAGCGTTCCCAGGTGCTTGAGGTTGTTGGTGTTCTTCAGGCGCGGGTGACGCTCGCAGATCAATGCGAAGTCATCCACCAGCTGCGCCCAGCCCTCAACGGCCAGTTCGGGCGGCGTGTCCCAGCTGCCCTTGTCACGGCCACCGCGAGTGACGCTGCGGCCGTGCGGCACCGCCCGCTCGATCGCGCTGCGCACTGCCGACAGGTTGTCCGGCAGGTCGCTGGCAACCAGCGTGGTGCGCACTGCGATCATGCCGCAGCCGATGTCCACGCCCACCGCCGCAGGAATGATCGCGCCGATGGTCGGCACCACCGAACCCACGGTCGCGCCCTTGCCCAGGTGCACGTCGGGCATCACCGAGATCCACTTGTGGATGAAGGGCAGCCTGGCGATGTTCTGCAGCTGCTGGCGCGCCTGGTCTTCCAGCGGCACGCCGCGGGTCCACAGCTTGATCGGTGCAGCGCCCGGCTGCTGGATCACGTCGTAATTGAGGGTGGTCATGGTGATGTTTCCTTTCATCCAAAGCAAAAACAAAGAAGGTGCGGTGACAAAGGGGGTGGAACATTCCGTCACCCGCGTTGCCGCGGAGGACGGCCGGGACTTGAACCCGACCCCGAAGGGCTTCCGATGTAGTTCCACCTGCATTCCCCGCGCAACGAAAGCGAAGGTGCCGGCAGCACGACAAGAATCTGGAGGAACATCCTGCTCTACCACTGAGCTACTGCCGCGTTGCCGTGGCAGGCGGGAGTCGAACCCGCGACCTGGAGCTTAAGGGGCTGTAGCTCCTCCGGCATTCGCGCTGCCGGCATTGAAGCGGTGGCACCGTTGCCGGTGCCGTTTGAAAAGGTGCGGTGACAAGGGAGGTGGAACGTCTGCTTCCTCACGACAGGCAGGAAACGCGGGACTCGAACCCGACCCCGAAGGGACAACCAATGTAGTTCCACCAGCATTCACCGCGAAAACGAATTCCTGGCCCTGCCCGGCTGGCCCCATTGCCAGCCGGGCGGTCCGTGCGGCCTCCCTGCCGCCTTACAACGCCATGTCCTGGATGCGCTCGACCCAGCTGCTGCCGTCCTCGGCCGCAGCGGCGTACTGCGCCATCAGGTCGAACACCGCATCGCTGAAGCCACCGATGTGCAGCACGTCACCGCGCTGCACGGTCTGGCTGCTGGCCACCGGCTGCAGGTCGATGCACACCAGCCGCGCCTGTGGGCAGCGACGCTTCAATGCATCCCACTGCAGCATCGTGGCCGTCTGGCCGCCCTGGCGGGTGTCACGCCAACTCTCGTTGTCCGACACCAGCACCACCAGGTCCACCGGCTCGCGCCGCAGGTTGAGGTAGTGCAGCGGCGCGCTGACCGACGTACCACCGCCGTTGATGGCCAGCTGGCGGGCCAACGTCATCACGCTGTCGCGCGGGTTCAGGCGCACGTGGCGCACCTCGGTATCGAACGGCAACACCTTGGCCTGCGGCTGACCGCGCAGCACGCAGGCTGCAACCAGCGCCGCCACGTCCACGCAGCGCGCTGCCGTGCTGGAGCCCTTGCGGTAGCCGGTTACCGGCGACTGCATGGAACCGGACACGTCCACCGCCACCACCACCCGCCCGGGCAATGCCGGGGCCGACGCCGTGGCGATCTCCATCGCGTCCTGCAACGCTTCCAGGATCGGCGCCGGCAAGCCACCGCCGGCGTGGAAGGCCATCAGCAGCTGGTAGGGCAGTACGCGGGCACGACGCACCTGTTGCGGATCACGCAGGCGCTCTGCGATCACCTGCACCATCGCCGGATCGTCGAACACGCCATGGCGGGCGAACGTGTTGAGGTTCATCCGCATCGACTGCCACGATGCATTGCGGGCCAGTGCCGACCACTGCGCCGCGTCCAGCGGCAGCGTGCTGTAGTACTGGAACGGCAGGTCCGGCGGCAGTCCGCGCAGGTCACGCTTGAACGCCTCGTACGCCTGCACCACTGCCGGCAGCTGCGCCTCGTCGTAGGGACGACCGATGATCCATGCATACAGCGCCTTGCGCTCGGCGTTGGCCGGCTTCGGGTGCACCATGCGGATCACATCGGCCAGCGACGGCTGCTGGCCGATCGCCGCACGCACCAGCGTTTCCGCCGACGCCTGCTGGATCCACTCACGCACCCTGCGCTTGGGCAGCGAGCCCAGCGAGCGGCGCCCCACCTGGCCGCTGCGCATGATCTGCACGAAGGTGCGCAGCTGGCGGCCGTTGTCGATCACCCGCGGGAACGCCAGGGCGAACGCCTCCGGGTCGCGCAGGCTCAGCACCGCCAGCAGCAGCGCCGGCATGTCCTTCATGTGTGCGACCTGGCGGGCGTACAGGGCGGTGCGGGCGATGAAGCGCGGCTCGACCTGCGCGGTCAGCGCCAGCACCTGCTGCAGCTGTGCCTCGGCATCGCTGTAGAAGGTGTTGTTCAGGCACCCGGTGGCCGCATACAGCGCCAGCGCCGCACGCGGGTCGCGGCGGTAGGCCAGGCCACCGGCTTCATTGACGGTGTCTGCCTGCGGCGGCTGCGGCGTGCGCATCCAGGAGAAGAGCGAAAGGTTGGCCATGCTGATGTCCTCGGCGGGAACAGCCCGCGTCGTGTCTTGCCGGATATAGAGCAATGGCCGTGCCAACTTTTGCGAAACCATCGCATGCCATTGATTTTGAAATGATTTCAGTGAAACAAGACTGTCCTGCCCAGCGAACATCGGCGAAAAGATATATATTTCCCGCGCCTCTTTTATAGGAATGGATATGGCGCGTCGGCAGGTGGTATTCGGCATGCTGGGCACCCAGCTCGACGCAGGCGAGGGTCCGGGCCGCTGGCAGAAGTGGCGCCCGACCGTTTCGCTGGGCATGCATGAGGATTTCCTGCCCGACCGCATCGAGCTGCTGCTGGATGAGCGCCGCTACAGCAAGCTGGCGCGCGTGGTCTGCGAGGACCTGGCGCAGGCCGCGCCGGGCATCAGCGTGCAGCGTCACGACACCTACCTGGCCGATCCATGGGAATTCGAGGGGGTCTACGCCTCCCTGCACGACTTTCTCGCGCGCTACCCGTTCCAGCCGGAGGAGGAGGACTACTACGTCCACATCACCACCGGCACGCACGTGGCGCAGATCTGCTGGTTCCTGTTGACCGAGAGCCGTCATTTCCCCGGACGGCTGCTGCAGACCTCGCCACCGCGCAAGCAGGACGGTGCCGCCGGCACGTACGCGATCATCGACCTGGATCTGTCGCGCTACGACCACATCGCCCAGCGCTTCGCCCAGCAGCAGCTGCTGGATCGCGACCTGCTGAAGGGCGGCATCGCCACCCGCAACGCCGCCTTCAACCGGATGATCGAGCAGATCGAAACGGTGGCCACCCGCTCGCGCGCGCCGATGCTGCTGATGGGACCGACCGGCGCCGGCAAGAGCCAGCTGGCCAAGCGCGTGTTCGAGCTGAAGAAGCTCAAGCACCAGCTGCCCGGTCGCTTCGTCGAAGTGAACTGCGCCACGCTGCGCGGCGACGGTGCGATGAGCACCCTGTTCGGTCACACCAAAGGCGCCTATACCGGCGCTTCCAGCGACCGTGCCGGCCTGCTGCGCTCAGCGCACCAAGGGCTGCTGTTCCTGGACGAGATCGGCGAACTCGGCCAGGACGAACAGGCGATGCTGCTGCGGGCGCTGGAAGAGAAGCGCTTCCTGCCGGTCGGCAGTGACCGCGAAGTGGAGAGCGATTTCCAGCTGATCGCCGGCACCAACCGCGATCTGCAGCAGTCGGTGCTGGAAGGCCGCTTCCGCGAAGACCTGCTGGCGCGCCTCAACCTGTGGACGTACCACCTGCCCGGGCTGGCGCAGCGCATGGAAGACATCGAGCCGAACATCGAGTTCGAGCTGGAGCGCTGGTCGCTGGACCAGCATGCGCGGGTGCGCTTCAACACCGAAGCGCGCACGCGCTATCTCGCATTCGCCACCAGCCCGGAAGCGGCGTGGCGCGGCAACTTCCGCGACCTGGGCGCGTCGATCATGCGCCTGGCCACGTTGGCCAGCGCCGGGCGCATCCAGATCGAGGGCGTGGAGGACGAGATCGCGCGCCTGCGGGCACAGTGGCGCGGCGGCGATGCGCCGTCTCCGCTGGATGCCCTGCTGGGCGAGGCCGTGGACGCGCTGGACCGTTTCGACCGCGTGCAGCTGGAAGAAGTGGTGCGGGTCTGTGCACGCTCGAAGTCGCTGTCCGCCGCCGGGCGCGAGCTGTTTGCGGTCTCGCGCACGCAGCGCGCCAGCACCAACGACGCCGACCGCCTGCGCAAGTACCTGGCGAAGTTCGGGCTGGACTGGGAGCAGGTGCGGGGGCCGGCCATGTCCTAGCGCCCAGCTTGCTCGACTGCCATCCACGATGCATGGTGGCCGTGCGGCCACTTGCCGCTCCCAGGGATGATCCACATGCAGAACAACAGACCACCCGTCTGGAGCTCCGGGAAGTCCATCCTGATCGCCGCGATCATCGCGTTGGCGGTGCTGTTCGGTGCCTATCGCGTCGGCAAGGACATGGCGCTGCGCGACAACGCCCGCCAGCCAGCGGGCCGCTGACACGCACCTGTAGAGGCGAGCCCACGCTCGACTGCTCTCGACGCTACCCGCACCCGTCAACGGCGCTGCGCAGACTCAGTATCCGGAAGGCCAGAAGGCTCCTTCCGCCACGGCCTCCGGATCGATCTGCGCAACCGCCTGCAGGAAGGACTGCTTGCTTTCCACGCCGTAGGGAAACTCGCACAGGCATTCGGCAAAGCGAAGCAGATCCCGGTTGACGAACATGCGCGCGTCGCCGTTGTCGTGATCCCACAGCACCACTTGGCCACTGGCCGCGTCGATGGCCAGCAGGTTGCCGCCGCCATCATGGCCGAGCGCCCTGCCGGGCTCCGGGAGCAGGGCAGAGACCTCGACCGCACGCTCGGCCTCGAAGAACGAGAGATGCGGTGCCGCCTGGCGCGGCAGACCCTGCTCGCTGAGCAGCCGCCGTGCATCCGGGCCCAGCCACGCCGGCAGGGTCTCCAGTGGGTGCCGTTGAAAGGCGAAGAGATCGGCCAGATCCGGCTCTTCCTCCAGCAGCTCGGCCGGCACCGCCGGCAGCAGTGCCGTCAGCATCTCCTCGAAATGGGTCACGACCACGGGTGTACCACCGCAGGCCGGATCCGCGTCCTCCATGGTCATGAGGCCCAGCCCTCAGGCGATCTGCACCACGCGTGCGTTCTGGCACAGTGGGTAGCTGCCGACGAATTCAGCGATCGCCTCACGCATCGCCTCGAACGACTGGCCGTACATGTACAGCGCGGTCTCGCTCGGGCCCTGCCACCAGCTGCAGATCTCGCCCAGGCCATCAATGCGCTCGGACAGCTGCTCGAACACGTGGTTCGAATCGCACTGCTCGTATACCTCGTCCGGCAGGGTCAGGCCATCCAGGTAGATGCCCAGGCCTTCGGTCACGCCGAAGCTGCGGTCGGCCTCGCCTGCGCCCTGCACCTGCGACCCCTTCGGTGCCCCCAGCTGCTCCAGCAGGTCGACCAGCTTCGGCACACCCGCGGCATCGGCCAGTGCCACTTCGATATCGCCGTATTCGACTTCGCCCTCGTCGGACATCGCGGTACCGCCTCCGGTGATCCCGCCCAGCTCGGCCGCCTGCAGCAGCGCGTCCAGCGGATCCTCGAACAGCTCATGGCGATGCTCGGGCTGCAGCCTGGCGTTCAACTTCACGGTGACATGCAGCGTGGGTTCGGTCATGAGGGCGTTCCTGGGAGATGTGGCCGCCATTGTAGAACTGAGCCTGCCCGACTGCTTCTCCCTGACCAAAGCCACTCCCCGCGCCTGGCAGCCGAGCGATAATGCGCGGCGCAAGGACACCATTCCAACAGGGGGAATACATGAAGTCGATCATTACGCTGGCACTGCTGCTGTTGCTCACCGGCTGTGGCATCCGCACCGAAGTGGTGCGCGTGAACGTGCCGGACATCCGGGTGAACCCGGAGCAGGGCCCGGTGGTGGTGGTGGCCCCGGTGCGTGACAGTCGTCCGGTTTATTTCCCGGAGGTTGCGGCAGCCGACCGCGCCAAAAACATTGCCGGGGTGGTTCGGCAAGGCAACGGCGTTCTCGTCTCCGTCGAGTCCACCACAGCGGCGGACAAGACGCGCGAAATCATGATCCAGGCATTGCGCAACATGGGATATCGCACCGCCGATCGGTGCGAAGCGTCATGCACGCTGTTGGAGACCTCGCTCACCGATTTCTCGGTCAAGATGCCGGCGAACTTCTTCCGGATGGTGTCATCCACACAACAAATGCTGGCCGACATTTCGGTGCAGGTCGTTGCGCGGAGGGACGGTCAAACCCGAACCTTCACCGCCACCGGCCATGGCGCAAACATTTTCCAGGTGCCGTCACGCGAGAACTGGGAGATCGCCCTGGAGCGCGCGGTGAAGAGCTTCAGCAGCAGCCTGCAGCAGTCCATGTCCGAACAGGACACGGCCGCGCAACTACAGGCGCAGGACTGATCGCCGCCCGGGTCAGCGCAGGAACGGGATCACTTTGCGCTTGAGCAGTTCCACCAGCACCGGGTCCATGTACTCGTAGTCATCGGGAATATCCAGGCAGATCACCCGCTTGCCGTTCAACCATGCCTTGTAGCGGCTGGAAAGCCGGTTGCGGTGCGCCCGCTCCATCACGAACACCAGATCGGCCCATTGCAGGAGCTCGGGGCTGAGCACTTCCTCGGCGTCGGCGAGCAGCCCGGCCGAGGCGGTTTCGACGCCCGGCCAATCGGCGAACACCTGCTCGGCCGTCGGGCTGCGCAGACGGTTCTGGCTGCAGAGGAAGAGCACGTTGCGGGTCATCAGCACTCGCCTTTGTAGAGCCAAGCCCGTGCTCGGCTGCTTTCCATCGCGCCGGGGTCAGAGCCCTCCTACGGGAGGGATCCGACCCCGGCGGTGATCAGATCACCGTCAGGTTGGCATACGCCATCACCAGCCACTTGCTGCCGGCGTCGGCGAACTCGATCTGCACGCGTGCGTGGGCACCGTTGCCTTCGTAGTCGGTCACCATGCCTTCGCCGAACTTGGGATGGTTGACCAGCGCACCCAGCTTGATCGGCGGCGTTTCGATGGCGGCGTGTCCCATCACCCGGCTTGCGCCCATCGACGCCGGCCGCGAGACCTGCACCTTCGGCCGCACTTCGTGCAGCAGCTCGCGCGGGATCTCGCGCAGGAAACGCGAAGGCAGGCTGTAGTTGTCCTGGCCGTGGATGCGCCGCGATTCAGCGTAGCTCAGCACCAGCTTCTGCCGCGCGCGGGTGATGCCGACGTAGGCCAGCCGACGCTCTTCCTCCAGCCGCCCGCTTTCCTCCAGCGACCGTGCACTGGGGAACAACCCCTCTTCCACGCCGGCCAGGAACACCAGCGGGAATTCCAGGCCCTTGGCCGAGTGCAGCGTCATCAGCTGCACGCCTTCCTCGCCGGCCTGCGCCTGGCCCTCACCGGCCTCCAGCGCCGCGTAGGCCAGGAACGCGACCAGCTCGTCCATGTCCTCGCCCACTTCCTCGATGTCGTCGGCACGGCGCACGAAGCGCGAGGCCACCGACACCAGTTCGTCGAGGTTGTCGGTGCGCGATTCCGAATCCAGCGCGTTGCGGCTTTCCTTGCTCCAGTGCTCGCGCAGCTGCGAGCGCACCAGTACATGGTCCACGCGCTCGGCCAGGGTCATCTGCAGGGTCTGCGCCTGCAGTTCGTTGACCAGCACCAGGAAGCCGGCCAGTGCATTACGGGCACGCGCCGCCAGCGCACTGCCCTGGGTCACCAGCATGGTGGCTTCCCACAGCGAGATGCCCTGGGCGCGCGCTTCGCGGCGCACTTCGTCCAGCGTGCGGTCACCGATGCCACGCGTGGGCGTATTCACTGCGCGCTCGAATGCAGCGTCGTCGTTGCGGTTGGACAGCAGCCGCAGGTAGGCCAGCGCATCCTTCACTTCGGCGCGCTCGAAGAAGCGCATGCCGCCATACACGCGGTACGGTACCTGTTCGCTCAGCAGCGCTTCTTCCAGCGCGCGCGACTGCGCGTTGCTGCGGTAAAGCACGGCCACTTCGGTGTAGCTGCCGCCGTCGCGCACCCATTGCCGTGCGCGCTCGACGATGTAGCGCGCCTCATCCATCTCGTTGTACGCCGCGTACAGGTCGATCGGCTCGCCGTCACCACTGTCGGTCCACAGCTGCTTGCCGATGCGGTCCGGGTTGTGCGCGATCACCGCGTTGGCGGCGCTGAGGATGTTGGCGGTGGAACGGTAGTTCTGCTCCAGGCGGATGGTCTGCGCGCCCGGGAAATCGCGCAGGAAGCCCTGCACGTTCTCGACCTTGGCGCCGCGCCAGCCGTAGATGGCCTGGTCATCATCACCGACCACGAACACGTGGCCCTCATGCCCGGCCAGTACCCGCACGAAGGCGTACTGGATGGCGTTGGTATCCTGGAATTCGTCCACCAGGATCTCGCGGAACCGCGCGCGGTAGTGCGACAGCAACGGCGGATTGTCGCGCAGCAGTTCGTGCGCGCGCAGCAGCAGCTCGGCGAAATCGACCAGGCCGGCACGGTCACACCGCGCCTGGTACTCGGCGTAGGCCTGGCGCATGGTTTCCAGCCACGCATCGTTCGGCTCGGGCTGGATGTGCTGCGGGCGGCGGCCCTCATCCTTCTGCGCGTTGATCCACCAGGCAATCTGCTTGGGCGGGTACTTGCCGTCATCCAGCTCCAGCGCCTGTACCACGCGCTTGACCAGCCGCAGCTGGTCGTCCGAATCCATCACCTGGAAGCCTTCAGGCAGCTTGGCATCCTGCCAGTGCAGGCGCAGCAGGCGGTTGGCCAGGCCGTGGAAGGTGCCGATCCACATGCCGCGGCTGCCATGCGGCAGCTGCGCGTCGATGCGATGGCGCATCTCGCCGGCGGCCTTGTTGGTGAAGGTCACCGCGAAAATGCCGTGGGTCGGCACGCCTTCGACTTCATGCAGCCAGGCAATGCGGTGGGTGAGTACGCGCGTCTTGCCCGACCCGGCACCGGCCAGCACCAGGTGGTGACCGAGGGGAGCGGAGACGGCTTCGCGCTGGGCCGGGTTCAGGCCATCAAGCAAGTGGGAGACATCCATGCCTCCATTTTACGGCATCGACGTCGCAGCTCCTGCGACCACCTGCGTGGCGAGTGCCTGCGCCTGCTGACGCAGTTCAGGCACCGCCAGGCTTTCCCACAGGCTGCCGATGCGCAGGCTGCCAAGTACCCCCAGGCGCGCCTGTGGCTGGCCAGCCGCTGCACACAGCCGGTCGCCCGGCACGCTGCTGTCCAGTCCCAGCCCATGCGGCCCGGGGCGGGCCAGGCCATCGGCCTGCAGCTGCTGCAGCAAGGGATTGCGCAGTGCCGAGGCGCGGGTCTCCACACCGGTGGCATTGACCACCGCAGCGATCGTCCACTGCACGTTGCCGCCGCCCGCCTCGCGACCCGACAGCCGCAGGACATCACCGTCGCGCCACACGCGCTGCAGGCGGGCGCGGTGAACGCGCAGCTGGCCGCTGGCCTGCAGCGCCTGCAACTGCTCGGCCACCGGTTCAGCAATGCGATGGCGGTGCACGTCCCAGTAGCGCACCACGTGGCGCAGGAAGCGGCGCTGATCGGGGGCGTCCATGCTCTGCCACAGCGCCTGGCCGTGCGGGCGGATGCGATCCATCACGCCCTGCCACGGGATGCCGTCGGCCTGTGCGTGCCGTGCGTGCTGGCGCAGTACGCGCAGGCGCTGGCGCAGGGTCATCGGCAGCAGCTCCTGCGGGTCGAACGCCGGCAGGCCGCCGTGGGCGTGCGGCAATGGCAGCAGGCCGTGGCGCGAGATCACGTGCAGCGGCCCGCTATGGCCAGCAGCCACCAATGCCAGCACGGTGTCGGCCATGCTCAGCCCGGAGCCGACGATGGCCAGGGCATGGTCACTGGCCAGCGTGCGTACGCCGTCATAATCCCAAGCTTCGGCCACGTCATCGGCAGATAGCGCGTCGACGCCGTCCACCGGCAACGGCCGCATGCTGTTGCCGGTGGCGATCACCACCTGCGCTGCATGCAATGTTTGGCCATCGCCCAGCTGCAACTGGTAACCGCGGTCATCCGGATGCAATGCCAACACCGGCTGGGCCACGATCTGCAATCGCGCCGCACTGGCCGCTTCGGCCTCGCGCAGGCGCTGCTGCAGGTAGGCAGCGAAGTAGTGGCGACACACATAGCGTTCGCCCAGCACTTCGCGCGCCTCGCCCGGATAGGCGTTGGCGGCCTGCAGGAAATCGAGGAAGTCGCCGGGCTGGTCGGCAAAGGCGCTCATCTTCGCCGCCGGCACGTTCAGCAGGTGCTCCGGCCACGGCGTGGCATAGGCAATGCCCTGTGCCAGCTGCGAGGCCGGCTCGAAGATGGCCAGCGCCAGCGGCGCTCGGGCCTGGCGCAACACCTGGATCGCCACCAGCACCCCAGCCGCACCACCGCCGATGATCGCCAGGTCCAGTTCGCCACTACGCGGTGAATCAGTCATGCGCCGATTGTAGGCCATCGGCCCTGCCCGGCTGGCGCCGGCCTACATCAAGGCATCGGCCAGGCGCGCGATGCCCTCGCGGCTGCGCAGCCACGTGGGACGCTTGCGCCACTGCTCCAGGTCCAGCAGGCGCGACTGGCGCAGGTAGTCGTCCTCGATGGCACACAACTGCGTGACCAGTTGTCGGTCGTAGCAGATCAGGCCGATTTCGGCATTCAGCGCGAACGAGCGGATATCCATGTTGATCGACCCGAGCACGGCGATGTCCTCATCCACGCTCATGTGCTTGGCATGCAGGAACTGCGGCTCGTACAGCGCGATCTGCACACCGCAGCGCAGCAGCTCATCGTAGTAGGCCTCCTGCGCCCACGAGGTCAGCCGCTGGTTGTTGCTGGCCGACAGGATCAGCTGCACCTGCACGCCGGACAGCGCGGCGATGCGCAGTGCACTCAGCGTTGCTTCGTCGGGCACGAAGTAGGGCGTGACCATCACCAGCCGGCGCCGGGCAAGATGGATCAGCGCGGCCACCGCATCGCGCGCGTTGCTGTACGGGTAGGCAGGGCCACTGGGCAGCAGCTGGGTGGCGATGTCCTCGCTGCACACCGGCACGTCGGCGATGACCTCCAGGCGCTGCCCGGTTTCGATGTACCAGTCGCTGGCGAACACGGCTTCAAGGTGCGCCACCGCAGGCCCGCGCACGCGCGCCACCAGCTCGCGGTTGGGGTGGCCGGCAACGAATTCAGGGCGCGCCAGGTTCTGCGAACCTACATAGCCCACTTCGTTGTCGATCACCGCGATCTTGCGATGGTTGCGCAGGTCCATGCGCCCGCTGCGGCGCCAACGCAGGCCGCCGGGCAGCATCGCGCGCACTTCGATGTCACGTGACCGCAGCCGCTTGCTGTATGCGCGCAGGCCCCGCTTGGCGCCGACCGCATCCAGCAGCACGCGGCACTGCACGCCGCGCGCTGCGGCACGCTGCAGGGCTTCGACGATGGCCTCGCCCACCGTGTCATCGAACATCAGGTAGTACAGCAGGTGCACCCGGTCCTGGGCCTGGTCGATGTCGGCGATCAGGGTATGCAGCGATTCGCTGTAGTCGGTCAGCAGGTCGACCGCGTTGCCGTGCACCGGCATGAAGTCGCCCTGGCGCTGCACCAGCGGCACCACTTCGGCGCTGGCGGTATCGGGCTGCGGCGTCCAGCGCAGGCGGCGCTGCAGCGCCTGTTCTTCACGGATGACCTGCGAGGCCTCGGCCTGCCGGCGGATGCGCTCGCGCGACAGCCACGGATGCCCGAACAGCAGATAGAGCGGCAGGCCCAGCAGCGGCACGAAGCCGACCAGCAGCAGCCAGCTGCGCGCCGCGCCCGGCGTGGTGCGGGTGGGGATCCAGCACAGCGCCACCAGCCGGATCAGCCAGTCGATCAACAGCAGGTACGAGCCCAGCAGCCACTCGAACAGCATCGCGTCGCCCGTTGGGAGGTGTGGGGCCATTCTGCCCAGCGGGGTGTGCAGAGTCGAGCAGCGCTGGGGACAGCGTGCCGACCAACGGTCGGCACCCACGGGGTCGGAACGTGTCGGTCAAGGTCGACACCTACCAGGGGCGGGGGGCCACAAAAAAACCCGCCACGAGGGCGGGTTTTTTCGGAAGCGACCCGCAATCCTTGCGGATTACTTGATCTTGCCTTCCTTGTACGGGACGTGCTTGCGCACGACCGGATCGTACTTGGAGAATTCCATCTTCCCCGGGGTGTTCTTCTTGTTCTTGTCGGTCGTGTAGAAGTGACCGGTACCAGCGGTCGAAATCATACGGACCTTATCGCGCTTGCCTGCCATGATCGTCTACTCCTCAGACCTTTTCGCCGCGCGCACGCAGCTCAGCCAGAACGGAATCGATACCGTTCTTGTCGATGGTGCGCAGTGCATGCGCGGAAACACGAAGCTTCACCCAGCGGTTCTCGCTGGCAACCCAGAAGCGGCGCTCGTGCAGATTCGGCAGGAAACGACGACGGGTCTTGTTGTTGGCGTGCGAGACGTTGTTACCCGTCTGCACTCGCTTGCCGGAAACCTGGCATACGCGGGACATGGCGCACCTCGATAGTAAGTTGTGTCTCCCCGTAGCCCGGGGGACGGCGGCCTCGGTGGTTGCCCACCACACGTCAAGAGAATCAAAGGGTTACGCTGGCGTTGGGCGGCCGGGGACGTGCTCCCGGGGGCGCCGCCCGGCACGAAACCGGACACAGCGAGCCGCGCATTATGCACGCAATCAAGACCTTGCGCAACTTACCCACAGGCCACGCCTGAACACGATGGCGGCGCCCTGCCCTCAGCGCAGGTGCGGCACCACCTGGGCCAGCAGGTGGGCATCCTTCAGTGCGCCATGCAGGCCGCGGGTACCGGGAATGCGCAGGCGCTGCAGCACATCGTCGAGCTTGTTGGGCATGCCCGGCCAGCGCTTGCGGGCCAGCTTCAGGCTGCAGGTCACGCGGCAGTGCTGGGCCAGCCCTTCGGCGATGCCGGCCAGGCGCAGCTCGTTGTCGAGGAAGCCGACGTCAAAGGTGGCGTTGTGCGCGACCATCTCGCTGCCACGCAGGAACTCCAGCAGTTCGGCGGCCTTGCTCGCAAACAGCGGCTTGCCCACCAGCATGGCATCGCTGATGCCGTGCACGCGCTGCGCGCCCCAGTCCACCTTCCGCTGCGGCTGCAGGTAGGTGTGGAACTGGCGGCCGCTGAGTTGTCCATCGACCAGTTCCACCGCCCCGATTTCAATCACCCGATGGCCCAGGCGATGCGAGATACCGGTGGTTTCGGTGTCCAGTGCGACGACGCGGCTCACGGCGCACGCCGGTATGCAGCGGCCGGCATGCGGCAGACAAGGGACGGTAGGGATGGCAGTGCGGTCATGCGGTGCTGGATCCTGTTGCGCGCGCCCCGTGCGGCGGGGGCAGATGAGGCGGGATTGTCCCACGCGGTGCGTCGGCAGGAGCGCGGACGAACACAGCGATGCCGGCATACTGGTGATTCACTGCGGAGGCTCCAATGCGACTGCTGGCCCTCACCTACGGCACCGAAGGCGATACGCGCCCGCTGGCCATGCTCTGCCATGGGCTGATCGCGGCCGGTCACGAGGTCATGCTGCTGGCCGACGGCGGCACCCTCGACAGCGCGAAGGCCTTGGGCGTCCCGCACGCCGCGCTGGAAGGCGACATCCACGACGAAGTGGTGGCGCTGGTCTCACGCGGCAATGGCGTTGCCGCCGCCAGCACCGGGCTGGCACGGATGGCGCTGCAACATGTCGCCGGTTGGATGCGCCAGGCCGATGCTGCTGCCGACGGCTGCGATGCGATCCTGACCGGTGGCCTGGCTGCGTTCGTCGGCATGAGCGTCGGCGAGCGTCGCGGCTTTCCGGTGATCGGCGCCGGCATGATTCCGCTGACGCCGACGCGCGCGTTCCGCTCGCCCTTCCTGCCGCCCGGACGCTCGCCGGGCTGGTTGAACCGGGCCAGTTATGGCCTGGTCAACGGCCTGATCTGGCGACAGTTCCGCGGCCCGATCAACACGGCCCGCCAGCACGCCGGGCAGCCACCACGACGTTCCCTCTGGGCTGGCCTGCCGATGCTGTATGGCATCTCGCCACAGCTGCTGCCACCGCCTTCGGACTGGCCGGCCGACCACCTCGTGTGCGGCCAATGGTCGGCCCCTGCTGCGCCGTGGCAACCGTCGTGCGAACTGCGGGCTTTCCTCGATGCAGGACCGCCGCCGGTCTATCTGGGCTTCGGCAGCATGACCGGCTTCGAGCGCGAGCGTGTGCTGCCGGCGCTGTTGTCGGCGCTGGCGCCACGCCGCGTGCTGCTGTTTCCCGGTTGGGTCGGCGTGCCCGACATGACGCTGCCCGACTCGGTACGGGTGATCGGCCCGACCCCGCATGAAGCGTTGTTGCCGCGCTGCGCACTGGCGATCCACCACGGCGGCAGCGGCACCACGCATTCGGCATGCCGCGCCGGCATACCGTCGATGGTGATGCCGTTCGCCGCCGACCAGTTCTTCTGGGCCGATCGACTGCAGCACCTGGGCGTGGCACCGGCGCCACTGTCACCCAAGCGGTTGCAGCCGAAGGTGTTGGCCGATGCACTGGCGTTCGCCGAGCATGCCGATACACGCGCACGTGCGGCCGCGCTGGGCGCTGCAATGGCGAACGAGGATGGAGTGGCATGCGGCGTGGCCGCACTCGAGCGGTGGCTCAGCCCAACGTCTCCACCACCCAGTCAATGAACACCCGCAGCCGCTGGCTCATGTGCCGGTTCGGCGGGAACATCACGTGCATCGGCATCGGCGGCAGCTGCCAATCGTGCAGCACGGGCAGCAGCTCGCCGCGCGCCACATGCGGTTCGGCCATGTAGCTGGGCAGCGCGACCACGCCGAGGCCGGCCAGGCCAGCGGCCAGATAGGCGTTGCCATCATCGAAGCCGATTGAGTAGCGCCCCTGCACCTCGACGCGCTCGGCGCCACGCTGCGCGGTGAACACGCGGGCGCGGCCACTGCGTGGGCTGAGAAAACCGACCGTGTGGTGGTCCGGCCCTTCCAGCGCGCGCGGGTGTTCCGGCACACCGAACCGCTGCACATAGCCCGGGCTGGCATGGAAGCCGATCGGCAGGCGCGCCAGCGGTCGTGCCACCAGCGCGGGATCGGCAGGCGCGCCACCACGGATCACGCAATCGACGTTGTCGGCGATGACATCGACCTCGCGGTCGCTGACGCCGATGTCCAGCTGGATCTCCGGATAGCGGGCCTGGAAATCCGGCAGTGCCGGCACCAGCCGCAGGCGCGCATACGGCCCCGGCACGTCGACGCGCAGGCACCCGCGCGGTTGTGCGGCGGCCTCGCCCAGCCCCCCTTCGACCTCTTCCAGCTCGGCCAGCAGGCGCACGATGCGCGGGTAATACGCCGCGCCATCGGCGGTAACGCTGACCCGGCGCGTGGTGCGGTTGAGCAGCCGCAACCGCAGATGCGCTTCCAGCTGCTGCACCAGCTGGGTGACCGTGGTGCGGCTGAGCTGCAGGGTGTGCGCGGCGCGGGTGAAGCTGCCGGTCTCCACCACCCGGGCGAACGCGCGCATCGCTTCGAAACGGTCCATGGCCGTGGCTGTGATTGTTTGGAATATGCAATCAATCTAGACAGATGATCACGGTTTATCCAGACAGCGGTGGCGGGGAGGATGGTCCGCTCCCGTCTGGAATCCGTCCCATGTCCCACCGTGATGTTGTCTTTCCCGCCGGCCGGCAGGCGCTGTACGAGCGCAACCGCTATTCGCCGGCGATCCGATCCAATGGCTTCCTGTTCGTCTCCGGCCAGGTCGGCAGCCGCGAGGACGGCTCGCCCGAACCGGACTTCGAGACCCAGGTCCGCCGCGCCTTCGAGAATCTCAATGCGGTGTTGGCCGCCGCAGGCTGCACGTTCGATGACGTGATCGACGTGACCGTGTTCCTGGTCGATCCGGAAACGAACTTCGAGAAGGCCTGGGCGATCGTGCCCGAGTACTGGGGCCAAGCGCCGCACCCGACCCTGACCGGCATCGGCGTGACCTGGCTGTATGGGTTCCAGTTCGAGATCAAGGTGATCGCCAAACTGCCCGCAGACCGGTAGTGCCGGCCGTTGGCCGGCAGCGCATTGCGCCAGCAGGGTTCATGGGATTGCCGGCCAGCGGCCGGCACCCCGGACACCCGCCTGAACGGAACACGCCGACAAATTCCCGAGGTGGCCATTGATATTGTATCCACCGAAAACCGCTTGCTAGCCTCCCCTCCATGCGCCGGATCGCCCGCCACCTTCGTTCGACCCTGCTGATGCTGCTGATGGCGGCATTCGTGGTCGTGCCGGTGGCCGATGTGCTGGCGTGTGCGGTGGAACCGCACGACAGCACGGTGGTGCATGTGCAATCCGGCGCCGAAGACGCCGACGGTGACAGTGACAACGACGGCAAGCACGCCGCTGCCTGCAGCCACAACCACTGCCACCACTCCAACCTGAGCCTGCCGGCGAGCACCTTCGCCGCCTTTGGCACGCCGCAACCGGCGCGCTGGATGAACGCAGGCGACGCGGCGACCTATGCGGTCGCCCAGGACGAACTGGCACGTCCTCCCCGGGCGTGAGTTGAGCGCGTCCCGCAATCGCGGGCTCCCGTTTCACTCACAACCGGAATCCCCCTATGTCGATCCTGACACCTCGGTCGCCGCGCGCGGCCGGGCTGGTCGTCGCCGTGCTGCTGGGCCTGATCCCCGCCGCACAGGTCGCCGCACAAGCCGCACCTTCGTACGACACCCTGCTTGAACGCCTGGACCAGCTGCCCGGCGCCCGCGTCGGCGCGGCACTGGCCGAGGCGGCCGACGCCCGCGCCGACCAGGCCCGGGCGCTGCCCAATCCATCCCTTTCCTGGTCCGCCGAAAACGCTTGGGGCACAGGCGCCTACGGCGGCATGGGCAGGGCCGACACCGTGCTTACCCTGTCCCAGCCGCTGGAGGTCTGGGGCCAGCGCGGCGCGCGCGTCCGCGCCGCCCGCGCCGAGGCACAGGCCGCTGCCCTGCGGGGTACGCAGAGCCGCAGCGATGTCGCCAGCCAGTTGGCGGCGATCTACGCACAGGCCGAAAGCGCCCTGCGTCGCTACACGCTGGCCGAAGAAGCGCTGAGCCTCACCCGCGACGATGCGGCGGCGGTCATCGCCATGGTCAAGCATGGCCGCGAGCCGCAGTTGCGTGCCGTGCAGGCACAGAGCGAAGTGGCCAATGCCAGCGCCGCGCTGGATGAGGCGCAGGCCTTCCGCGACGCCGCGCTGGCCCGCCTGGCAGGTGCGGCCCTGCTGGATGCACCGGTGCAGACCATCGACAACAGCCTGCTCGATCGCGCACCGCCAGTACCGCCTGGCGCCACCGATGTGGCTCTGGCCGTGCGCGTGGCCGAAGCCGAAGTTGATGCGGCCGGTCGTCTAGTCGACGTCGAGCGCAAGCGTGCCCTGCCGGACCTCAGCGTTACCGCCGCGCAGACGCGTTTCCGCGAGGACCGCGAACAGGCCTACACGCTCGGCGTGAGCCTCTCGATCCCGTTGTTCGACCGCAATCGTGGTGGCATCCGCGCCGCCAGTGCCGAACAGCGCGCGGCCGAAGCGCGCTTGGACCAGCAGCGGCGCGACAGCGAAGCCGAACGCTTGTCGGCGGTAGCGGGCCTGAAGGCCGCCGGCAGCCGCACCCGCGCGGCCGACGAAAGTGTGGTAGCCGCCGAGGAAGCCTATCGGCTGGCGCGCATCGGCTTCGACGCCGGGCGCATCTCGCAGCTGGAACTGCGCAGCACCCGCAGTGCCCTCATCGCCGCCCGCGGCACCGCTGTGGACGCGCGCCTGTCGCGCGTTGGCGCGGAAATCGATCTCGCCCGCCTTGAAGGGCGCGCACCCTTTGTGGAGGCCCGATGAACCTGTCCCGTTCTTTTCCGCTGGTTGGCGGCTTGTTGCTGACTGCATTGCTGGCCGGTTGTTCTGGTAACACACAGGCCCCGAATGCCTCGGAGCCCGCCGGCAAGGCAACAGCCGACGATGGCCACGCCGCCGACAGCACCGACGCCAAGGCCGAAACCGGCAACGCGGCAGATGCCGATGAAGGCGTGGTGCAGCTGACGCCAGAGCAGATCAAGGCATCCGGCATCGACGTGGTGGCCGTCGGCCGCGGCGGCGGTGGTTCGACGCGGCTGTCCGGCCGGGTGGAACCGTCGATCGGTGCACGTGCCTCGGTCGCTTCCACCGTGACCGGTCGCGTGGAGCGCGTGCTGGTCGCACCGGGCACGGCAGTGAAGCAGAACCAGGCGCTGGCGATCGTGGTCAGTGGCGAGGCGGCCGTGTTCCGCGCCAATGCGGTTGCCGCCGCCGCGGAGGCCGAGGCGGCGCGCCTGGCCCACGGCCGCGACAAGGCACTGGTCGAACAGGGCGTGGTCGCTCGCCAGGAACTGGAAACCTCACGCGCGCGCTCGCTGGCGGCGCAGGCGCAGGCCGCTGCCGCGCAGGCACAGGCCGCCGCCACCGGTTCACCCGACAGCAGCGGCCGCGTGCGCATCACCAGCCCGGTGGCCGGCATCGTCGGCAACGTGCAGGTCACGCCCGGCGGCGTGGTGGCGGCCGGCAGCCCGGTGGCCGACGTCGCCGATCCGTCGATGAACGAGCTGGTGTTCACCGCGCCACCGGCGCTGGCCGCGCAGGTCACGCCGGGCATGACGCTGGAAGTGACCGTGCCGGGCGGCAGCTTCAGTGCCACCGTCACCGGTTCGGCCGCCGATGTGCGCCAGCAGGGTGGCGTGGCGGTGATCCGTGCCACGCCGGTGGGTGCCGCATTGCCACCGGCCGGTTCGCCGGTATCGGCGGTGGTGGTCACCGACGGCAAGGACGGCGCGTTGAGCGTACCGGCTGATGCGGTACAGAACGTCGGCGGCAACAGCGCGGTATTCGTCGCCGTCGAGGGCGGCTTCAAGGTGCAGCCGGTACTGGCCGGCCGACGTGCCGGTGACCGCATCGAGATTCTCAGCGGCTTGAACGGCGACGAACGCATCGTCGGCGCCAACGCGTTCCTGCTCAAGGCCGAACTGGCCAAGGGCGAAGCCGAGCACGGGCACTGAGGACCTTCCATGTTCAAGCTCATCATTGAAACCGCGGTACGCCACCGCTGGCTGGTCGTGGCCCTGGCTGCACTCGTTGCCGCCGTGGGCCTGTTCCAGCTCGGCAAGCTGCCGATCGATGCGGTACCGGACATCACCAACCGCCAGGTGCAGATCAACACCGTGGCACCGGCACTGACGCCCGAGCAGATCGAGCGGCAGGTGACCTATCCGCTGGAAACCGCGCTGGCCGGCATCCCCGGCCTGGCCACCACCCGTTCGCTGTCGCGCAATGGCTTCTCGCAGGTCACCGCGATCTTCACCGATGCCACCGACATCTACTTCGCCCGCCAGCAGGTGGCCGAGCGCATGCGCGAGGCCGCCGAAGCGCTGCCCGAGGGTGCCTCGCCGATGCTGTCGCCGGTCACCACCGGCCTCGGCGAGGTGTTGATGTGGACGGTGGACTTCACCGCGTTCGACCCTGCGAAGCTGGCCAAGCCCGGTGAAGCTGGCTGGCAGGCCGGCGAGGTCTACCGCACGCCGGAAGGCAACCTGCTGCGCACGCCGGAAGAACGCGCCACCTACCTGCGCACCGTGCAGGACTGGATCATCGCGCCGCAGATGCGCTCCAGCCCCGGGCTGGCGGGCGTGGACACCGTCGGTGGCTACGTGAAGGAATACGGCGTGCATCCGGACAGCGCGCGGCTGGCCGCGCATGGCCTGGGCCTGGCCGATCTGGTGACGGCCCTGCAGCGCTCCAACGTGCAGGCCGGTGCCGGCTTCGTGCAGCGCGCCGGCGAAGGCCTGGTGGTGCGTGCCGACGGTCTGGCACTGACCACCGACGACCTGGCACAGGCGCCGGTAGCCACCCGCAACGGCGTGGTGGTGCGGGTGGCCGATGTGGCCGATGTCGGCCTAAGCCGCGCACCGCGCCTGGGGGCGGCCAGCCGCAACGGCCACGAGGCCGTGCTCGGTACCGCGCTGATGATCGCCGGCGGCAACAGCCGCACCGTGGCCCAGGCGGCCGCCACACGGCTGCAGCAGGTCAATGCCTCGCTGCCGGCGGACATCGTGGCCGCGCCGGTGCTGGACCGCAGCGTGCTGGTCAATTCCACCATCAAGACCGTGGCCAGGAACCTCACCGAGGGCGCGCTGCTGGTGGTGGTGGTGCTGTTCCTGCTGCTCGGCAACCTGCGCGCGGCGACGATCACCGCACTGGTGATCCCGCTGTCGTTCCTGTTCGCGGTGATCGGCATGAACCGCTTCGGCATCAGTGGCAACCTGATGAGCCTGGGTGCGCTGGACTTCGGCATCCTGGTGGACGGCGCGGTGATCGTGATCGAGTCGACGCTGCTGATGCTGGGCCAGCGTCGTGCCGAACTGGGCCGTGCGTTGACCGCGATGGAACGCCTGCGCGTAGCGGCCGATTCGGCGCGAAAGATGGCACGACCGGCCGCGTTCGGCCAGCTGATCATCCTGCTGGTGTTCGCACCGATCCTCACCCTGGAAGGTGTGGAGGGCAAGACGTTCCACCCGATGGCCGCCACGTTCATGCTGGCCCTGGTGGGTGCCTTCATCTTCTCCTTCACCTTCGTGCCGGCGATGGCCGCGCTGATGGTGCGCGAGCCGAAGCCGAAGGAAGGCGAGGCACACAGTGATGATGGCCAGCACGAAACGAAGCTGATCCGCGTGCTGCGTGGACGCATCGAGCCGATCATCCGCCAGGCCGTCGCGCGGCCGCGCGCGGTGATCGCCGGCGCAGCGCTGATGCTGCTGGTGGGCATTGGCTCGTTCGGCCTGCTCGGCCGCGAGTTCATGCCTACCCTGGATGAAGGCAACGTGGCGATGCAGGCACTGCGCGTCCCGTCTACTTCGCTGGAGCAGTCGCTGGCGATGCAGCTGGCACTGGAGAAGGCCATCGCCCAGCAACCGGAAGTGGAAACGGTGTTCTCGCGTACCGGTACGGCCGAAGCGGCAATCGACCCGATGCCGACCAACATCTCCGACAGCGTGATCGTGCTCAAGCCACGTGCGGACTGGCCCGATCCGAAGCTGGGCAAGGAGGCGCTGGTGGCCCGCTTCGAAGCACTGGCCGGCCAGCAGCTGGGCAACAGCTTCGAGTTCAGCCAGCCGATCGAGCTGCGCTTCAACGAGCTGATTTCCGGCGTGCGCACCGACCTGGCGGTGATGATCTTCGGCGATGACTTCAGCCAGCTGCAGAAGGTGGCCGACCAGGTGGCGCTGAAGCTGCGCGCGGTGGAGGGCGCGGCCGATGTGCGGGTGGAGCAGATTTCCGGCCTGCCCACGCTCAACGTCAAGATCGACCATGTAGCGGCAGCGCAGTACGGGCTGACCGCCGCCGACGTCAGCGATGCGCTGTCCACCGGCATCGGCGGCATGGCAGCCGGCAAGATATTCGAAGGCGACCGTCGCTTCGATGTGGTGGTGCGGCTGGATGACAGCGCACGCAACGATCCGGATCAGCTGGCCTCGCTGCCGATCGCCACGCCGGCCGGTGTGGTGATTCCGCTGTCCTCGGTAGCGCGCATCAGCGTCAGCGAAGGACCGAACCAGATCAGCCGCAACAACGGCAGCCGCCGGGTGGTGGTGCAGGCCAACGTGCGCGGCCGCGACCTCGGCGGATTCGTTGGCCAAGCACAGGCCGCCGTGGCCGACGTGGCGCTGCCGCCCGGTGCGTACCTGACCTGGGGTGGCCAGTTCGAGAACCTGCAGCGCGCGGAAAAGCGCCTGGCCACGGTGGTGCCGGTGGTATTCCTGCTGATCGGCAGCCTGCTGTTCATGGCCCTGCGCAGCGGCAAGGAAGCGGTGCTGGTGTTCAGCTGCGTACCGCTGGCGCTGGTCGGCGGCATCCTCGCCCTGCTGCTGCGCGGCATGCCGTTCTCGGTGTCGGCCGCAGTGGGCTTCATCGCCGTGTCCGGCGTGGCCACGCTCAACGGCCTGGTGCTGATGCAGGCGATCCGCGAGCGCCTGGACGCCGGTGACGTGCCGATGATGGCCGCGATCAATGGTGCATCCAGCCGTATCCGCGCGGTGCTGACCACCGCACTGGTGGCCATCGTCGGCTTCATTCCGATGGCGATCGCCAGTGGTTCCGGTGCGGAAGTGCAGAAGCCGCTGGCGACGGTGGTGATCGGTGGCCTGATCACCGCCACGGTGCTGACCCTGCTGGTGCTGCCGACCTTCGCCGCGCGCGTGGCCAAGGTGCGGACGGCTGGCTGAAAGTTCACGGGGTCGGATCCTGTGATCCGCCCCCGTCTACCGCGCTTCGCGCTCGCCGGGCATGGCCCGGCGCTACCACCGCACGTTCCGCTAGCGCCGGGCCATGCCCGGCGACACGGCGATCAGGCCTTCTTGCGCTCGGCAATGTACGCCTGGATCTGCTGCTCCAGCACCGGCAACGGCACCGAACCCTGCTTCAGCAGGGTGTCGTGGAAGCCCTTGACGTCGAACTTGTCGCCCAGCTCCTTCTCGGCCTGCGCACGCAGGCGCACGATGGCGATCTCGCCGAGCTTGTAGCTCAACGCCTGCCCCGGCCAGGAAATGTAGCGATCCACTTCGGTGGTCACTTCGTGCTCACTCAGCGCCGTGTGGTCACGCAGGTAGGCCAGCGCCTGCTCGCGGCTCCAGCCCTTGCTGTGCACGCCAGTGTCGATCACCAGGCGCGTGGCGCGCCACATCTCGTAGGTCAGGCGACCGAAATCCTCGTACGGGGTTTCGTAGATACCCATTTCCACGCCCAGCTTCTCGCAGTACAGCGCCCAACCTTCGCCATAGGCGGAGATGTAGGCGTTGCGGCGGAACTCCGGCAGGTTCTTCTGCTCGGCAGCGATGGCACCCTGCAGTGCATGGCCCGGATCGGATTCGTGCAGGGTCAACGCCGGCAGGTTGTACAGCGGGCGCGATGGCAGGTTGTAGGTGTTGAGCCAATAGGTGCCCATGCCACCACGGCCGGCGGTCCAGAACGGCGCGATGTCCGGCGGCACCGGCACGATGGTGAAGCGCGCGCGCGGCAATGTCATGTACTTGCCGAGCTGGCCATCGGCGCGCTTGGAGATCCATGCGGCACGCGACAGCAGTTCTTCCGGCGTCTTGGCATAGAACTGCGGGTCGGTACGCAGGAAGGTCAGGAACTCGGCAAAGCTGCCCTTGAACTTCACCTGCTTGATGATGTCGTTCATTTCCTTCTGGATGCGTGCCACTTCATCCAGGCCGATGCGGTGGATCTCGTCCGGCGACAGGTCCAGCGTGGTGTATTCGTGGATCTGCTGCTTGTAGTACGCCTTGCCGTCAGGCATCGCTTCGGCGGCCAGGGTGGTGCGCGCCTGTGGCACGTATTCGTTGACGAAGAAGGTGCGCAGTTGCTGGAACGCCGGCACCACCTTGCCGCTGATCGCCGCGCGGGCCTGTGCCTGCAGCTTGGCCTGCTCCGCAGCCGGGACGGTGTTGGGCAGCTTCTTGAACGGCGCGTACAGCGGCGATTCGGTCGGGTCCTTCAGTTCGGCGACAGTGGCGATGGACACCTCGCGGCCATCGAGCACCGCACGCGGCACGCTGAAGCCGCGCTTCAGGCCGGCGCGCATGTTCCCGGTCTGCTGGTCGAAGTAGCGCGGCACATCATTCAGGCGCGCGATGTAGTTCTGGTAGTCCTGCACGGTCTTCATTTCGCGCCGGGCCATGAAGGACAGGTTGGACCAGAACGAGGAATCGGCGTTGAACGGCATCTCGTAGCCGCGCAGGCGCACTTCTTCGGCCAGGTTGAACACCTGGTCGCGGTAGATCGCGTAGTTGACCTGGTTGTCGGGCGAAAGGGTCTTCGGGTCGATCTTCTTCAGCGCGGCCAGGGTCTGGTCCCATACCTCCAGGCGTGCCTGCTGCGCGGCCGGGCCGACGTCGGGCATGCGGGTGGCATTGGCCGGCGCGTCCTCGTCCTCGCTGGCCTCGCCGCCGCCTTGCTGGCGCCACTTCCATTCCTTCTCGTACAGCGCGCGGAAGGCGGCATCGGCGGGCGATTCAGTGGCCACGCTGGCCGGCGCGGCGGCAGTGGGCGGTGCGGCCAACGCCACGGCAGGGGCGGACAGGGCAATCAGCAGGGCAACGGCAAGACGGGTTTTCACAAGCACAGGTTCCCGGGAAGGCAGGCCCCGATCATGGCACCCCGCACCGCCCATGGCATGGGACGAAGGTCCTGCCTGGGCCTAGCCCTGGTAGCTGCCAACCTTGGTTGGCAGGCGGGGAGACCCAGCGCCCAAGGCGCGTGGTAGCGCGGGGCCATGCCCCGCGAGCGCGCAGCGCGGCCGATGTTCACCGCCATCCCACAGCCGCCGGGCATGGCCCGGCGCTACCACAGCGGTGCCGACCAAGGTCGGCCTCTACCGGGGCGTCAGTGACTGGCCTTGTCCCGCTTCCAGCCGCGATGCTTGATGTCCAGCTGCAGGCTGTACAACGCGGTGAACGCCGGGAACAGGTTCTGCAGCACGCCCACCGAGTCCTGCTTGGCCGAGAACAGGAAGTAGCTCAGCGTCATCAGGCTGCCGACCACGCTCATGTACCAGAACAGGCGCGGGATCACCGGCTTGCCGGCGCGCTTGGAGGCGATGAACTGGACCAGCCAGCGGCCACCGAACATCAACGCGCCGGTGTAGCCGATCAGCTTCCAACCGGTCACATGCAGGCCGGTCCAGTACAACCAGGTCAGCGGCTGGTCCAGCCAGTGCAGCTCCAGATCCATCAACGCTCCTCCACCGCAGTGCGCTTGCTGCGGGTAATCAGCCAGGCCACGCCGCGCAGGTCGCGGATGCCGACCAGCGCGCGGCCCAGGTTGTTGTACTTGGACACGCCGGCCGTACGGTGGCGATGGTTGACCGGCACGCTGGTGGTCTTCCAGCCGGCGCGCTGCATCAGCGCCGGCAGGTAACGATGCATGTGGTCGAAGTACGGCAGATCGAGGAAGGCGTTGCGCTCGAACAGCTTGATGCCGCAGCCGGTATCGGGGGTGTCATCGCGCAGCATGCGCGCGCGGATGGCATTGGCCCACTTGCTGGCCCAGCGCTTGCTGCCGCTGTCCTGGCGGTTGACGCGCCAGCCGGCGAGCAGCTTCACCTGGGCGTCGGCCGCATCACGGGCGTCCAGCAGCTTGGGGATGTCGGCCGGGTCGTTCTGGCCATCACCGTCGAGGGTGGCGATCCACGGCGCACGCGCGTGCTTGACACCGGTACGTACCGCGGTGCTCTGCCCGCTCTGCGAGACGTGGTGCAGCACGCGCAGCTCCGGTGTGGTGGCCTTCAGGCCCTGCAGTACGGCCAGGGTGTCATCGCGCGAATGATCGTCGATGTAGACGATCTCGAACGGCAGCCGTCCGCGCAGTGCAGCGGTGATTTCGGCCACCAGGGGCGCGACGTTGTCGCGCTCGTTGAATACAGGGACAACGACGGACAGATCGGGTTGGCTCATGGGGGGACTCGGCCAAGAAGGGACAAAGACCGCGCATTTTCCGAAGCCGAGGTTATCCGAAGATGAATCCAGCGGCGTGAGGATCGGTTTTCAGGCGCGATCAGCAAAATACTCGCGGCACCAACGCACCACCGGCGGCAGGCCCTGTTCGATCGGCATGACCGGTTCGTAGCCAAATGCGTCATGTGCGCGCCGGGTATCGGCCATCGTGCGCACCATGTCACCCGGCTGCATCGGCTTGTAGACCTTCTGCGCGGGGCGACCGGCGGCCTGCTCGATCACGCCGATGAAGCGCTCCAGCTCGACCGGCGTGTGGTTGCCGAGGTTGAACACCCGGTGCGGCACCGGACCATCCGCCGGATGCGCGAGGGCGCCGAGAATACCGGCCACGATGTCGGAGACATGTGTGAAATCGCGCTGCATGCGGCCTTCGTTGAACACGTCGATCGAACGGCCAGCCAGCACCGCGCGCGAGAACAGCAGCGGCGCCATGTCCGGCCGGCCCCACGGGCCATACACGGTGAAGAAGCGCAGGCCGGTGGCACGCAGGCCATACAGCTGTGCGTAGGTGTAGGCCATCAGTTCATTGGCGGCCTTGGTGGCGGCATACAGCGAGCGCGGCTGGTCCACGCGCTGGTCTTCGGAAAACGGCGGCGTGGCCGAATCGCCGTAGACCGAACTGCTGGACGCATACACCAGATGCTGCACGCCACGGTGGCGGCACAGTTCGAGCATGTTGACGAAGCCGACCAGGTTGCTGTCGACGTAGGCGTGCGGGTTTTCCAGCGAATAGCGCACGCCGGCCTGCGCGGCCAGGTGGATCACCGCGGTCGGCTGTATTTCGTCGAAAAGCGCGGCCAGGCCGTCGCGGTCGGTCAGGTCCAGCGTGCGCAGATCCAGCGTCGGGCACAGCGCGGCCACGCGGTCGCGCTTGATCTGCGGGTCGTAGTAATCGTTGAAGTTGTCCAGGCCGACCACCGACTGGCCCGCATCAAGCAGGGCACGGGCGGTGTAGGCACCGATGAAGCCGGCTGCGCCGGTGAGCAGGATGGTCATTGCGGTGAGCCTGGAATTCAACGTTCGATTCAGTAGTGATGGCGTCTGATGGTACGCGCAGGGCCTAGAACAGGCCGAAACGCTTCTTGGCCACATTGGTACGCCCCGGCTGGATGACATCCTGGATGTTCTTCGCATCGAAGCGGTCCAGCAGGGTTTCCGAGTCCTTTTTCAGCTTCAGGTCCATCTCTTCCGGGTACAGCGGCACGATCGCCATGAACTCGATGGTGGTGCCGTCTTCCAGCGCCAGCGTGCCGAAGTCGTCCGGGGTCGTGACCGGCGGCAGCACGATGGCGCCATCGAACCCCACGCCCGGTGCATAGGGCTCGGACGGATGGCCGTTGGGAATGGTGTGTCCGAAGCCCAGCCAGGTGTCGTACTCGTGCGGCAGCCGCGCCAGGGTCTTCAACAGGCGCACCGGCCAATAGTTGCGCTCATCCTCGAAGGCATCCTGGGTGATCGGCCAATCCGCCGGCAGGGTCACCATCAGTTCCATGTGCCGGGGAGCGTCCACCTCGTCGGGCACGGCCATCGGCAGATCACTCATGCCCGAGGTCACCAGCCGCAGGTACGGGCACTCGTCGGTGGCGGGCACCACATGCACGTCGATATGCACGATATCGGAGATGATTTCGTGGAAGACACCGGAGATCGGGCCAAGATGGCGCTCGATGTAGGCGCTGATCTCTTCGATGTGCGACTCGCCCTGGGCCGGGGTGAAGTCCTTCTCGCGGCTGTGCACGAGGATCGGGCTGCCGCCCGGGCTGACGTCGTCTACTTCAATGGTCATGTCCTGCTCCCTGGATGAGCCACGGGGCGGAGCGGCCCACCTGCGGTGGACGACGCGGCCTCCGGCACGCGCGGCGGTGCGTTCCCTGCAATCGACGGCACACGGCAGGAACGGGCCGTACGCCCATGAAGATGCGCCGGGGTCAGCCCTGGCGCGTGCGCAGCCGCTCCAGCACGCCATCGAGCGTGTCCAGGTTGGCGTAATGGATGATCAGCTTGCCCTTGCCGCCGCGGCCATGGTTGATCGCAACCGAGGTGCCCAGCGCTTCGGACAGCTCGGTCTCCAGCGAGGCGATATCGGCCTGCTGCACCTTGGCCACCGGCTGTGGACGGTTGCTCGGCACCTTGCCGGCGGCGAACGCCTGCGCGCGACGCTCGACCTCGCGCACCGACCAGCCTTCATCGGCCGCTTCCTGGGCCAGCTTGCTGGCCAGTTCCGGGGCCAGCGTCAGCAGCGCGCGGGCGTGCCCCATCTCCAGCCGGCGCGTTTCCAGCAGCAGGCGGATGGCGATCGGCAGCTCCAGCAGGCGCAGCAGGTTGGACACCGCCGCGCGCGAGCGACCGACGGCCTCGGCGGCCTCGGCATGGGTCAGGGTGAATTCGCTGATGAGGCGCTGCAGCGCTTCGGCTTCTTCCAGCGGGTTGAGGTCTTCGCGCTGGATGTTCTCGATCAGCGCCATCGCGATGACGGTGCGGTCTTCCAGCTCGCGCACCACCACCGGCACTTCGTCCAGGCCGGCCAGCTGCGAGGCGCGCCAGCGACGTTCACCGGCGACGATCTCGAAGTTGCCTGCCGGCAGCTGGCGCACCAGGATCGGCTGGATCACGCCCTGCGACTTGATCGAGTCGGCCAGTTCGGACAGCTTGCCCTGGTCCATCTCGCGACGCGGCTGGTACTTGCCCGGCTGCAGCTGGCCTACCGGCAGCTTGCGCAGCACTTCACCGGGCAGCGGCTCGATCACCGCCGTACTGGCCTGCACCTGGCTGACCGCGCCCTTCGGACCGAGCAGTGCGTCCAGGCCGCGGCCGAGGCCTCGCTTCTTGGCTGCAGGCTTGCTGCTGGTCATCAGACGGTCTCCACGGCCTTGGTGGCCTTGTTGCGTTCGTTGTTGCGACGGATGATCTCGCCGGCCAGGCCGAGGTAGGCCACGCCGCCGCGCGAAGCACGATCGTAGCCGACGATGCTCTGGCCATGGCTGGGCGCCTCGGCCAGGCGCACGTTGCGCGGCACGATGGTGCGGAACACCCGGTCGCCGAAATGCTCGGTGAGCTCGGCCGACACGGCATTGGCCAGGTTGTTGCGCACGTCGAACATGGTGCGCAGCACGCCTTCGATCTCCAGCGCCGGGTTGAGGTTGGCACGCAGCGCTTCGATGGTTTCCACCAGCGCGCTCAGGCCTTCCAGTGCGTAGTACTCGCACTGCATCGGCACGATCACCGAATCGGCGGCGGCCAGTGCGTTGAGGGTCAGCAGCGAAAGCGCCGGCGGGCAGTCGATCAGGATGTAGTCGTACTCATCGCGGATCGGTGCCAGCGCGCGCTTCAGGCGCTGCTCGCGCTCGCTCTGCGCCATCAGCTGGATCTCGGCCGCGGTCAGGTCGATGTTGCCCGGCAGCAGGTCGTAGCCTTCGGCAGTCTGCACGCGCACGTCGGCGGCGCTGGACTCGCCCAGCAGCAGGTCGTAGGTGGAGGAGACCAGCTCGCGCTTGTCCACGCCACTGCCCATGGTCGCGTTGCCCTGGGAATCCAGGTCGACCAACAGCACGCGCTTGGGTGCGTTGGCCAGGGAAGCGGCCAGGTTGACGGCGGTCGTGGTCTTGCCGACGCCACCCTTCTGGTTGGCGATGGCGATGATGCGGGCCATGCGGGTGTGCCTCGTCGACGTGTGCTGGGACCGGTCATTATGCGTACAACCGGGCCCGTGCGGAAATCGTGGATCGCCAACCGCTTGTTCCACAAGGGGCGGGCGGCGGGGTTCAGGGACCTGTGACGGTGACCAGATGGCGTTCACCGGCCAGACCGGGCACGCTCAGCGGGACCACCTCGCGCACCTGCCAACCGGCCGGCAGCGCTGCGATCTCCTCATGCGGGTAGACGCCTTTCATGGCCAGCAACACGCCGCCGGGGCGCAGCAGGTGGCCACCGACGCGGACGATGCCGGCCAGGGTGTCCATCGCGCGCGCGGTCAGCTGGTCGTAGCTGCCCGGCTCGGCCAGCGCTTCGGCGCGCGATTCGGCCACGCGGGCATTGCCCAGGCCCAGCTGGCGCACGGCCTCGCGCATGAAGCGGGCCTTCTTGCCGTTGCTTTCCACCAGGGTGACCTGCAGGCCCGGGCAGGCGATCGCCAGCGGGATGCCCGGCAACCCGGGGCCGGTACCGAGGTCGGCCAGGCTGCCATCGGCCACGAACGGCTGCATCGCCAGCGAATCGAGCAGATGGCGGGTGACCATTTCCTGCGGATCGCGGATGGCGGTGAGGTTGTAGGTGCCGTTCCAGCGGTGCAGCAGCGCCAGGTAGCGCAGCAGCGGCGGGGCCAGCTCGGCGGCCAGGCCCATGCTGGCCAGGCCCTGCTGCAGCGTGGTCGCTACGCCGGCGGGAAGATCGTGTTCGCTCATGCCGGCATTATCGCCGGTTTTCGCCGTTGATTCGCCGATTCACTGCGGATACCAGGCCAATGCGGCGCGGAATTGTCCGCTGGCCTGCCATTCGTGCAGATGCCAGCGCGCGGCCTCGCCCAGCTCCGGGTCGCACCAGCGCAGGTGCAGGGCGCCATCGTTGGCCGGGGCCAGCTGCAGGCGGTGCAGGCCGAAGGAAATGCCCTGCCCGTGTGCCTTCAGCATCGCTTCCTTGGCACACCAGACGCGGAAGAACCAATGTTCGCGGTCGGCCTCGTCCAGGCCCTGCAGCCAGGCCACTTCGTCGGGATGGAAGAAGCGCTGGATGATTTCCAGCATGCGCGGGCGCGGCCGCAGCAGTTCCAGGTCCACGCCCAGCCGCACGCCCTCGCCCAGCGCTACCAGCAGCACCTCGCCGCTGTGGCTCCAGCCGGTGCCGTAGTGGGCGAGCGCGCCGCTCAGTTCCGGCCGGCCCTTGTCGTCGCGCACCAGCGGCAGCGCATCCGGCTCGCCGCCCAGTGCCTGTGCCAGCACCTGCCGGGCCTGCGGCTCACCGCGCTGGCCGGGGACGTGCGGGCAGCGCCAGACGGTAACCGGACCAAACCGCCAGGGGCCCTCGAGGGTGGCTGGCAGGCTCATCCGCACGCGCCCGTCACAGGATTGCACAGCGGGTTCACGGCATTGCGCGTCAACTGGACGCGGTTATCCACCGGAGAGTCGATCATGGGCATCATCATCTGGCTGATCGTCGGCGGCATCGTCGGCTGGCTGGCAAGCATCATCATGAAGCGCGATGGCCAGCAGGGCATCATCCTCAACATCGTGGTGGGCATCGTCGGCGCACTGATTTCCGGCTGGCTGTTTGGCGGCGGCATCAATGAAGCGATCACCCTGCGCACGTTCCTGTTCTCGCTGATCGGCGCGGTGATTCTGCTGGCCATCGTCAACCTGTTCACCCGCAAGAGCATACGCTGACGCGGCGGTAGTGCCGGCCGCTGGCCGGCAGATGCATCGCAACGGGCCCGGCAATCGCCGGGCCCCGTTCGTTCAACCCAATTCCACCCACGCCGGCGCATGATCGCTGGGACGTTCCCAGGTGCGCGGCTCGCGGTCGATGCCCGAGGCCACCGCACTGCCCTTCAGCGCATCGGAGACCAGGGTGAGGTCGATGCGCAGGCCGAGGTTGCGGCGGAAACCCGCTGCGCGGTAGTCCCACCAGCTGAAGGTGCCGGCCTCATCATTGTGCAGGCGGAAGCCATCGTGCAGGCCCAGCTGCAGCAGCTTGTTCAGTGCGCCGCGCTCGGCAGTGGAGGTCAGGATGTGGTTGTCGTTCCACACCTCCGGGTCATGCACGTCGCGCCCGTCAGGGGCGATGTTGAAGTCGCCCATCACGATCAGCTTCGGATGACGCTGCAGTTCCGCGGCGATCCACGCATGCACCGCCTCCAGCCAGCGCAGCTTGTACTCGTACTTGTCGGTGCCCACGTCCTGGCCGTTGACCACGTACAGGTTGATCACCCGCAGGTCGCCGAAGGTGCCGGCGATGACCCGCTTCTGCTCGTCCTCGAAGCCGGGAATGCCGATCTGCACGTCCTGCGCCGGCTCGCGCGACACCAGCGCCACGCCGTTGTAGGTCTTCTGCCCGGCGAACACGCTGCGGTAGCCGGCGGCGACCAGCGCCGAGTCCGGGAACTTGTGGTCCTCCAGCTTGGTTTCCTGGATGCCGACGATGTCCGGGCCGAAGTCCTTGAGCCACTGCTCCAGGTGCGGCAGGCGGACATTGAGCGAATTGACGTTCCACGAGGCGATTTTCATGCGGGCATTCTACCCGGGTGGGCTTTGGTAGAGGCCGACCTTGGTCGGCGCTTGTGGTTCACGCGCGCCAACCAAGGTTGGCCCCTACCGGAACGGGCCGCGCGGATGGGCCCCTACCGGTAGTGCCGGCCGCTGGCCGGCAACCCGATGACCCTTCCAGCAAGACCCTGCAGCTGCCGGCCAGCGGCCGGCACTACCACTGGGTGCACGCCCTGCCTGGATTCACCGCAGCAGCAGTTTCAACAACCCCGCAATCTTCGAATACGGCGGCCGCAGCCGGTCACTGGCCGCCCAGCGCGACTGCCACAGCACCGGCAACAGCTTGCTCATCGCATCAAACCCGGCCCGCCCGTGGTACGCCCCCATGCCACTGGCGCCCACCCCACCAAACGGCAAGCCATCGGCGGCGAAGTGCAGCAGCGTGTCGTTGACCGTGACCCCGCCGGCCAGCACTTGGCCGAGGATGCGCTCCACCGTGGCCGTGTCGTGGCTGAAGGGATACAACGCCAGCGGCCGGTCGCGGGCCACGATGTCGGCCAACGCCGCATCCAGGTCCGGATAGGCACGCACCGGCAGGATCGGGCCGAAGATCTCATCGCGCATCAGGTCCAGGTCATCCGGCGGGTCCAGCACCACGGTCGGCACCAGCAGCCGCTCGCGATCGGCACGCGCGTCATCCACCCGCGCCAGCGGAATCACCGGCACCCCGCGTTCGCGGGCCTGCGCCAGATAGCCCTGCAGGCGCCGGTACTGGCCCTCGTTGATGATCCGCGTGTATTCGTCGGCATCGCTGAAATCACCATAGCGCTCGCGCACCTGCTGCTGCAGCGCCTGCACGAACTCACGCTGGCGCACGCTGTCGATCAGCACGTAATCCGGCGCGATGCAGGTCTGTCCGGCGTTGAACCATTTGCCGGTGGCCAACCGCGCGGCGGCTTTGTCCAACGGAAAATCGCGGCAGACGATCGCCGGCGACTTGCCGCCCAGTTCCAGCGTCAGCGGTACCAGATGCTCCGCCGCCGCCGCCATCACCTTGCGGCCGACCGCGGTGGAACCGGTAAACACGAGGTGGTCCAGCGGTAGCGAAGACACCGCCGCGGCTACGTCCGCCCCACCCTGCACCACCGCCACGCGATCGGGCGGGAACACGCTGGCCAGCAGATCGGCCAGGAACGCGCTGGTGCGCGGTGTGTGCTCCGAAGGCTTCAACAGCACATGGTTGCCGGCGGCAATCGCGGTGGCCAGCGGCACCAACGCCAGCGTGACCGGATAATTCCACGGCGAGATTACCCCGACCACGCCCAGCGGCGTCGGCCGCAGCTGCGCGCGCGCCGGCCATAGCTTCCAGCCCGCCGATGCACGACGCGGCTTCGACAAGCGTCGCAGGTGGCGGCGCAGGTGATCGATGGCCGACAGCACGCTCATGCCATCGGCCAGTTTCGATTCCACGTGGGCGCGGTGGCCAAAGTCTTCGGCGATGGCTTGGGCCATTTCGTCCATGCGGTCCTTCAACGCCGCGCGCAGGCGGCGCAGGTCGGATTCGCGCTGGTCGAGCGACGGGCGCTGCGACTGCCAGGCAGTACGCAGGATATGCAGAACGGCGGGGAGGTCGGCGGCTGAGGCGGTCATTCCGCGACTATACGGCGTACGTGCGTGAGACAACCGGTAGTGCCGGCCGCTGGCCGGCAATCTCATGGAACTTCGGCAGGCATCGTGCAGTTGCCGGCCAGCGGCCGGCACTACCAGAAAAAGAAAGGCCGTGGTCTGCACCACGGCCCCTGGAACCCGGTGGGTGCCGACCGTTGGTCGGCACGCCGGTTACTTGGTGATGTCCACGTTCTTCGTCTCGCGCAGGAACAGGCCGCCAATCACCACCGACATCAGCGCGATGATGATCGGGTACCACAACCCGTAGTACAGGTTGCCGGTACCGGCCACCAGCGCGAAGGAGATCGCCGGCAGGAAGCCACCGAACCAGCCGTTGCCGATGTGGTACGGCAGCGACATCGAGGTGTAGCGGATGCGGGTCGGGAACAGTTCGACCAGGTAGGCGGCGATCGGACCGTAGACCATGGTCACGTACAGCACCAGCAGCCACAGCATCAGGATCGTGCCGGCGTAGTTGATGCGCGAACCATCAGCCTTGGCGGGATAACCAGCGCCGGTCAGCGCGGTCTTCAGCTCGGCACCGAATGCATCGGCCTTGGCCTTGCCTTCTTCCTTGGTCAGGCCGGCGGCCTCGTACGAGGTGACGCTGGCGCTGCCCACGTTGACCATCGCCAGCGAACCAGCAGCGGCCGGCTGCACGTCATACGGCACACCGGCCTTGGTCAGCGCGGCGGTAGCCACGTCACAGGAGCTGGTGAACTTGCGCAGGCCCACCGGATCGAACTGGAAGGAGCAGGTGGTCGGGTCGGCCACGACCAGCGCCGGCGAACTGCTGCGGGCTTCTTCGATGGCCGGGTTGGCGAAGTGGGTCAGGCCCTTGAAGATCGGGATGTAGGTGACGGCGGCCAGCAGGCAGCCGGCCAGGATGATCTTCTTGCGGCCGATACGGTCGGACAGCCAGCCGAAGAAGATGAAGAACGGCACGCCCAGCGCCAGCGCGGCGGCGATCAGCAGGTAGGAGGTGGTGGCATCGACCTTCAGCATGCTGCTGAGGAAGAACAGCGCGTAGAACTGGCCGCCATACCAGACCACCGCCTGGCCCGCTGCGGCGCCGAGCAGCACCAGCAGCATCAGCTTCAGGTTGCCGCCCTTCAGGCTGTCACGGAACGGCGTCTTGGAACCCTTGCCCTCCGACTTCATCTGCTGGAACAGCGGCGACTCGCTCAGCTGCAGGCGGATCCACACCGACACGCCCAGCAGCACGATCGAGACCAGGAACGGAATGCGCCAGCCCCAGGCTTCGAACGCTTCGTTGCCGAGGAAGTAGCGGCAGGCCAGGATGATCAGCAGCGACATGAACAGGCCGAGCGTGGCCGTGCACTGGATGAAGCTGGTGTACAGGCCACGCTTGTCGTCCGGCGCGTGCTCGGCCACGTAGGTCGCCGCACCACCGTACTCGCCGCCCATGGCCAGGCCCTGGGCCAGGCGCAGGATGATCAGGATCACCGGCGCGGCGAAGCCGATCGAGGCGTAGTTGGGCAGCACGCCGACCAGGAAGGTCGAGATGCCCATGATCAGGATGGTCACCAGGAAGGTGTACTTGCGGCCGATGCGATCGCCGAGGCTGCCGAAGAAGGCCGCACCGAACGGGCGCACGAAGAAGCCGGCCGCAAAGGCCAGCAGGGCGAAGATCATGCCCGTGGTTTCATTGACGCCACTGAAGAACTGCTTGGCGATGATCGCGGCAAGCGAGCCGTACAGGAAGAAGTCGTACCACTCGAAAACGGTGCCCAGGCTGGACGCGAAGATGACCTTCTTGTGTCCCTGGGTTAGTTGGGCTTTCGCCGGCGCAGGTGTTGTGGACATGGGACGCTTCCCCTCCGAAGCAATCGTTGTTGGTGGGTGCCGACCGTTGGTCGGCACTCGGTCAGAAGCTGTACTTCGTAGTGAACTGCAGACGGGTGATATCGCCCTTGTTGCCGTTCTCGATCTCGCGCTTGCCATACATCAGCTCGGCACCGACATCGACCTTGGGCAGTGGCGAGTAGAAGATGTTGCCGCGGATGCTCTGCACGCTCTTGGTCACCAGCGGGCCGAGGATGCTGTCGTTGTCGTAGTCGCTGCGCGCATAGATCAGGTTGGTGCGCAGCTTCGGCGAGAACGCATGGCGCCAACCGACATAGCCGGCGATCACACCGGTCGGGTTGAGCTCGTCACGGGCCACGTCATAGGCCGAATCGGCGGTGATGCCCAGGCCGATGTAACGGGCGATGCCCTCGCCACCGGTGAACTGGTAGTGCAGCGAATCGCTGTCACCCATCACCCACTTGCCGCCCAGGGTCAGGCCACCGGCCACCTTGTCGGCCTTTGCGCCGGTGGCCTGGTTGTCGACCTTCAGCTGACGGACGATACCGCCAACACCGAACGTGCCCCAGTCACCCTTCCAGCCATAACGCAGGGTCAGGTCCGGCAGGCTGCCGCGATCGGAATTGGCGCTGGCATTGGTCCAGGCGCCGGTGACCGGATTGCGCGTACCGGTGAGGGTGGTCGTTTCCGGATTCTCCAGCGCGACGCTGAAGCCACCCTGGGTGTAGCGCACCTGCGCCTGGCGCACGAAGATCACGCCATCGGTGGGACCGACGAAGTCGACCGCTTCCGGCAACGACGCCGCATCCATGAAGTTCGACCAGGTCTGGCCGGCCATCCAGTTGTTCCAGTACATGTACGCATGGCGCAGGGTCACGCCATAGGTGTTGGTGGCGGTCTGGTTGCCCAGCGAGTTGCCGAAGAAATCCATCTCGAAGAACGCGCCGGCCTTGTTGCCCGACTCGCTGACGTTGTCGATGCCCAGGTTGAAGCGCGAGAACTTGGCGTGGGCGTTGTAGTCCACGTCCGAGCGCTTGCCGCTGCCGCCGGCGCCTTCCACCGGGGTCTGCCCGGGCAGGTACAGCGAGCGGCCGGTGGCGTCGTCGGCCAGTTGGCCATCGCTGGTCTGGGTGGCCAGGAAATCGGCCTTGATGAAACCGCCGATCTTGACCGTGGTGCCCGGCGCCGCGCCGGGGGTGATGGTGGTGACCTGGATCGGCTGCTTGCCCGCAGGCACCGCCGGCTTCTGTTCGGCCTGCAGCGTGCGGACGTCGGTGACCGCCTGCTGGGTCTGCACGATCTGGGTCTGTTGCTGCTGCTGCGACGCCAGCAGCGCCTGAACCTGCCGCTCCAGCTCGGCGACGCGTGACTCCAGTGCCTTCTCTTTGGCGGTCTCGGCGAACGCCATGCCCGGTGCGACCAGGGCGACCAACAGGCAGGCCGCCAAAGGTGTGCGCACGGCTTTCAACGTACGGTGGCTCATGTTGCCCTCTCTCCCAAGTGGCAAGGTGATGCCGCGCGTGGGGCACGGTCGAGCCGAGACTGCGGGGCGTTTGCACGCACCGGCTATTGGCCATTGGTCGAACCCGGGCCTGCAGGGGCCCGACTTTCGACCAAGGTCTAACCGAAGTGGTGACGCGACCGGGGGTGGATGGGGCAAACTGAGGGGGAACGGCTGCTGCAATGCTGCGGCTGCACACACAAAGTCAACGTGCAAGTGAGGGTGCCATGGCTGATCTCTACCCTGTCGATCCGCAGTTCGCCGCCAAGGCGCGTATCGACAAGAACACCTATGAACAGCAGTACCAGGCCTCGGTATCCGATCCGGATGCGTTCTGGGGCAAGGCCGCCGAGCGGCTGGACTGGTCGCGCAAGCCGACGAAGATCAAGAACGTCAGCTACGACCTGTCCGACTTCCACATCAAGTGGTTCGAAGATGGCGAGCTCAACGCCAGCGTGAACTGCCTGGACCGCCAGCTGGAAAAGCGCGGCGACAAGACGGCCCTGCTGTTCGAGCCGGACAGCCCGGACGCGCCGGCCCAGCACGTAACCTATCGCGAGCTGTACGAGCGCACCTGCCGTCTCGGCAACGCGCTGCGCAACCTGGGCGTCAAGAAGGGCGACCGGGTCACCATCTACCTGCCGATGATCGTCGACGCTGCCGTGGCCATGCTGGCCTGCGCGCGCATCGGTGCGATCCACTCGGTGGTGTTTGGTGGCTTCGCCCCGAATTCGATCGCCGACCGTGTCAGCGACTGCCAGAGCAAGCTGATCATCACCGCCGACGAAGGCCTGCGCGGTGGCCGGAAGATTCCGCTGAAGGCCAACGTCGATGCGGCGCTGAAGCTGCCCGGCACCAATACCGTGGAAACCGTGCTGGTGGTGCGCCACACCGGCGGTGCGGTGGACATGCAGGCCCCGCGCGACCGCTGGTTCCATGATGTGGTCGACAGCCAGCCGGCCAGCTGCGAGCCGGAACCGATGAACGCCGAGGATCCGCTGTTCATCCTCTACACCTCCGGTTCCACCGGCAAGCCGAAGGGCGTGCTGCACACCACCGCCGGCTACCTGCTGTACGCGGCGTACACCCACGAAGCGGTGTTCGACCTGCGCGAGGACGACATCTACTGGTGCACCGCCGACGTCGGTTGGGTCACCGGCCACAGCTACATCGTGTACGGCCCGTTGGCCAACGGCGCGACCTCGCTGATGTTCGAGGGCGTGCCGAACTACCCGGACACCTCGCGCTTCTGGAACGTGATCGACAAGCACAAAGTGTCGATCTTCTACACCGCCCCCACCGCCATCCGTGCGCTGATGCGCGAAGGCGAGGAGCCGGTGAAGAAGACCTCGCGCGCCTCGCTGCGCCTGCTAGGCAGCGTCGGCGAACCGATCAATCCCGAAGCCTGGCGCTGGTACTACGAGGTGGTCGGCGACAGCCGTTGCCCGATCGTCGATACCTGGTGGCAGACCGAGACCGGCGGCATCCTGATCTCGCCGCTGGCCGGTGCGATGGATCTGAAACCGGGTTCGGCCACCCTGCCCTTCTTCGGCGTGCAGCCGGCCCTGGTCAATGCCGATGGCGAGATCAAGGACGGCCCGACCGAAGGCAACCTGATCATCCGTGACTCCTGGCCGGGCCAGATGCGCACGGTGTACGGCGACCACCAGCGCTTCATCGACACCTACTTCCGCACCTATCCGGGCAGCTACTTCACCGGTGACGGCTGCCGCCGCGACGAAGACGGCTACTACTGGATCACCGGCCGCGTGGACGATGTGATCAACGTGTCCGGCCACCGCATCGGCACCGCCGAAGTGGAAAGCGCGCTGGTCTCGCACCCGAAGGTGGCCGAAGCCGCCGTGGTCGGCTTCCCGCACGACGTGAAGGGCCAGGGCATCTATGCCTACGTCACCCTGGTGGCCGAAGAAGCGCCCAGCGATGAGCTGCAGAAGGAGCTGGTCGCCTGGGTGCGCAAGGAGATCGGGCCGATCGCCACGCCCGACCACCTGCAGTGGGCGCCGGGCCTGCCGAAAACCCGTTCGGGCAAGATCATGCGCCGCATTCTGCGCAAGATCGCCGAGAACGCACCGGACCAGCTCGGCGACACCTCGACCCTGGCCGATCCGTCGGTGGTGGCGTCGCTGGTGGACGAGCGCAAGGTGCGCTGACGTACGACCCGGGGTCGGATCCCTTTCCGCAAGGAAAGGGCTCTGACCCCATCTGCTTTCCCCCCACGGTTCCCCCCGACCATGACCACCCTCCTGATTGCCGATGACCATCCGTTGTTCCGCGAAGCCCTGCGGGGTGCCGTGCAGCGGGTCATTCCGGGCGTTCAACTGTTCGAGGCCGACAGCGTCGAGGCGCTGTATGCGTTGGCTGACCAGCACAACGACGCCGACCTGGTCCTGATGGATCTCAACATGCCCGGCGCACAGGGTTTCAACGCACTGGTGCACATGCGCTCGCTGCATCCGCACCTGCCGGTGGTGGTGGTCTCCGCACGCGAAGAAGCCACGGTGATGCGCCGTGCACTCGACCATGGCGCGCTGGGCTTCATTCCGAAATCCGCTGATTCGGACACCATCGGCCATGCACTGGGCACCATCCTCGATGGCGAGACCTGGGCGCCGCCGGAAGCACACAACGTGCCGCCCACCGGCAGCGAAGAACGCGAAGTCGGCCAGCGCCTGCGCGAGCTGACCCCGCAGCAGTTCCGCGTGCTGCAGATGCTGGGCGCTGGCCGCTTGAACAAGCAGATCGCCTACGACCTCAACGTCTCCGAAGCGACGATCAAGGCGCACGTAACCGCGATCCTGCGCAAGCTGGGCGTGACCAACCGCACCCAGGCCGTGCTGATGGCCGGCAAGCTGGCGATCGACGACGACGCCATCGTGCTGCCGCCGGAAGAGGATTGAGGGTTCGTGCCGGCCGCTGGCCGGCACTCGCCTGTACCTGTATCACCGCTGCGCTCGCCGGACATGGCCCGGCGCTACCGGAAACTGCTTTGGTAGGTGCCACGCTTGCTTGGCACGCTGTCGCCGTTGCGTGTGCCGGCCAGCGGCCGGCACTACCCGCTGCGCTCGCCGGGCGTGGCCCGGCGCTACCGTATCGCCCGTGGTATAGCCATCGCTATACAAACCAGCCCTGCCTGCGCGTTTCGCAGGAAATGCGCCACGCGCAGATCACGGTGCTAAGCTTCGCGTCCCCTTGGGGAGTAGCCGGATTCCTACGCAGGAATCGTCCACGTCAACATACTCGGCCAGTGCGCCGTGGCGTGGACAACCATGATGGTTGGCGAGACCAGCGGCCCGCGCGCGCAACGTCAGGTTGGGCGCGAGCGCGAGCCGTGCGTCCGTCCTTGCCCGACCTTCTGCTGCCGCCCATGTCTCCTGTTTCGATCCTCCTGATCGGCTTTGCCATGTCCACCGATGCCTTCGCCGCGGCGATCGGCAAGGGTGCCGCCATGCGCAGGCCGGTGTTCCGTGATGCGCTGCGCGCCGGCATCATCTTCGGCGTCATCGAGGCGATCACGCCCATCATCGGCTGGCTGCTCGGTCGTGCCGCCCTGCAGTACGTCGAAGCCTTCGACCACTGGATCGCCTTCGGCCTGCTCGGCGCACTGGGCATCCACATGATCTACAACGGCCTGCGCCCTGACAGCGGCGAGGACGATGAAGATCCGTCGCAGCACCACGGCTTCTGGAAGCTGGCACTGACCGGCTTCGCCACCAGCATCGACGCGATGGCAGTGGGCATCGGCCTGGCCTTCATGGACGTGCATATCGGCGTGATGGCTGCGGTCATCGGCCTGTGCACGCTGACCATGGTCACCGCCGGCATCATGCTCGGCCGCGCACTCGGCAGCATGGTCGGCAAGCGCGCCGAAATCATCGGTGGCGTGATCCTGGTGATCATCGGTGCGACGATCCTGTACGAACACCTGCACGGCGTGGCGTAACCTGCCGGCGATTGCGAGGTTGCCGGCCAGCGGCCGGCACTACCGGGCGTCGCGCAACGCGCCCAGGAATGCCCGCAGCGAGGCTGGCTTGATCGGCTTGGTCAACAGGCGATAGCCGCGCTCGCGTGCCATCCGCTTCAGTTCATCGCGGCCATCGGCGGTAAGCAGCGCGCCGGGCAATGGATAGCCCGCCGCCTCGCGCAGTGCCACCAGTGCATCCAGGCCATCCATGCGATCGTGCAGGTGGTAGTCCACCAGCATCACCTGCGGACGCTCGGCGATCTTCTGCAACGCCTGGTCCACCGTCGATGCGGTGATCACCTGCACCTGCCAGCGCCCCAGCAGCGCGCGCATGCCATCAAGGATCTCCTCGTCGTTGTCCACGCACAGCACGCGCAGGCCGGCCAGCGAATCGCTGCGGATCGGCGGTGCGGCCTGCGCCACGGTGAGCGCTTCGGTATATCCCGGCAACGGCGCTACCCGCGGCAGGATGATCGAGAACATCGATCCACTGCCAACCCGGCTGCGGGCATTCAAGCGATGGTCAAGCAGGCGCGAGATGCGCTGGCAGATCGACAGGCCCAGCCCCAGGCCCTGCTCGCCCCAGTCGAACGGCTGCTGGTAGCGGTGGAACTCATCGAAGATCTGTCGCATGTGGTGTTCGGGAATGCCGGGGCCGGTATCCCACACCTGCAGCTCCACTTCGTCGCCGCGCTGGCGTACGGCCAGCACGATGCGCCCCTGCCGCGTGTAGCGCAGCGCATTGGCCAGGAAGTTCTGCAGCACGCGGCGCAGCAGGCGGCGATCACTGCGCACCCAGGTGGTACGCGCGAACAGATCCAGCCGCAGCCCACGCCCGGCCGCAACCGGCGTGTACTGCGCGGCCAGCTCACGCATCAACGCGCTGACATCGAATTCGCCGATCACCGGATGCAGGCCACCAGCATCCAGCCGCGACACATCCAGCAGCCCATCCAGCAGCTCTTCGGCCGCACGCAGCGACGCATCCACGCGTTCGGCCAGGTGCCGCTGCTCGTCACTGACATGGTCGCTGTCGCGCAGCGCCGAAGCGAACAGCCGCGCCGCATTCAACGGCTGCAGCACGTCATGGCTGATCGCCGCCAGGAAGCGGGTCTTCGATTGCTGCGCGACTTCCGCTTCGTGCGAGCGCTCGGCCACGCGCTGTTCCAGTGTTTCGTTGGCTTCCAGCAGCGCCCGTTCGGCATGCTTGTAGTCGGTGATGTCGTTGTAGCTGGTGACGTAGCCGCCGCCGGGCAGTGCCTGCCCACGCATTTCGATCACCTTGCCATCGCTGCGGGTGCGCTCGAACACGTGCGGCGAACCGGCGCGCATGTAGCCGATGCGCCGATTGATCTGCACTTCGATGTCGCCCTCGCCCAGCTCGCCACGCTCGGCGTTGTAGCGGATCAGATCCGCCACCGGGCGGCCCACGTAGAGCATGCCGTCGGGGTAGCCGAACATGTCCTGGTAGCGCCGGTTCCACGCGGTCAGGCGCATGTCCGGGTCGACCACGCTGACGCCGGCGCTGATGTTTTCCAGGGTGGTCGACAGGATCTCACGGTTGAAGCGCAGCTCCTGCCCGGCTTCGTCCAGCACCGCCACCACTTCGCCCAGATCCATGCCCGAGCCGCGCAGCAGGCTGGTCAGCAGCAGGCGCGCGGACGCCGCCCCGATCGATGCGGCCAGCAGGCGCTCGGTGAACTGCACCCACGGACGGTCTGCCGGTGCCGAGGACTGCAGCTCGCGCCCCAGCGACTGTGCCTGTTCGAAGAACGAGCGCCGCGCATGGCGCTCGCCGACCACGCGCGAGGCAAGTGCCAGCAGGTCGCCCACGTGCACGTGGCCGGGCCAACCACCGGCCACTGAAGGCCGCTCGGCATAGGGATCGAGGAAGGGCGCAGCGCGCAGGCGCTCATCCACGCCCGGACGCCAACGCGCCGATACCAGCATCATCGTTGCCGCGTTGACCAGCAGCGACCAGAACGTGCCATGGGTCAGCGGGTCCCAGCCGGTCATGCCGAACAGCTGTTGTGGCCGCAGCCAATCGATGCCGAACGGACCATGCTGCACCCAGCCTGCATCCATCCAGCCGGCCATGGTCATCGCCGGCAGCAGCAGGGTGTACAGCCAGGTGGCGAAGCCGAGCAGCATGCCGGTCTCGACGCCACGACGGCTGGCGCCGCGCCAGTACAGGCCACCGATCAGGCCCGGCGCGAACTGCGCCACCGCGGCGAACGCCATCAGTCCGTACGAGGCCAGCGTGCTGTCGTTGCTGCTGCTGCGGTAGTAGCTGTAGGCCATCAGTGCCAGCAGCAGGATCGCCAGCCGGCGGATCCACAGCACCCGCGAAGCGACATCGGCCGCTTCCTGGTGGTCGCCACTGCGACGCAGCAGCACCGGCATCACCAGATCGTTGCTGACCATCGTCGCCAACGCGATCGAGGACACGATGACCATGCCGGTGGCGGCAGAGAACCCGCCGATATAGGCGATCAGTGCCAGCGCGTTGCGACCCTCCGCCAGCGGCAACGCCAGCACCATCGAGTCGTCGGCCACGTCGCTTCCGGTACCGAACAGGCTGATGCCGGCCGTGGCGATCGGCAGCACCATCGCCGAGATCAGCACCAGGTAGCCGCCGAACATCCAGCGCGCGCGGCGCACGTCGCGCACATCGCCGCACTCCACCACCGCCACATGGAACTGGCGCGGCAGGCAGATGATGGCCAGGAAACTGAGCAGCGTCTGCGAAATGAAACCCACCGGCGGAAGCCCGGTGAACAGCGTATGCACCGACTCCACCACCGCCTCGTTGCGGTCGCTGAGCCAGACGTAGGCGAACACGCCCACCGCCACCATCGCCACCAGCTTGATCACCGACTCCAGCGCGATGGCCAGCATCATGCCGTGGTGGTGTTCGGTGGCGTCCACCTGGCGGGTACCGAACAGGGTGGCGAACAGCGCCATCAGCAACGCCACGTACAGGGCCGGATCGCTGAAGAACCCGGTCGGGCCGGTGTTGCCGGTCAGTACCTGCAGGCTCATCGCCACCGCTTTGTACTGCAGGGCAAGGTAGGGAATGATGCCGATCAGCGCGATGATCGCCACCAGCGCCGCCAGCCGCCGCGAGCGGCCGAAGCGCGAGGAAATGAAATCAGCGATGGAGACCACGTTCTGGCTGCGCGCGATCAGCGCCAGGCGCTCGATGATGCGCCAGCCGAACAGCAGCAGCAGCAACGGGCCGATGTAGATGGGCAGGTAGCCCACGCCATTGCGCACGGCGGTACCGACTGCGCCGTAGAAGGTCCACGACGAGCAGTACACCGCCAGCGCCAGGCTGTAGACGACCGGCCGCAGCCACGGCCGGTCCGGGTACATCGGGCGACGGTCGCCCCACCACGCCACGCCGAACAGCAGCGCAGCGTAGGCAACCGAGACCAGCAGCAGGATCCAGCTGGAGACCAAGCGCGTGTTTCCGTCGGAGGAGGGGCCAGTAGATCCAGTAGATCACGACCGTTGATCGTGATGGTAGGTCACGACGGGGGGTCGCAAAGGTGGGTCACGACCGTTGGTCGTGGCAGGGGCGTCCGTGCCCACCAACGGTGGGCACCCACCAGGAAACAGTGGGGACCTACCGGAAGACGGTGGGCACCTGCCGGGAGATCGTGGGCGCCTACCGGGAACCGGCGTTATTCCGCCGGAACGCCCATTTCCTTCAGCAGTTCAGGTGCCGGGTAGACCTTGGCCAGCAGCCAGCGCAGGTAGCGCATGTCCACGTGCACGGCGCGCTTGTAGCGCGGGTCGAACCACCAGCTGGCACTGACCGACTCCCAGTTGCTGTCGAAGTTCAGGCCGATCAGTTCGCCCTTGGCGTTGAGCACCGGCGAGCCGGAGTTGCCGCCGGTGGTGTCCAGGTTGGTCAGGAAATTGACCGTCTGGGTCTTCAGCGCGGGGTCGGCGGTGCTGCCGAAGTCACCCTTGGCAATCGCGGCCAGCAGCGGCTTGGGGGCATCGAACGGATAGGCGTTGGTGTTCTTTTCGACGATGCCGGCCACGGTGGTCACCGGCGAATAGGTCACGCCATCACGCGGGTGCAGCGCTTCCACCTTGCCGTAGCTGATGCGCAGGGTGCGGTTGGCATCCGGGTACACCGCACGGCCCTGCTTGGCACGCCAGGCGAACAAGGCCTGCATGTAGGCCGGGCGCAGGCGCAGCTGTTCGCCTTCGCGGGTCTTGCTCTCGTTTTCGATGCGCAGCTGCGCGGCCACCAGCGGGCCGGCCACGGCAATCAGCGGATCGGCGGCCAGCGCCTTGCCTTCGCGGGCAGCGGCGAAGCGGGACAGGCGCTGCGCTTCGTCACCCAGCTGGGTGCCGGCATACAGCGTGTCCAGCGCCTGCGCCAGCTGTGCCGGGGTACGGCCGAACGCCGTGTCGAACTCAGCCACGCGCTGCGCATCCGGCAGCTGCTGGTAGCGGGTCAACAGGGTGGTCAGCAGCGCCTTCTCGACCTCGGGTGCATAGCGGCGCTGCACCTGCTTCAGCACGCCCTCGATCATCGCCTGGTCGCGCTGCTGGTAGCCGGTCTCGCGCTGCGCGTCCGGCTTGGCCGATTCAATGCGCAGGCGTTCCAGCAGTAGTGCCGAGCGCAGCAGCTGGCTCTGGCCGGCCATCTGCTCCAGCAGCAGGTCGCGCTCACCCACCGCCGCACCCTGCGACAGGTTGGCCAGCAGCGCCTTGATGTCGCCCTGGTACTTGCGATCGGTGGCGGCCAGCATCGCCTGCTCGTCGGCCGCACGCTCGGCCTTGGCATCGCTGCGCAGCAGCCCTTCCAGCTCACCGGCGGCGCGCTTGCGGTTGTTCTTCAGCGACTGCAACTGCGAGGCATAACGGGTACGTGCCTGCGCATCCTTGGCACTGGCCGCTTCGATGGTGTCGATCATCTGCTGGAACACCGACACCCGGCGCGGCAGCACGGTATCGATCTGGCCAGCGAATTCGGCGGCGGTGCGATGGCGGTAGGTGATGCCCGGGTAACCGGCCAGCATCGCGTAGTCGCCCTCCTTCGGGCCTTCCACCGACATCTGCAGGTGCGCCGGTGCCTGGTACGGCACGTTGTCCTTGCTGTAGGCGGCCGGCTTGCCGTCCTTGCCCACGTAGGCACGCAGCAGGGTGAAGTCGCCGGTGTGGCGCGGCCACATGAAGTTGTCGATCTCATCGCCGTAGTTGCCGATCGCGCGCGGTGGCGCATAGACCAGGCGCACATCGCTCAGCTCAAGCTGGGCGATGCGGTAGAAGTCGGTGCCGTAATACATGTTGGCCACCGAGCAGCGCACGCTGCCGTCCTTCTCGCACTCGGCCACGATCTGCTTGCTGGCTGCATCCACCGCGTCGAAGTACGCGCGGCCGGTCTTGCCCTTGGCCTGTGCCAGCACCTGGTCGGTCACCTTGTCGAAGCCGACGGTGACCAGCACGCGGAAGTCCGGATTGGCCGGACGCTCGTCGGCGCGACCCTTGGCGATGAAGCCATCGTTGATGAAGTTGTGCTCGGGCGAGCTGTTGTACTGGATCACGCCCATCGCCACGTGGTGGTTGGTCAGCAGCAGGCCATCGGCCGACACGAACGAGCCGGTGCCACCGCCGGCACGCACGACCGCACTCAGCGGCGGCGCGGTCACGTTGGCCAGATCGGCCGGGTTGCCCTTGAAGCCAGCCGCCTGCAGCGGCTTGGCCAGCTCCGGCAGCTGGGTCGGCATCCACATGCCTTCGTCGGCATGGGCGCCGGCGGCGAGGGTCAGGCCCAGGGCCAGGGCAGTGGGGAGGGCTTTGCGTGGCGACATGAGGCAATCCGGTACGACAGAACAGCCCGGGACCATAGCTGCTGGGGCCGGATGGGGCAACGGCCGATGGTTGGGTATGCGTGCACGGTAGGGCCGGCCGCTGGCCGGCAACCCACCGAACCGGGAAATCCGGTGCAGTTGCCGGCCGGCGGCCGGCACGACCACATCGTTATTTTTCCCGCCGCCAGTTCAACGAGCCACGGTTTTCCACCGTGCTCGATTCCACTTCCACGTCGAAGCCGCGGCGCAGCAGGTACTTCAGCGTGATCACCGAACCGGCACCCACCAGCGATACGCCGTAGCCCACGTACAGCTTGGGCGAAATGTACTTGCCCACACCGATCACCGAGCCGCCCAGCGCGCGCGACTGGCTGACGCCGGCATCGTCCAGGCCCAGCTTGGCACCCAGCTGCGAAGCCAGCAGCCCGCTGCCGGCCGACAGCGCGGCCGATGCGGCGTTCACCTGCTGGGTCTGGTCGCTGCTGGCACCGGTCAGGCTGCGCCCCAGCACCAGGTAGCCCAGCGCTTCGGACTGCGACATCGCCGGATCGGACCAGACATCGGCGCGTGGTTGCTGCGCGCGCCCGGTCACGTCGATGCCGGCGGTGACATCACCAATCCGGCGCTCGGCGCGGATGTTGATGCGCGGGTCGGACACCGCGTTGTAGTTCCAGTTGAGGTTGCCGCGGGTGATGGTCAGGTCCTGGCCATAGGCCTTGTAGCGGCCACTGACTTCCAGGCCACCGTTGGCGGTCATCTCGCGGCCCGGCTTGGCCCAGACCTGCATCCTGCCGGTCAGCGCGCCCTTCAGGCCGAAGCCGCTCATCTTGACCTTGTCGCCCAGGCTGACGGCCAGCTCCATGTCCAGCGGCGAGGTACGCGACTCTTCCGGATCGGCCGGGTCAAGCACCACCACGTCCTCGGACACCGAGGTGCCGCGGTCCAGGCGCTCCAGATCGATGTCGGCCTCAGGCACGTGCACCGTTCCGCGCAGCTCCATCGCGGCCTTGGCCAGGGTGAAGTCCAGGTTGGGATTGGCGATGATGCGCAGCTCGCTGGTGTTGGACAGCAGCACATTCTCGCCGTGGATCTTCAGCTGCAGCGGCTGTGCATCGCCGAACCAGGACAGGCCGCCGTCGACATACAGCGTGCCCTTGCCCGAATTGGCCTGCGCGGTGATCTTGGCCGACCCATCGGGCTGGGCGACGAAGCTGCCCTTGCCCTGGTCGAAGGTCAGGCCCAGCGCCGGGAACTCGCCCTTGAAGTTGCTCAGCTGTGCATCACCGCCCAGCGACGGTTGGCCGCGCGTGCCACGCAGGCTCACGTGGCCTTCGATAAGGCCGGTCGGGCGCACCACATCCGGCGAGAACAGTTCCAGCCAGTACAGGCGCGACATGTTGAGGTAGAGCTCGCCGTTGAGCGGCGCACTCGGCTCCCAACCGGTCTGCATCTTCGCATCAACGAAGCCGTTGCCCTGGAAGCCCATGCCCAGATAGCCCTTGATGCTGGCCGGGGTCATGTCCAGCTTCAGAGAGAACTGGTCATAGCGCACCAGTTCGCCACGGTTGGCATCGGCCAGGCTGGTGTTGCGGTTCTCGCCCAGGCGTACGCCGCCTTCGGCCGAGCGCACTTCCACGTGCCCTTCCCACGCGTTGCCACGCGGCCGGATCTGCGCGTCCAGATTGAGTTCGCCACGCAGGTAGATGCGTCGGCCGGACTGTGGCGGCAACCACGGCTGCACCAGCGCCAGCGGCAACGCATCGCCGCGCACCACCAGGCCTTCGCGCGGCCAGTTGGCATGCGCGCACAGGGCGCCACCGGTCGCAGCACCCAGACAGGTTTCGCCCAGCGTGTAGTTGCTGCCGTTGATGGCGAATGCCGCAGGCGCACGCAGTGCCCACGCATCGCCCTTCACCGGTGCGATGCGCAGCGCGGCCAGTTCGCCACGCCATTGCTCGCCCTGCTGGCGCACGCTGCCCTGCAGCTCGATCGCGCCCAGTTCGTTGCGTGTCTGTGCGGCCAGGCGCAGGTTGGAGACACTGCCCTGCGCATCGATGTTCAAGCGTTCCAGCAGCATGCCGGCATTGACCTGCTGGCCCTGTATCGCCAGCGTGCCACTGTCGCCACGCCACGGCAGGCGGCCCTTGATGCTCAGGCCTTCAGCGCCATAGCCGTCCCAGTTGAGATTGTTGCCGACCAGATCTGCGGTGATGTCTGGTGCATCGCGCGGGCCTTTCACCTGCACCTGGCCACGCAGGCCACCATCGGCGCCGGGCAGCAGATCGCTCAGCTGCAACGGCTCGAAGCGCGCATCGATGTCCAGGCGGTCGCCGACCTTGCCCGAGGCGGTCACCCGGCTGCTGCCGACGGCCAGTTTCAATTCACCCTGGCCCTGTTCACCCTGCAGGGCGAACTTGCCTTGGGCATCCACATTGCGCTGGCGCAGGATGCCCTTCAGCGACGGCAGGTCCACCGTGGCCTCCAGCGTGCCCGCAGTGTCCGGCGGCGCATTGGCCGGCGGCGGCAGCTGGCGTCCCTTGGACGCGAGATTGCCGGACAGACGGCCATCCCAGCCCGGTGCGAAGTAGCCCGGGTCGAAATCCTTCAGCGTGGCCTTGGCCTCCCAGTCCAGCTGCGGTGCCCAGGCCACCTTGCCTTCCACCTGCAGCTGGCCACCCGGGGTCTGCGCCTGCAGTTCGCGGATCTCGGCAGCCTGATCGTTGCCACGCACATCGAAGCGCAGCTGCGCCTTCTGCTTTTCGCGCTCGACATCGGCACGGCCGATCGCCGCCCACGCCTTCAAGGTACCGGCCAGGCCGAAGCGCGCTTCCTTCAGCGTCACCGGCACCGGCGAACTGCCGGCGGTGTTCGGGTCCGGTGCCGGCACCCAGGTCAGGTCCTGCGCGATCACCGAGAAATTCAGCTTCTGCTGGTCTTGCTGGCTGAAATCGGCGGTACCTTCCAGGCGTGCTTCGCCGCCCAGGCCCTTGACCACCAGCGGCGAGACCTTCAGCACCTGGTCCTGCAGCGAAACCACCGAGGGCGCCAGCTCCAGTTCCTGCTCACCCTGCTTCGCCCGGCCATGCAGGTTGGCGTTGCCGCCCTTGCCGGAGGCGGTGAAGTCCAATGCCAGCGGTGCGATGGCCGAGCTGGCCAATGCCGGCGACAACAGCGCCAGGTCCAGCTCGTCGCTGCGTACGGTCGCGTTCCAGGTCGGATCGGTGCGGCCATCGAACACCAGCATCGCGTGCAGCGGCTTCGGTGCGCGACCGGCCAACGCCACTTCCATATGCGCCAGATCACCGCGCGCGACCAGGCCGACCGTGGCCGCGGTACGCCCGCGCGGTGCCGGCAGCACCGCAGTGACGGTGACGTCGGTGTCGTAGTCCTTGGCCGGGATGTAGCGGCCCTGGGCAGTGAAATTGCCCATGTCGCTGTCTACCACCAGCTTGCGCGCCTGGAACTCGCCGTTGGCGATCTCGATGCCACCGCGCACGCGGCTGATGTCGATCACCGGCTCGTTGGCCTGGCTGATGCGGAAACTGTCGATGGTGATCACATCGGCCTGGATCGCCAGCGGCATTTCGATCTGCGGCAGCGAATCGGGCCACGACGGCAGCTTGAACGGCTCATCGCTCTTGGCCAGGTTGAGCGTGGCGTTGGTCAGCTCCAGCTTGTCCAGCAGCAGCTTGCGACCCAGCAGCGGGCGCAGGTCCGGCTCCAGGTGCGCGCGCTCGGCGTGGAAATGGATGTCGTCGTAGCGGAAGTCGACGTTGTACAGGGTCAGTGGTCCGGCCACCGGGCCATCGACCTTGTCCCAGGTGAAGCTGGCACCCACCGGCAGGCGCGCCACCACCTGCGCCAGCAGCACGTCGCGGCCGGCCACCGTCTGCAGCAGCCAGTACACGGCCAGCAGGGCGACCAGCACCAGGCCGATCACGCCCGCGCCGGACCATGCCCAGAAGCGGCGACGGCGGTAGAAGCGCACGCGCCGCGGCGGCGTGTTCGGCGACGGAGTCGGTGCGGGCGTGCTCACAGGTCCGCTCCGATGTTGAGGTACAGCTGGAACTGCGAATCAGGGTTGTTCAGACCGTGCGCGATATCGACCCGCACCGGGCCCACCGGCGATTTCCAGCGCACGCCGAAGCCGACGCCGGTATGCAGGTCGATGTTGGTATCGAAAGCACTGCCGGTATCGACGAACACCGCTGCACCCCACGGGCCGCCATTGAAGTAGTGCTCGTATTCGGCCGAGCCGACCACCAGGTGCTTGGCACCGAGCGCGTACTTGTCCGGTTTCGGCGTACGCGGTCCGACCTCACGGTAGGCATAGCCGCGGATGCTGCGGTCGCCACCGGCGAAGTAGCGCAGGCTGGGCGGCATCGCCACCAGGTCGCTGGTCCATGTGGTGCCGCCTTCGCCGCGCAGAATCAGGCGATTGGTCGGCCCCACCGGGATGTACCAGCGCAGCACGGCATTGGCCTGCACGAAGCTGGTGTCCGATCCGACGCCTTCGACGCCGGCACGCACCGTCGCGGTGCCACTGATGCCGCTGCGCGGGAACAGCTCGTCGTCCACCTTCACGTAGTCGGCCACGATCTGCGGGTAGACCAGCGTGGACGTGTTGTAGACCGCATCGGTGAATTCGGTGCCCGAGGCATAGCGCCAGCGCTCGCGCAGCGCGTTGATCGAGGCGATGGCGGTCCAGTTCTCGTTGATCTCGCCGCTGCGGCTGGCGATCAGCTTGAAGTTGCGCAGATCGATGTAGTCGGTCTGCTCGTCGTAGGCACTGGCGGCGAAGGTGTACCAACCATCCAGCCAGTTGAATGCGGGAATGCGGTAGCTGGTGATCAGGCTCTTGCGCTTCTGCGCATAGTCCAGCTGGGTGTTCATCTTGTGGCCGCGGCTGTTCAGGTAGCGCCGCTCAAGGCCGCCACGCACACCCGCGCCACTTTCACTGCCGTAGCTCAGGCCGTAGGAATAGATGCTGCGCTTGGCCCGCGTCAGCTTCACATCGACCGGCACCTCGCCATTCTCATCGGCCTGGTCCGGGCGCGGCTGGATGTCGATCACGCTGAAGTAATCGAGCTTGGTCAGCGACTCGCGCAGGCGGTCCAGCTTGCCTTCGTGGAAGTAGCTGCCCTGGTCCCAGTACACCAGCGGGTCGAACAGCTTGTCGTCGAAATAGTTCTGCTCGAAGGTCACCGGGCCCATGTTGTAGCGGCGGCCGCTGTCCCAGGTCAGGTCGATGTCGGCAGCGTTGTCCGCGCGGGTGATCTGCACCTGGCGCTGGGTGTAGTCGGCGTCGAAGTAGCCACGCTCGGCCAGGCGCCGGGTCACGGTGATCTTGCTGGCTTCGTACTGGGTGTGTTCGAAGCGCTGGCCCTTGCGCGGCTTGAACGCGGCCAGGTCGTCCTGCAGGTACTGGTCGTACATCGCAGGACCGGTGATGTCGATATGCTCGCGGCGCACCAGCACCGGCTGGCCCTTGTCGACATGGATCAGCACGGTGACGTGCTCGTCCTGGCGTGGCGCCTCGACCTTGATCACCGGGTTGTAGTACCCGAACGGTTCCAGCGCCTGGCGGGTCTGCCGCTCGGCCTGAGACAGCAGGTATTCCAGGCGCGACTCGCCCTGCTCCTTGCCGATCGTGTCGAACAACGACAGCGATTCCTGGATGTTCTCGATGATCGCGGCGTCGTCGCCCTTGTCCAATCCCTTGATGTCCACCTTGTCGATGGTGCCGCGCGCATGGGCCACGGAAGTGGCGCAAAGCGAGAGGACCATCAGCGGCAGGGCGTATTTCGTTGGCTGCATGCGGCACAGCATACCGACCGAAGGTGACGATGCGAAATGCATCACGTCAATCCGGATCGGTTGTTAAGTGGCGGTCAAAATACGCGCCTTTGTGGCGATCGTCGCGACCGCATGCGCGGACGCCGGCATCGTGTGCGATGCCGACGATGGCTCCGATGGACATCACCGGGTAGCGCCGGGCCATGCCCGGCGAGCGCGCAGCGCGGCCTGCAGAACAACCGCCGGGCGTGGCCCGGCGCTACCCATCGTGGGCGATCAGCTGGACAGGTGCTCGATCGCCGCGACCTTGCCCAGGCGCTCGCCCAGCATCGTCAGCAGCGCCAGGCGGTTGCCGCGCAGTGCCGGATCCTCGGCATTGACCATCACCCCGTCGAAGAACGCATCGACCTGCGGACGCAGGCGGGCCAGGCGCGCCAGCACGGCCACGTAGTCCTTCTGGTGCAGGCTGGCGCCGGTATCGTCGATGGCGGCAGTCACGGCTTCGGCCAGCGCGCGCTCGGCATCTTCCTGCAGCAGGGCCGCATCGATCTGTCCCGGAATATCGCCTTCGGCCTTGCGCAGGATGTTGCGGATGCGCTTGTTGGCCGCGGCCAGCGCCTCGGCTTCCGGCAACGCCGCGAAGGTTCCGATCGCATCCAGGCGGCGGTCGAAATCGTACAGCGAGGCCGGCTTCAGCTCGGCCACCGCGTTGAAGTGGCTGGCCGGCACGCCCTTGTCGCTGTAATAGCCCTTCAGGCGGTCGAGGATGAAGTCGTACAGCTCAGCCACGTCGGCCTGCACGTTGCGCGCGGCCAGCCCGGCGTTGGCGCTGGCCAGCAGCACGCGCAGGTCCAGCTCGAAGCCGCTTTCGATGATCGTGCGGGCCAGGCCCAGCGCGTTGCGGCGCAGGGCGAACGGGTCCTTGTTGCCGGTCGGCTTCAGGCCCGCGGCGAAACCGCCGGCCAGGGTGTCCACGCGCTCGGCGATCGCCAGCACCTTGCCCAGTGGCGACAGCGCGATGTCATCACCACCGAAGCGCGGCTGGTAGGCCTCGTCGATGGCCAGCGCCGCCTCCGGCGATTCGCCACCGGCCACCGCGTAGTGGCGGCCAGCGATGCCCTGCAGTTCCGGGAACTCATTGACCATGCGCGACTGCAGGTCGTTCTTGGCCAGCTGCGCGGCACGCTTGGCCAGCAGCGGATCGGCGCCGACCTGCGGCGCGATCACTTCGGCCAGCGCCACCACGCGCGCGACCTTGTCGGCCACGCTGCCCAGCTTGGCCTGGTAGGTCACCGTCTTCAGGCCCTCGCCCATCGCCTGCAGGCCCTGCTTCAGGTCTTCGTCGAAGAAGAACTTGGCATCGGCGAAGCGCGGGCGGATCACCCGCTCGTAGCCCTTGGCCACTTCGGCCACGTCCTTGGACTCGATGTTGGCGATGCCGATGAACTTCTCGGTCAGCGTGCCGCCGTCATCCAGCACCGGGAAGAACTTCTGGTTGATCTCCATCGTCTCGATCAGCGCTTCCTGCGGCACCGCCAGGAACGCGCGCTCGAAGCTGCACAGCACCGCCGACGGCCACTCGACCAGGTTCACCACCTGCTCCAGGTTGTCCTCGGTGATGCGTGCGCTGCCACCGGCGGTGGCTGCAGCGGCTTCCACCTCGGCGACGATGCGCTGGCGACGCTCTGCCGGGTCAACCAGCACGAAGGCGGCGCGCAGCGATTCCACATAGTCCTGCGGCTGGGTCAGCCACACGGTCTTGTCGTGCAGGAAACGGTGGCCGCGGCTCATCCGGTCGGCCTTCAGGCCGAACAGTTCGGCCTCGACCACGTCACCGCCGTGCAGCAGTACCAGCCAGTGCACCGGGCGCGCGAAGCCCCAGCTGTGGTCGCCCCAGCGCATCGGCTTGGGAATGGGCATGCCGGCGATGGCCTCGCGCAGGATCTCCGGCAGCAGCGCAGCGGTGCGCGCGCCCGGGGTCACCGCACGGTGCACGAAGCGCTCACCCTTGTTGTCGGTGGTCTTTTCCAGCGCGGTCCAGTCGATCCCGGCCTTGGCCGCGAACCCCTGCAGCGCCTTGGTCGGCTGGCCTTCGGCGTCCAGCGCGATGTTCAGGTACGGGCCCAGCACTTCGCTGTGCTGTTCCGGCTGCTCCAGGCCAACGCCCGGCAGCAGCACGGCCAGGCGGCGCGGGGTCGACAGCGGGCGTGCATCGCCCAGCTCCAGTTCCACGCCGCGCTTGCGCAGGCCGTCGACAACACCGTCGAAGAAGGCCTGGGCCAGGCCCGGCAGTGCCTTGACCGGCAGCTCTTCGGTGCCCAGTTCAATCAGCAGGGGAGACAAGTGGCTCATCGGTTCGATCCTGTGGTGGGGGCGCAGCGCGCGACGCGGCCGGCGCCCCTGGGGTAGTAGGTGAAACGCGTGATGGGAGAACGGGCCGTCAGGCCTTCTTCGCGCCCGGGAAGCCCAGCTTCTCGCGCTGCTCGTAGTAGGCCTTGGCCACCGCCTGGGCCAGCGCGCGCACGCGCAGGATGTAGCGCTGGCGTTCGGTCACGCTGATCGCACGGCGCGCATCGAGCAGGTTGAAGGTGTGGCTGGCCTTCATCACCTGTTCGTAGGCCGGCAGCGGCAGGTTCACTTCCACCAGCTTCTGCGCTTCGCGCTCGCAGGCATCGAAGCGGTGGAACATTTCTTCCACGTCGGCGTATTCGAAGTTGTAGGTGCTCTGCTCCACCTCGTTCTGGTGGTAGACGTCGCCGTAGGTCACCGGCTGCCCATCCGGGCCGTAGGTCCAGACCAGGTCGTAGACGTTGTCGCAGTTCTGCAGGTACATGCACAGGCGCTCGAGACCATAGGTGATCTCGCCCAGCACCGGCCGGCACTCCAGGCCACCGGCCTGCTGGAAGTAGGTGAACTGGGTCACCTCCATGCCGTTGAGCCAGACTTCCCAGCCGAGGCCCCAGGCACCCAGGGTCGGCGATTCCCAGTTGTCCTCGACAAAGCGCAGGTCGTGCACCAGCGGATCGATGCCCACCGCCTTCAGCGAATCCAGGTACAGCTGCTGGATGTTGTCCGGTGCCGGCTTCATCGCCACCTGGTACTGGTAGTAGCGCTGCAGGCGGTTCGGGTTGTCGCCGTAGCGGCCATCGGTCGGGCGCCGCGACGGCTGCACGTAGGCCGCGTTCCAGGTTTCCGGACCGATCGCACGCAGGAAGGTGGCCGGGTGGAAGGTACCGGCGCCCACCTCCAGGTCGAGCGGCTGGATGAGCACGCAGCCCTGCTGGGCCCAGAACTGGTTCAGGGTCTGGATCAGGCCCTGGAAGGTGATCGGAACGGTCGGGGTCGCGGACATGCGGACGAGTCTTGGCCGGCAAAGGGGTGCGCTAGTATAACGGCCGACCTGCGGGGCATTCCGTACCCGGAAGGAGCAGGTGGATGGAACATCGGCTGCCCACGGGCACGCCCGGCGAGCCTGGCGCGGCACCGTTGCCGCCCGGTCGCCTGCAGTTCGAACAGGTTGCGGCGGCCCTGCTGGCCGACGGCGTGGTGGCTGCGCACGAGCGCGAGCGCATCCGTTTTTCCGCACAGGGCGCCCGCAACGCCAGTGAAGTGCATCCACTGGTGCTGCTGTCCAACCTCAAACTGGCCGCCAGCGACGGCGGCGACCTCAATCTGGAACGCCTCACCGAGTGGCTGGCCCAGCGCACCGGCAGCCGCTACCTGCGCATCGACCCGACCCGGGTCGACGTCGCCTCGGTCACCGCCGTGGCCTCGCACGCCTACGCGCGCCGCCATCGCTTCCTGCCGCTGGCGGTGGATGGCGAACGCGTGCTGGTGGCCACCAGCGAGCCGCTGGCGCAGGAATGGCTGCGCGACCTGCAGCACCTGACCCGCCTGCGCATCGAGCTGGCGGTGGTCAATCCGCTGGACCTGCACCGCTACACCATGGAGTTCTTCGGCGTCACCCGCTCGGTGCGCGGTGCCCGTGGCGACGTACGGGGTGAGGCCAACACCACCCTGCCCAGCTTCGAGCAGCTGGTGGACCTGGGCCGCACCGGCGACGTCAATGCCGACGACCAGCACATCGTGCACATCGTCGACTGGCTGCTGCAGTACGCCTACGAGCAGCGCGCCTCGGACATCCACCTGGAGCCCCGCCGCGACATGGGGCGCATGCGCTTCCGCATCGACGGCGTGCTGCACAAGGTGTTCGAAGTGCCACCGGCGGTGATGACCGCTGTGGTCAGCCGTATCAAGGTGCTCGGACGCATGGACCTGGCCGAGCGCCGGCGCCCGCAGGATGGTCGCATCAAGACGCGCTCGCCCGGCGGCCGTGAAGTGGAAATGCGCCTGTCGACCATGCCGACCGCCTTCGGCGAGAAATGCGTGATGCGCATCTTCGACCCGGAAGCGGCCTTCAAGAGCATCGACCAGCTCGGCTTCAGCCCGCAGGAAGCGGCCGGCTGGACCGCCCTGGTCGAGCGCCCGCACGGCATCGTGCTGGTCACCGGCCCGACCGGTTCGGGCAAGACCACCACCCTGTATTCCACCCTGAAGCGGCTGGCCACGCCGGACGTCAACGTATGCACGGTGGAAGACCCGATCGAGATGATCGCGCCGGAATTCAACCAGATGCAGGTGCAGACCAACATCGACCTGGATTTCGCCAGCGGCGTGCGCACCCTGCTGCGGCAGGATCCGGACATCATCATGATCGGCGAGATCCGCGACCTGGAAACCGCGCAGATGGCGGTGCAGGCCTCGCTGACCGGCCACCTGGTGCTGTCCACCCTGCACACCAACGACGCGCCCTCGGCCATCACCCGCCTGCTCGACCTGGGCGTACCGCATTACCTGCTGTCATCCACCGTCAACGGCATCCTCGCCCAGCGCCTGGTTCGCACCCTGTGCCCGCACTGCAAGCAGCCGCACACCCTCGGCCGGGCCGATTGGGCAGTGCTGGCTGATAGCGAAGCTGCATATCCAGATGCCGCCACGCCCTGTCGGCCGGTCGGTTGCCTGGAGTGCCGGCGCACCGGATTCCTCGGCCGCATCGGCCTGTATGAGTTGCTGCCATTGGGCTCGCGCCTGCGCGGGCTGATCCGTGCGGACATGGATCTGGCCGGTTTCAACCGTGCCGCGCGTGCTGAAGGAGTGCGAACCCTGCGCCAGGCCGGGCTTGAAAAGGTGGCACAGGGGCTGACTACAATCGAGGAAGTCCTGTCCGTACTGCCTCCCCCGGATGAATCCAGCGCCCTTCCTGATCCTTGAAACCGGCCGCCCCGTGCCGTCGTTGCGCCGCTACGGGCGCTTTCCGCACTGGATCCGGGTTGCCGCCGGCCTGGAAGAACACGAGACCGTCGTGGTCGACGTCGAGCACGGCGCCGACCTGCCCGACCCACGCCAGTTCGCTGGCGTGCTGGTAACCGGCTCGGCCGCCTTCGTCACCGACCACGCCGAATGGAGCGAACGCAGTGCCGCCTGGCTGCGGCAGACCGCGCATGACGACGTGCCGGTGTTCGGCATCTGCTACGGCCACCAGCTGCTGGCCCACGCGCTGGGCGGCGAAGTGGCCTACAACCCCGCCGGGCGCGAATCGGGAACGATTGAACTGGCACTGGACCCGCAGGCTGCGCAGGACCCGTTGTTCCAGGGCCTGCCGAGCCACTTCGCGGCCCACGCCACCCACCTGCAGACCGTGCTGCGCGTACCCGAAGGTGCCGCCGTGCTGGCGCGCTCGCCGCTGGATGGCTGCCATGCCTTCCGCTGGGGCCGCCAGGCCTGGGGCGTGCAGTTCCATCCGGAATTTGCCACCCACCACATGCGTGGCTACGTGCGCGCACGCGCCGACTGCATCGGCCGTCATGGCGGTTGCGCGCGCAGCATCGAGCGCGCGGTCAGCGCCGCGCCGCTGGCGCGCCAGCTGTTGCGGCGCTTTGTCCGCCAGGCCCGGCTGTCTTCAGCCCAGCCGATGGCAAAACAGGGATAATCGGCGGCACGGGCATACCGCCCGGCCCCTCCTGTCCCCCCCCGGATGTCCATGAAAGAGATTCGCAAGCTGCCAGCCTCGGCGGGCGCCCAGTGGTTGCTGGATACGTTCTCGCTGTATCGGCGTGCGCCGCTGCAGCTGGCCCGGATCGGCCTGACCTGGCTGCTGGTGAACTGGGTGGTCACCCTGCTGGGGACGATGCTGCCCGGCACCGCCGGCCTGGCCCTGCAGATGATGACGCTGGTGATTTCACCGGTGATGTTCGGCGGCATGCTGTACGCCATGGGTGAGATCGACCAGGGCCGTCCCGGCCTGGCCACCCATCTGCTGCAGCCGATCCGCGACCGTCGTGTCAGCCACCTGCTGGTGCCGCTGGCGATCCAGGTGCTGGCCGTGCTGCTGCTGGGCGCGCTGCTGTACCTGATGATCGGCCGCGAGGGCTTCACCGCCTTCAGCGACACCATGACCAAGATGCAGGAACTCGGCCGCAGCGGGCAGCAGATCAGTCCGGAAACCGCCGCCGAACTGGTCGCCAACCTGCCCGCGCAGCGCATCGCGCTGTGGATGCTGCTGGTGTTCTGCACCGCCGTGGCGCTGACCCTGGCGATGTTCACCCAGCCGGCACTGGTGGTGTTCGACCGCCAGAGCGGCATGCACGCGCTTCGCCTGAGCCTGCAGGGCTGCATCGAGAACATCGGCGCCACCGCCGTGTTCACCGTGCTCGGCCTGATCGCCGCGTTCTGCGTCTATGTGCTGTTCGTGATCGTGGTCCAGCTCGGCATGCTGCTGGGCGGCCCGCTGGCGGCGGCCTTCATCGCGCAGTTGGTGTTCACCACGGTGCTGATGCCGCTGTATGTCGGCGCCGTCTATGCGGCCTGGAAGCAGATGTTCGTGCATCGCGGCAGCCGCGGCGCACCGCCGGTGCCACAGTCGCCGCCTGCCAACGACGTCTTCCACGCTTGAGCGGGGCTCAACGGTAGCGCCGCCGGGCCATGCCCGGCGGATGGATGTCACCTCCCCACGAACGCCGGGCATGGCCTGGCGCTACCGGGGATCAGGCCGCAGGCTTCTTGACCACCGAAGACGGCACCAGCCAGCGCGCGGCGTGGATGCCCAGCTCGTACAGCAGGCACATCGGGATCGCCAGCATCAGCTGCGACACCACGTCCGGCGGGGTCAGGATCGCGGCGAGCACGAAGATGCCGACGATCGCATAGCCGCGTCCTTCCTTGAACTGCTGCGGCGTGATCCAGCCCAGCAGCACCAGGATCACCATCGCCACCGGCAGCTCGAAGCTGCCGCCGAAGGCGAAGAAGATCGCCAGCACGAAATCCAGGTAGGCATTCGCATCCGGCGTGATCGCGATCACTTCCGGGCTGAAGGTGGTGAGGAAGTGGAAGACCGCCGGCAGCACCAGGAAATAGGCAAAGGCGCAGCCGGTGTAGAACAGCAGCACCGAGGAGACCAGCAACGGCATCGCCAGACGCTTCTCGCGTGCATACAGGCCCGGCGCGACGAAGGCCCACAGCTGGTACAGCAGCCATGGCACGGCCACGAACAGGGCCACGAAGAACGTCAGCTTCAACGGCGCGAAGAAGGCGCCGGCCGGGTTGGTGGCGATCATCGTCTGCCCATTGGGCAACTGCGAGATCAGCGGCTCGGCCAGTGCGTTGTAAAGTTTCTGGGTGAACGGCAGCAGGCCCAGCAGCACAACGCCCAGCCCCAGCAGCGCACGCACCAGGCGCGAGCGCAGTTCAACCAGGTGTTCCACCAGCGAACTTTCGCCGAAGTCGTGTTCGCTCATGACGGGCGCTCCGTGCGCGCAGGCGTTTCTGCCGGGGCATCAGCAACGGCATCGCCCGCAGCGTCAGCGGTGGCGGGCGTAATGGCTGCACCTTCAGTCGACGCCACCCCCGGCTCGGGCGCATCCGCCAGATGGGGGGGTTGTTCGGCCGGGGCCGGTGCACGCACCTGCTGCGCCAGGGTGTCGCTGTGCTGTTGCATCTGCTCGGCTTCGCGGCGCATGGCTTCGCCGCTGGCACGCAGCTGGTTCTCGGTGTCCTGCATGCCCTGGCGCACGTCCTGCATCTGCCGCTTGATGTCTTCGGCCTGCAGTTCGCGTTCCAGTTCCTGCTTGACCGAATCCCATTGATTGCGCGCGCGGCGTACCCACAGCCCGGCGAAACGGGCCGCCTTGGGCAGGCGCTCAGGTCCGAGCACCACCAGGGCGACAACCGCGATCACCAGCAGTTCGCTGAAGCCGATATCAAACACCGCAACCGCTCCGGATCAACGCGGCTTGCGGTCGTGCTCGTCCTGCGCGGTGCGCGAGGCGTCCTGGCTGCGCGACTCGTCGCCCAACTGCGCGTTCGGCTTGTCGTCGTCGTGCATGCCCTTCTTGAATTCCTTGACCGCCGAGCCGAGGTCCTTGGCACCACTGGTCAGGCGCTTGGTGCCGAACACCAGCAGGACGATGGCGAGCACGACCAACCAATGCCAGATGCTGAAACTGCCCATAAGTCGCTCGTTACGTTAGTGATCAGATTGCCGAGCATAGCGCACCGGCTGTTAGCCGGCGCGCGTGACGAAAGTCAGTTGTTGCCCAGTGTTTCAGTGCGGATTTCACCGTCGTTGACCGGCTGGAAACCCTGCTGGGCCGGCGGCGGGGTCTGCGGCACGGCCTGCAGCGGCGCCGTGGTCGCTTCAGCGGGTGCCGCCGGCGCTGCCTGAACAGGCTGCGGGGCAGGCGCTGCAGCGGCCGCCGTACGCGGTGCGTCATTGCCACCATTGCGGTTGTTGCGCGCCGCGTAGGTCGCCTCTTCCAGGCGATCACGGAAAGCGACCACATCCATGGACGGCGAGCCAGCCGCGCGGCCCTCGAAGATCATCCGCGGGGTGGTGTTGCTGCCGTACGCGTCGAGGTTGGCGGCATCGTCGATCTGCAGGATCGCCCCATCCAGGGCGACGCCGGCGAACAGGCCACGGGCGCGCGACCACGACCAGATCTCGGCCTTCAGCTGGCCATCGGTGGCGGCCGCGGCATTGCGGCCCACCGGACCGGCGGCCACGCCGGCATCGGCGCCGAGGGTGAACTTGCCGTTGACGAGGTTGTCCAGGCTGCGGTCGTTGCGGAACACCAGCACCACGTCGGAGGACTGCACACCGGCCTGGAAGCCGATGCTGCCGCCGGTGAGCTTGATGAATACCGGGTTGGACCACGCACCATTGGGCATGCGCACCGACATCAGGCCGTGGCCACGACGGCCGCCGATCACCAGACCGGCCTTGATCGTGTCGGGAATGACGATGACCGCGCGGCCTTCGTCGAGCAATTTGTCCGGAATGCCCTGTTCAGGGATTCCCTGGATTTCAGCCAGTACACGCACCGCGTTGCGGGCGCGCTGGTCTTCCTGCGGTCCGGCCATGGCCTGGCTGGACAGCAGGCTGGCGGCGATCAGCAGGGCTTGGATCGGGCGACGCATGGCAGGCTCCAGAAGTCAGTCCATAGGAAGATATAGCAAGTGACTGAAATTAGTAGTGTTGTGATGAATCCCCAATGAGCGTTGCCTGCTCATATTGGCCTCATCGATGACATCCATCCGAACCCTGCATGCCGACGTGACAGCGGAATCGGCGACAATACTGCCCATGCTCGACGCACCCGATACCGCCGTACTGGCGGTCAACCTAGGCACGCCCGAGACGCCGACGGCTCCCGCCGTTCGCCGTTATCTGGCCGAATTCCTGTCCGACCGGCGCGTGGTCTCGCTGCCGGCACTGCTGTGGCAGCCCCTGCTGCGCGGTCTGATCCTGCCGCTGCGCAGCAGCCGTTCAGCCGCCAAGTACGCCCAGGTGTGGCTGCCGGAAGGCTCGCCGCTGATGGTCCACACCCGCCAGTTGGCGCAGGCGATGCAGGCATTGCTGCCGACGCTGCGCGTACGCCACGCGATGCGCTACGGCGAACCCGCGCTCACCACCGAACTGGATCGGCTGGCCACCGAGGGCGTGCGCCGCATCGTGGTATTGCCGCTGTATCCGCAGTATTCGACCACCACCACGGCCTCGGTCGAGGATCGTGTGGATGCCTGGCAGCGCAGGAACCCGCAGGTCACCGTCAGCCTGGTGCAGGACTATTCGATCGATCCGGACTGGGTCGCCGCCGTTGCCGGCTCGATCCAGCGCTACTGGCAGCAGCAGGGTCGCGGCCAGAAGCTGATGTTCTCCTTCCATGGCATTCCGCAGCGCCTTGCCGATGCAGGCGATCCCTATCCGCAGCGCTGCGAGGCAAGTGCACGCGCGATCGCCGCAGCACTGGGCCTGGGCGCGGACGACTGGCAGATGGGTTACCAGTCGCGCTTCGGCCGCGAACGCTGGCTGCAGCCCTACGCCGAGCCCAGCCTGTGGGAGCTGGCCGAAGCGGGGGTGAAGCAGATCGACGTCGTCTGCCCCGGGTTTGCCACCGACTGCCTGGAAACACTGGAAGAAGTCGCCATGGGCTTCACCGAAACACTGGCCGAGCGCGGCGCGCAGATGCGTTACATCCCCTGCCTCAACGCCGCACCGGAACACGCTCGCGCACTGGCTCGGCTGGCCGTGGCCTCGCTGGCATGAGCCTGCAGCCGTTTGAGCTGCCGGTCGCGGGCGTCCGCGTCGCCGGCCTGCGCCGGCCGGGTGAGGGTCCGCGGGTGCTGGCCCTGCACGGCTGGCTCGACAATGCGGCCAGCTTCGTACCGCTGGCGCCGCATCTTCCGCACCTGGACCTGGTGGCGATCGATCTGCCCGGGCACGGCCACAGCGCGCATCTGCCGATCGGGGCGGTGTACACCACGCCAGCAGCGATCACCCATGTCCTCGATGTCGCCGATGCACTGGGCTGGGACCGGTTCACCCTGATCGGCCATTCGATGGGTGCCGGCATCGCCAGCCTCACCGCAGCGGTCAGTGATCGCATCGAACGGCTGGTCGCCATCGAGGCACTCGGCGGCCTGCGCGGGCCGGAAGAAGAGACCGCCAGCCGCCTGCGCGAGCACGTCGACGCCACCCGGGCACTGGCACGCAAGCAGCTGCGCGTGTTCCCGGATCTGGCCGCACCGATCCGGGCGCGGATGATGACCAACCAGCTCAGCGAAGGCTGCGCGCGCCTGCTGGTCGAACGCGGTGTCGAGCCGGTCGAAGGCGGCTATCGCTGGTGCAGCGATCCGCGCCTGATGCTGCCCACCGCGATCCGCCTCAGCGAAGGCCAGATCGACAACCTGCTGCAGGCCATCACCTGTCCGACCCAGGTGATCTATGCCACGCCTGCACAGTCGTACTATCCCGAACCGATGCGCAGCGAGCGCCTGCAGCATCTGCGTGATGGCCGCCTGGCGGTATTCCCCGGCAACCATCACCTGCACATGGAACACCCGGCACGAATCGCCGCCGTCATCAATGCGTTCCTGAGCGAAAACGCCAACGCACGCTGACCATCGTCGGCCGCGCGCACTTCACTCTGCGCCAGTGCGGCCGATAGAACGGTAGTGGGCGCCTGCGTCCACAGCACGCAGGCCCTTTGTGCCTGCGGCTCGTTCCTGGTTCTGCAAGGAAGTCCGCATGTCCCGTCTGCTGCACCGTCATCCACAGGATGTGGCCACGGTGTCCGTCCTCCGCGTCGCTGCCTGCGCCGCATTCCCCGAATTCCCCGGCCATGCCGTCGTCGCGCTCACCCGCGCAGGGCGTTGCAGGGTCGTTGCCGTCCGTTGATCCAGGAGTTGCCGATGTCCATTGCGTCCTCCCGCCCGCCCGACCAGGGCCGCCTCCCCTATCTGCAACAGCTGGCCGAGCGGAGCGATCGTCGCCTGCTGCTGGGCAGCGGCGTGTTGGCAGCGATCGGCCTTGTACTGGCCGTGCGCGGCACGTCGGTGCCCGCTGCGAGCGCCGTTGCCACCGCGGTGCTGCCAGCCGCCTGGCTGGGCTGGCGCCAGGCCGGCCATGCGCTCGCGCGCAACGGCCTGGCCGTCGTGCTGGCGCTGCAGTTGAGCCTGCTTTGCCATATCAGCGGATGGAATGCCGCATTGCCCATCGCGCTGCTGCTGGGCGTGCTGCTCATCCAGCGTGACCGTATGCCGTTGTGGCTGGCCGGCGCCGTGGGTGTCAGTGCGTTGCTGGCGCCGTTGCCTGATGGGGCGGCCGTCCTGCCGCCGCTGTTGAATGGCATGGCCCTGGCGGTGCTGACGCTGGTGCTGGGCCAGACCGCCGCACGCCTGCGCCAACAGAGCGAAGCGCTGGGTCACGGGCCGCACCGCCTGGCGGCATTGGCGCGCGACATCGCCACCGGCGCCGACCTCGGCGCACACACCGACGCACGCAGCTACGCGCCCGGCTCACTGGCCCACGCGTTGGCCGATACCGCACGCCATGTGCAGGCACAGCGCGGCCGCGAGGCCGAGGTACACGCCGAGAACGCGCAGATTCGCAAGGCACTGGATGCCTCACGCACGGCGATGATGATTGCAGACAACGATCACGTCATCCGCTACGTCAACCGCTCGGTGGTGGCGCTGCTGCGCAACCAGCAGGCCACGCTGCGCCAGGCCTTCCCCGATTTCGACGCCGAGCGGCTGGTTGGCAGCAGCATCCATCGCTTCCATGCCAACCCTGACCGCATCCGCGGCATCCTCAATGGGCTGCAGGCGACACACAACGGCAAGGTGCGGATCGGGCCGGTGCACTTCGCCCAGGTCGTCACCCCAGTGTTCGACGCACAGGGCGCGCGCCTGGGTTTTGCGGTGGAATGGCATGACCGTACCCACGAACTGACGCTGGAGAATGCCGTCGCCGGGATTGTCGATGCCGCCGCGCAGGGTGATCTGGAACAGCGCCTGCAGGCCAGCGAAGGCGCCAGCTTCCTCGACGGCCTGACCGGGGGCATCAACCAGCTGCTGGACACACTGGGCAGCACTGTCGACGAAGTCCGGCAGATGCTTTCGGCGATGGCCAACGGCGATCTCGACCGTCGCATGCAGGGCGAGTACCACGGCGCGTTCGCCGCCATCCAGCGCGATGCCAACGCCACCGCCGGCCAGCTGGCGCGCATGGTCGGCCACATCCAGCACTGCGCCACCACCATCAGCACAGCGGCCAGCGAAATCGCCGCCGGCAACGGCGCGCTGTCCGAGCGCAGCGAGCGACAGGCCGCTCATCTACAGGAAACGGCCGCCTCGATGGAGGAGCTGACCGCCACCGTGCGCCAGAATGCGGCGCATGCGCGACAGGCCAGCGAGCTGGCCGCCTCCACCCAGGGCGCAGCCAGTGATGGCAACCACGCCATGCAGCGGGTGGTCGACACCATGCAGGCCATCGAAGGCGCGTCGAAGCGGATCGGCGACATTACCGGCGTGATCGACGGCATTGCCTTCCAGACCAACATCCTCGCGCTCAACGCAGCGGTTGAAGCGGCACGCGCCGGCGAACAGGGACGCGGGTTCGCGGTCGTCGCCAGCGAGGTCCGTGTGCTCGCGCAGCGATCGGCGGCGGCGGCCCAGGAGATCAAGGTCCTCATCGACGAGGCAGGACGTCAGGTCGGCGAGGGCGCCCAGTTGGTGGCCGATGCCGGACAGCGCATGCAGGGCATCGTTGGCGGCGTGGAGAACGTAAGCCACCTCATGCGCGAGATCTCGGCGGCGTCACAGGAGCAGTCCTCCGGTATCGAGCAGATCAACCAGACGGTGGTGCAGATGGACCAGGCCACGCAGCAGAACGCGGCGCTGGTGGAAGAAGCCACTGCGGCGGCACGTGAACTGCAGTCGCAGGCCGGTGCACTGAACCAGGCGGTATCGGTGTTCCGCCGGCGCGAGGCCGCGTTGATCGACTGATCCGGGCCTGCGTCTGCTGCATGGAAGGCGGCGCCCGCAGGGCGCCGCCTTTTTGTTGGGCGTGGTTAGCGGCAGGGTTCGTCGGCTCAACGAGTACGAACGCAATCCGTTCAAGGCTGCCCGCGACACGATGGTGAGGGTCGGGGGCACCTGCCACTGCGGCGAAGCATCTCCGCCAACTGCTGCGCTCCAAAGAATGCGGCACCGCCTGGGCGCCGCATCTACGCGTGGGTATCGAGTTCCGGTAGTGCCGGCCGCTGGCCGGGAACCTCATGAACACCACGCGGCTGCACCTGGTTGCCGGCCAGTGGCCAGCACTACCCTGGGTTTCTCGTGCACAAAGAAAAACCCCGCTGCGTGAGCAGCGGGGTTTTGGGTATAAACCCTGGCGATGACCTACTCTCGCATGGCTTAGGCCACACTACCATCGGCGCAGCTACGTTTCACTTCC